>NZ_NSGI01000004.1:0-333879 GCF_002295155.1 Kocuria sp. WRN011
CAACCGAAAGAACATCAGTGGAACACCACCGGTAGCGAGGCCGGCCACCACGTCACGCCAAAAAACGGCTCAGTGCCGATCCGGGATATCGGCCGCCGGCCCTAACCTGAGTCGGTGGATCGAGGCTTAGCCGCACGGTTGTTGTCGTCTCCGTCGAGACCAGGCAGAGTCATCGCGACTGCACGAATGTCGGCGGCTTCGAGGTGTTCAAGGGTTTCGTCCCATGCCCACGCTCCCAGCCAATGGCCGGCGATGAGAACGATGGTTGGACTGCTCTTAGTAGTTGTCATGTGGCTACCCTCCCAGCCCAGATGGACAAGAGTGTGTCACTATTTATGGCATGAATTGGCCAAGGCCTGAGCTGTGAGGCGATCCGAACGTCTTCATGCCCTGTCCGAGATGTTGCGTCGCAGCGGCGCGCGGGGCGTCACCGCTGAGCGGTTGGCGCGAGAGTTCGAGGTGTCGGTGCGGACTGTCAAACGAGACCTCAGTGCCCTGGAGAACAGTGGTGAGCCGATCTGGTCTCGTCCGGGCCCGGGCGGTGGGTATGGGCTGGCCAAAAGCGGGTCGCTGCCTCCCGTCACCCTGTCCTCGTCTCAGGCCGTGGCGCTCATGGCGGCTGTGTCTGCCGCGCCCGACGCTCCCTACGCGGATCTGGCTGCGGCCGGCATCCGGAAGATCATGGACGTCCTCGACTCCAGGACCCGAGCGCATGCATACGAGCTGGCCAACCGAATCTGGATCGACGCGCTTCCCGCCTCCTCTCGCGCCGTCAGGTCAGCAGTGGAGGAGGCGATGGCCGAGCAACGGGTGATTCGTATCCGCTACACATCACGAGACGGCAACACGACGATTCGTGACGTCGAGCCGGTGCTGTTCGCTTCGGCGAGTGGGAGGTGGTACCTGGTCGGGTGGTGCCGTTTGCGCGACGCGATGCGATGGTTCGCCGTATCACGCATCGAACGGGCAAGCGTCACCAAGACGGCCAGCAATGGCCATGCCGTCCACGAGGTCGGAGAGCCTCCAGAGAACGCCAGGCCAGTGCACGGCGGAGACGAGTGACTGCCTCGGTCCTCCTCTCCGATGAGCACCTAGGCCACGGGACTCGTGGTCGTGGCCAGTGAGTCTCCAAAGCGGCGATGCGCTTCGAGTTCGCGTTCCACCGGGGTCTCCACGAGCTCGCGCGCGGTCTCGCGCACCGACTCGCCCAGGCGGCGTCGTAGTCGGGAGGCCCGCATGCGGGAGGCGATCGAGGCGACCACCCCGCCCGTGATGGCCAAGAAGATCGCAACCACCACGCCCGTGATGACCATGAGCGTGGGCACCGGAAGCGGGAAGCCTTCGACCGTGGGTGGCGGGGGCAGCGGAATCTGGAAATATTCGGCGGCGAACATGCCCAGCAGCCAGAGCAGTCCCAGAACGGTCATGGCCATCGCAATCCACTGCAGCACGTCGAAAATGATCCACCACCAGGACGCGGAGCGTGCGGAGAACTTGGTGCGGGCCACAGCCTGGTCGAGCGCATCCGGAAGACGCGATTCGTGGGAGCGGGCGGCCACGCGCACGCTGCGTCGCCACGGTGCCCCGGCGCCCTCGGACACGGCGTCCGCGTAGTTACGGACCGCCGAATCCGCTGCGGCCTTCTGCGCGGCGTTCATGGGAGGCAGTGAGGTGCGGTGGACCGAGGGGTCCGAGCCCTTGTCATGGCTTTCGATGTGCAGCCGCTTGAGCGGGTCCTTGCGGAACTTCGCGAGCCAGCGCGTGGCGATCCAGCCGGTGTGTTTGCCCGCGCGCAAGCGATAGGAGCGTGCGGCGGCGTCGGCAATGAGGTCCACGCCGGCGGCCCGAACGAGGCCCGCGGTTAAACGCTCACTCGCCTCGCGCGTGATGCCACGCGGATCGCCTTCACCGGCTGCTTCCGCGAGCATTTGCCCGGCGTGAACCACGTCCGCTTCGAGCCGCTGTCCCGCGGCCGCCCGGTGCGCGGCGATCCCGTGGATGCGCTCACGCAATTCGGGAACACCGTCACCGGCCAGTGCGGACACGGCCACCGGGGTGCTGGGCCCCGAGGTGGGCAGTCCGTCCTGGGCGAGCAGTTCTCGCAGCGAGGCCAACACGTTGGGCAGGTCCGACGGCGCCAAACGGTCGGCTTGGTTGAGCACCACCATGGTCACCGCTCCGTGGCGGGACAGCGGTTGCACGAAATCCTGGTGCAGTACGGCGTCCGCGTACTTCTGCGGGTCGACCACCCAGACGACCACATCGACCAGGCCGACCATGCGGTCCACGATCTCCCGATGTTCTCGAGTGACCGAGTCGAAGTCGGGCAGATCCAGCAGGACCAGTCCGCCACTCGTGGTGCTGGCCTTGCGACCCTTACCGGTGCTGATGCTCAGCGCCGGCCCCACGACGTGGCGATCGCTGACGTCCAACCAGTCGAGCAGGGCTTCGCTACCCTCGTCACCCCAAATGGCGGCGAGCGGTTGAGAGGTCGTCGGTCGGCGCGCAGCGGTGCGCGCCAACTCCTGTCCAACCACCGCGTTGAACAGCGTGGATTTGCCGGAACCGGTGGCCCCGAAGAAACCGACCACGGTGTGATCGGCGGACAGGGCCCGCCGCTCCCCCGCACGATCCAGTGCGTCACGGGCTGCCGTCACGGCATCCTGATCGAGGCGACCCCCGGCCAATTCCGTGGCTTCCGCGAGACCCTTGATCCGGTCGGACAGTGTGATCTCGGGTTGTTTGTTGCGAAGTTTCACAGGGCTTCACCGGCCGTGCGAATGTGCTGGGCAGCGGAGCGCAACTCGCCCGCGGTGGGGTGTTCGCCCAGTTCGTCCACGCGGTCCAGGAACGCTTTGGCCCGCTGATCCAACAGGTGCTTGATGCGGGTTTCCAGGTTCTCGCGGGCCTTCTGGCTCATGCGTCGTACGGCGTCCTCGCCGAAAACCGCCTCGAGCAGCTTGGTGCCGACCACGCCGGAGCCACCGGCAATGCCGACTTCCAGGCCCGTGAGGCCACCCGTCATGGAGAACACGCCGATCATCAGGATCACGGCCAGCGCGTTGACGCCCAGGGACATGGCGCGGGCCTGCGTGCGCTTACCCGCACCTTCTTGCTGGATCATGAGCATGACATCCGACTGCCACGCGCGGATGTGTTCGGCCGCGGTCTCGGGATAGTTCTCCGGCAGTGCGGACAAGTCGCGACCCGCAAGCAAAACCTGCCCCGAGGTTTCATCACGCCAGCGCCGCTCGGCCAGCTCCGATGCCCGGGCCGTATGCTCGACGATCACCGCCTGGAGTCCGGTTTCAATGGCTTCTTCGACCTGAACCTCCGGGGCGGGCTCGCCCTTGAAGAACGCGGTGATCCGGTCGCGCACCCGCCCGATCCCGGCCTCCAGGTTTCGGAAGAACTCACCGGTTCCCACGAAGTCCTGCCAGCGCGCGAGCACCTCCCCGCGCAGCAGAGTGCCGTCACGGGTCGAGTCGATAATGGCCTCCAGCGCGTCATCGAAGGCGGTGGTCACCTCACGGCGCAAATGATCCTCCGTGCGCTGTTGGCCCTCCACCGCGTCCGCGGTGCGATCGGTGGTGTCCGCGAGTTCGCGCACGGCTCCGCCCAGGGTGCGCGCCGCAATATCCGAGCGTGCTTGGGCGTCGGCCCCGAGCTCTTCGAGCCAGCCCCGCAACGGTGCCACCACGTGTGGCGGCAGCATGCCCAGTTCGTTGAGCGGAGATTCCTCCACCACGAAAATGGGCGCGTGCGACAGGCCTTCCTGGTTCAGCATCCGGCGCAGGTCATCCTGGATTTCCACCGCCGACGCCGCCTGCACACGATCCAGCACCACGGCCACGGTGATGTCGCGGCCGGCCGCATTGCGCAGCAATTGCCACGGCACCGCATCCGCATAGCGATTGGCGGTCGTGACGAACAGCCACAGGTCAGCCGCGGAGAGCAGTTGAGCGGCAAGCGCCCGGTTGTCGTCCGAGACGGAGTCGACGTCCGGAGCATCGAGCACCGCGAGGCCCTGCGGGATCTTCTCGTCGGCGAGCAACACCAGGGAGCCGGTGTCCTCGACCGGACGATCGCCGTCGTTGGGGGCAGGAGCCGTAACGGTGGGATCCATGAGCTTGCCGCGGACGCGCGCCAGGTGCGGGAGGACGCGCTGGGAAGTGAACGCAGCGGCGTCGTTGGGATGATGGATCAGGAGCGGTCGGCGCGTGGTGGGGCGGATGGCACCGGAACGGGTCACCGGGTGCCCCACGAGTGCGTTGACCAGCGTGGATTTACCCGCGCCGGTGGAGCCGCCGACCACCGCGAGCAGCGGGGCGTCCAGGGAACGAACGCGCGGCAGCACGTAGTCGTCAAGCTGGGCAACGGCCCGGCCGACGGTCTCGCGCTGCTGCGGCGCACTGGCCGTGGCGAGGGGCAACGTGGTGGAGCTCAACAGGTCTCGGGTCTGCTCAAGCGCTTCGATCAGCGGAGTGGCAGATGCGTTTTCGGTGCTCACGCCGCCATTGTGCCAGTGTTCAGGCGCTTGCGCGGCGTATCACGGGAAACGCCACGCACCGTGGCTCAGCGCAGGTCGAGCAGCGTGCGAACCTCCGCAAACGCTTGCGGGACCACACTGTAATGCGCCCATTTCCCCCGTTGCTCGCGCGTGATCAACCCCGCGTCCACGAGTTTTTTCATGTGGTGACTGACCGTGGGCTGGCTGATACCCAGCTCATCCGTGAAGTTGCACGAGCACACGCTGTCGCAACCCTGCGCCGCCATGTGGGACAGCAGCCGCAAACGCATGGGATCCGCGAGCGCCTTGAGCACCCCGGCCACTCGCTGAGCATCCTGGGCGCTCAAAACGCCCTGGGACAGCGAGCAGCATTCGCTGCTCTCCGGGGTGGGTGTGCAGCACGCAGAGGAGGCGACGTCCAAGGGCTCTGATGTGGCGGTCATTCGTCCATCTTACATTGACGAGTGTCGATGTGATCCGTAATCTCGGGATCGTGGGCACTGAATCCTCGAAACCCAGCGTCCTGTTCGTGTGCGTCCACAACGCGGGTCGCTCCCAGATGGCGGCCGCGTACCTGTCACACCTCTCTCAAGGCAGAGTGGAGGTTCGCTCCGCCGGATCAGCACCGGGAGATTCGGTCAATCCTGTTGCCGTCGACGCCATGGCGGAAGAAGGCATCGACATGAGCGCGGCTCAGCCGAAAATCCTCACCACGGAAGCCGTCAAGGAGTCCGACGTGGTCATCACCATGGGCTGCGGAGATGCCTGCCCGATCTTCCCCGGCAAACGCTATGAGGACTGGCAGCTCGACGATCCCGCAGGTCAGGGCATCAACGCCGTCCGGCCCATTCGTGATGAGATCCGGGCACGGGTCGAGCACTTGATCGACGAACTGGTGCCGACTGGTACGGAATCTTCGTAGCGGTTTGATCATGGCCGGGTCGAGTCACACCGCCTTTTCATAGATGTGGGCGGTGGTGATCACGCCGTCCTCACGCACCCATTCCTTGGCCTCACGCGTGGGTTCGTATCCGAGCCGGCGCCAAAACCCTTCCGCGGCCTCCGCGTTGGTCGCCACGATCGACAGCCGGAGTGTGGCGATCCCGGAAGAGTTCCGTGCCTGGTCCACCAGAGCATCATGAAGGGCTCGCCCGGCCCCCTTGCCGTGGCTGTCGGGGGCCACCTGAAGCAGACCCACGTACATGACATGTGCTTGCGGGTAGTCGCGCACAGCATCTGCCACCCCAATAAGTCGGTCATCGTCCCACAACCCCAGGGTGATCTTGGACTCGGGGCCAAGACTAGGTGGCCGAGCGAGGAGAACGTCTCGAGCGGCGTCGGCCTTGGGTGGCCGCCCGAACACGCGCATGGAGTACCCGTCGTCGTCCATGATCAGGCCGGTGAGCGCTTCGAGGTCATCGGATGTGAGGTCGGAAACGCGAAAGATCATGCCATCAGTCTATGAACCGACCGAAAATCGTACATCCGCCGACGACGCCGGCTCCTCGCCTCCTCGCCTCCTCGCCTCCTCGGGCAGCGTCACCCACATCCCGGGGGCCGCGAGAACCCTCCGACCCACCTGGTGCACTGTAAGAACCCTCCCGGTCGCCGAAAAAGGCTCTAACGACGCCTGAAGTGTTGTAGAGGGTTCCAACGGCCCCTCAGATGTGGGCAGAACCCATGACACACCCGAACCAGCACCACGTTTCTGGCCTATAACCCCGTTTCTGGCCCATAACCCGCATCCAACACGGCTGGGGCGGCCGAAACCACCCATGACACACCCGGGCCATACACACATTTCTGCCTATAACCCCCCGTTTCTGGCCTTTAACCCGGGTTATAGGCACCGCCGTCAGGGCACGAAAAAACCCCGCCTCCAAAAGGAGACGGGGTTTCGTCACATTCGTGACCCCAGCGGGATTCGAACCCGCGTTACCGCCGTGAGAGGGCGGCGTACTAGGCCGCTATACGATGGGGCCCTAGTTGACCGAGAAGCTTTTCGGCTCAATCGACGGACTAAACAGTAACATCAGATTGTGCCAGCACCAACTTGCTCGCTCGGTGCATTCCATCCGCTGCTAGATCAGTGGATGGTCAGCGCTGGGATACCAGGACTCGAACCTAGAACGACGGTACCAGAAACCGCTGTGTTGCCAATTACACCATATCCCAATGTTTTGCTAGGGCTTTCGCTCCCGCGCAACGAGCAATAACTATACCCGCTCGCTGCGCGGGAGCCAAACCGACGAAAGGGCGCCTAGCTGAGCTGCGCGGCGAGGGCCTTGATCCGGTTCAGGGAGGATCCCTTACCCAGGATTTCGAGTGACTCGAACAGGGGCGGGGAGATTCGCTCACCGGACACGGCTGTGCGCACGGGACCGAAGGCCAGACGCGGTTTGATTTCCAAGCCCTCGACAATTGCCTCGCGCAGAGCGGTCTCGATGTTCTCCGCAGTGAAGTCCTCCAGCGGCTCGAGTGCATCAATGGCGGCTTGCAGAACCTGCGGAGCGCTCTCCTTGAGCTGCTTCTGAGCATCCGGGGCGATTTGGATCTGATCATCGGAGCGGAACAGGAATCCCAGCAGGCCCGGGGTCTCGCCCAGCAGGTTCATGCGTTCCTGCACCAGGGGTGCTGCCTGATCCAGGATCGTGTTCTGCTCATCGGTCAGGGTCTCCCCCACCAGTCCGGCGGACTGCAGGTACGGAATTAAACGATTGCGGAAGTCCTGCGGATCCAACAAACGGATGTGGGTGCCGTTGATGGCCGTGGCCTTCTTGACGTCGAAGCGCGCGGGGTTGGCCAGAACGTTGTGGATGTCGAAGTTCTCCACGAGCTGTTCCACGCTGAAGATGTCCTCGTCCGCGGACAGTGACCAGCCCAGCAGAGCAAGATAGTTCAGTAGACCCTCGGGAATGAAGCCGTTGTCCCGGTGGTGGAACAGGTTGGATTCGGGATCGCGCTTGGACAGCTTTTTGTTGCCTTCACCCATCACGTAGGGCAGGTGACCGAACTCCGGGATGAACTCGGCCACTCCGATGTCCATGAGCGCGCGGTACAGCGCAATCTGGCGCGGGGTCGAGGAGAGCAAGTCCTCGCCGCGCAGCACCTGGGTGATACCCATCAAGGCGTCATCCACCGGGTTCACCAGGGTGTAGAGCGGCTTGCCGTTGGCGCGTGCCACCACGAAGTCAGGCACCGACCCCGCCTTGAAGGAGATCTCACCGCGGACCAAGTCGTTGAAGGAGATGTCCTCGTCCGGCATGCGCAGACGGAGCACCGGCTTGCGGCCCTCGTCGCGGAATGCCTGCTTCTGCTCATCGGTCAGGTCACGGTCATAGTTGTCGTAACCGAGCTTGGGGTCCTCACCCTTGGCCCTGTGGCGCGCCTCCACCTCGTCCGGAGTGGAGAAGTCCTCGTACACATGACCGGACTCGACCAGCTTGGCCAGGACGTCCTGGTAGATGTCACCGCGCTGGGACTGGCGGTAGGGCCCGTGCGGGCCGCCCACGTTGACGCCCTCGTCCCAGTCGATACCCAACCAGGCGAGTGCGTCGAGGATCTGGCCGAAGCTCTCCTCGGAGTCGCGGGCGGCATCCGTGTCCTCGATGCGGAAGACCATGGTGCCGCCGGTGTGGCGGGCCCAGGCCCAGTTGAACAGTGCGGTGCGGATCAGTCCCACGTGCGGAGTGCCCGTGGGTGACGGGCAGAAGCGGACGCGCACGGGAGTGTCGGCGGAAACGGTGGGGTGAAGTGAAGTCTGGAGGTCAGTCATGATGTGACCATTCTAGGCTCACGTGTCACCGCGCCCGCATTCACGCCGTTCTTCGGGGCATTCTGCAGGACCCGGTGATCACAGCTTTACAGGATAAGAGCCCTGCGGACTGCGACCACCGGAGACCGGCTGCGGGGACTGGGACTATCGGCGCAGCACCGTGGTGAGGCGACCGATACCTTCGATGTCCACGTCCAAGGTGTCGCCCTCGTCCACGATGCCCACACCGGCCGGGGTGCCCGTGAGAATCACGTCACCGGGCAGCAGCGTGAATGCTTGGGACACGTAGGAGACCAGAGTGGGCACATCGAAGACCATGTCTCCGGTGTTGCCGTCCTGCTTGAGTTCCCCGTTGACGCGGGACTGTACGGCGAGTGAGGTGGTATCCAGCTCGGTCTCGACCCACGGACCCAGGGGGCAGGCGCCGTCGAAACCCTTGGCGCGTGCCCACTGACCGTCCGTCTTCTGCGCGTCGCGGGCGGTGAGGTCGTTGGCCCCGGTGTAGCCGAAGACGACCTCGGGAACGCGCTCGACCGGAACGTCCTTACACATGCGCCCGATGACCACGGCGAGCTCCGCCTCGTAGGAGACCTGCTCGGTCCAGGATGGCAACGACACGGGGTCGCCGGGACCGGAGACGGCCGTGTTGGGCTTGAAGAACAGCATGGGGCTGGTGGGCAGCTCGTTACCCATCTCGGCGGCGTGGTCCGCGTAATTGCGACCAACACACACGATCTTGGAGCGCGGAATCACCGGTGCCAGCAACCGCACCTCGGAGATGTCCACCGTGCGATCGAGGGGCTGCACGCCCACGTAGAGGGGGTCGCCCGAAAGATAGGTGATTTTCTCCTGACCCTCGGGGCAGGAGACCACGCCGAAGTGAATTTCATTGTCAAAGGTGAACCGTGCAATGCGCATGCCTTTAGGCTACACAGCACGGTCCACCTCGACCCCGCGTTGAGCGGTGAGCGATCAAGCCAGTCGCGTGAGCCAGCCGTGCGTGTCCTCCACGCGACCGGTCTGGATGTCCAGCAGCTGCTGACGCAGGGACATGGTGACTTCGCCCGGCTGGTCGTCCTCGTTACCGATGACTTCATCGTTGCTGACGAGACGACGAACCGGTGCGATGACCGCCGCGGTGCCGCACGCGAACACCTCGGTCAACTCGCCCGAGGCCTTACCTTCGCGCCATTCATCCAGCGTGAACCGACGTTCCTCGACCTGCAGACCGCGTTCCTTGGCGAGTTCGATGATCGAGCGGCGGGTCACGCCTTCGAGGATGGTTCCGGTGAGTTCGGGGGTCACCACGCGGCCGTCCTTGAACACGAAGAACACGTTCATGCCACCGAGTTCTTCAATGGCATCGTCGCGCTCGTGGTCGAGGAACAGCACCTGGCTGCAGCCGTGGGCGTCACCTTCCATTTGGGCAATCAACGACGCCGCATAGTTGCCACCGCACTTGGCCGAACCGGTGCCGCCCTTGCCAGCGCGAGCGTAGGTGCGCGACAACCAGATGTCCACGGGCTCCACGGTGCCGAAGTAATTACCGGCCGGGGACGCGATCACCGAGAACCGCGCCTGCCGCGAAGGACGCACGCCCAAGAACGGTTCCGTCGCGATCATGAAAGGACGCAGGTAGAGGGACTCGCCGTCACCGGAGGGCACCCACTTCTCGTCCGTGCTCACCAATTCCCGCACGGCATCCACGAACGTTTCTTCGGGCAGGGCCGGCAGCGCCAGCCGCTCAGCGGACTGGTTCAACCGAGCCGCGTTCGCCTCCGGGCGGAAGGTCCACACCGAGCCGTCCTCGTGCCGGTAGGCCTTGAGCCCCTCGAAGATCTCCTGGCCGTAGTGGAACACGGCAGCGGAAGGATCCAACGCGATGGGACCGTACGCCTCCAGGCGCGGGTTCTCCCACTGTCCGTTGCCCTTCTCCACGTCACCGGTCCAGTCGATGGAGATCATGTTGTCCGTGAAATGCACGCCGAAGCCGGGGTTGGCCAAAATGGCGTTCCGAACCTCACCGGTGGCCGGATGCGGGTTGGGCTGACGGACGAACTGGGTGCTCAAGAGTGTTCTCCTTCGACTGCTCGGATTCAGGCGGCTTTCAGGGCGGCCACAATGTGGTCACCCACCTGATCGGTGCTGCGCTGCTCATTGCCGTGCGTCTCGAGATCCCGGCGCACTGCCTGGTTGATCTGGTCTGCGAGATCCTCGTGGCCCAGGTGTTCCAGCATCATGGCGGCGGCGAGGATGGAAGCCACCGGCTGAGCTGTTGCGGTTCCCGCGATGTCCGGAGCGGAACCGTGAACGGGCTCGAACATGGACGGCGCGGTGCGATCTGCGTTGATATTACCGCACGGTGCCAGGCCGATACCGCCGGTCACGGCGCCCGCCTGGTCCGTGAGGATGTCGCCGAACAGGTTGTCGGTCACGATCACGTCGAACCGGGAGGGATCGGTGGTCAGGAAGATCGTGGCGGCATCGATGTGCAGATAGTCCACGGTGACGTCCGGGTACTGCGGCGCGAACTCGTTGACGGTCTCCTGGTACAGGCGACCAGCGTTGACCAGCACGTTGTGCTTGTGCACCAGGGTGAGCTTCTTGCGGGGACGCTTCTGGGCCAGCTCGAACGCGTACTTGACCAGGCGGCGCACACCGTGGGCGGTATTGATCGAGACCTCGGTCGCGATCTCGTGCTCGGTGCCTTGGCGCACGCGGCCGCCGTTGCCGGCGTAGAGGCCCTCGGTGCCTTCGCGGACCACCACGAAATCGATGTCTCCGGGCTCGGCCAGCGGGCTGGTGGTTCCCGGGTACAGGGTGGCCGGGCGCAGGTTGATGTAGTGATCGAACGTGAAGCGCAGTTTCAGCAGCAGATCACGCTCGAGGATTCCGGAGGGAATGCGGGTGTCATTGGGGGCCGCACCGACCGCGCCGAACAGGATAGCGTCGTGGCCGCGAAGTTTGTCCATGGTCTCGTCGCTGAGGACTTCGCCCGTGGCCAACCAGTGCTCCGCGCCCAGCGGGTAGGTGGTCTTGTCCAGGGTGATGCCCGCGGGTTCGGTCACGGCATCGAGTACTTTCACCGCCTCGGCAACGACCTCGGGGCCGATTCCGTCTCCGGGAATCACGGCGATCGAGTACTTGGTGGCTGCGTTCGACGATGCTTCGCTCATGCTCCCAGCCTAAATCCGGCGGGCGCGGGTATTCCACAACGTGAATTCGTGTCTCGGATATTGAGACAGCAAGACGGCGGCGCCGCAATGTTCCCATGACGACGCCGCCGCATCACCTACAGCTCGTGCGTTCAGTCCTTGAGGACCTCGGGTTCTTCGTAGCGCGGGAACACACCGGTCGGCTTGGGCAGCTCGGTGCCGGGCGCGAGGCGCTGGGAAATCGCCGCGTACTGCCGGGCTTCACCCTCGGGCTGACCGAGTTGGGTCAGCAGCTTGGCCATGGAATCCGGCATGACCGGCTGCACCAGGATCGCCACGATGCGCAGCACTTCCGCGGTCACGTACAGCACGGTGGCCATGCGCTCGGGATCCGTCTTACGCAGCACCCACGGCTCCTGCGCCGTGAAGTAGCGGTTGGCGTTGGCGATCACGCGCCACACACCCTCCAACCCGCGGTGGAACGCTTGTGCGTCAAAGGCGGTGCGGAACGTCTCGACCACGGCGTTGGCCTCGTCGAGCATGGCCTGATCCTCGGCCGTGAACTCACCCGGTTCGGGGACCACTCCCCCAAGGTTCTTGGCGACCATGGACAGACTGCGCTGGGCCAGGTTGCCCAGATCGTTGGCCAGATCCGAGTTGATGCGTGAAGCAATCGCGTCGTGAGAGTAATTGCCGTCCTGGCCGAAAGGAACCTCGCGCAACAGGAAGAAGCGCAGCTGGTCCAGTCCGTACTCCTCGATGAGTGAGTGCGGGTCGATCACATTGCCAACGGACTTGGACATCTTCTCGCCCTGGTTGAACAGGAAGCCGTGGGCATACACGCGCTTGGGCAGTTCCAGTCCGGCGGACATCAGGAATGCCGGCCAGAACACTGCGTGGAATCGCGCGATGTCCTTACCGATCAAATGCAAATCCGCGGGCCAGTACTTCTGGAAGTTGGTGTCCTCGGTGTCCGGGTAGCCCAGACCGGTCAGGTAGTTGGTCAGGGCGTCCACCCACACATACATCACGTGGTCCGGGTTGCCCGGAACGGGCACACCCCAGTCGAACGTCGTGCGTGAGATCGACAGGTCCTGCAAACCGCCGTTCACAAAGGACGCGATCTCGTGGGAGCGAGTCTCGGGCTGCACGAAGCCGGTCTTGTACAGTTCCAGCAGTTTGTCCTGGTAGGCCGAGAGGCGGAAGAAGTAGCTCTCCTCCTCGGTCCACGTCAGTTCGGTGCCGGTGCCGATCGAATAGCGCTGGCCGTCCTCGCGGACCTCGGTCTCGTCCTCGGCGTAGTAGGCCTCGTCGCGCACGGAGTACCAACCGGCGTACTTGTCCAGGTAGATGTCCCCGTTGGCCTCCATCCGCTTCCAGATGTCCTGGCTCGCGGCGTAGTGGTCCTCGTCCGTGGTGCGGATGAAACGGTCGTAGCTGACCTGCAGCTCGTCGTCCATGTCCTTGAACTGGGCGGCGTTCTGGTCCGCGAGTTCACGGGGCGACACGCCCTGTTTCTCGGCGGTCTGCTGCATCTTCTGGCCGTGCTCGTCCGTTCCGGTCTGGAAGCGCACGTCGTAGCCGTCCAGTCGCTTGAATCGCGCCATGGTGTCCGCGGCAATCGCCTCGTACGCGTGCCCGATGTGCGGGGACCCGTTCGGGTAGGAAATCGCGGTGGTCAGGTAGTAGGGAATCTGCTCGCTCACGCCCTCCACTCTAGCGACCGTCCGCCACTTTTCTTGCTTCGGGAACACCGGACAGCACGACGCCGCCGCGAGAGTTCGCGTGAACTCTCGCGGCGGCGTCGGCGATCGAACTACGGCACCCAACTGGAGTGCCGGATCAGGACCGATCAGCGAGCGGCAGTGCCCTCGGTGTAGTCCTCATCGGTCTGCTCCCACGCGAAGAGGGAGCGCAGTTCGCGGCCGGTCTCCTCGATGGGGTGGGACTCTTCCTTGGAGCGCAGCTCCTTGAACTCCTTGGCGCCGCTGGACTGGTCCTCCATGAAGCGCTTGGCGAAGGTGCCGTCCTGGATGTCCTTGAGAACTGCCTGCATGTTCTCCTTGACGTGAGCGTCAGCCACGCGCGGGCCGGAGACGTAGTCGCCGTACTCAGCGGTGTCGGAGATGGACCAGCGCTGCTTGGCGATGCCGCCTTCGACCATCAGGTCCACGATCAGCTTGAGCTCGTGGAGCACCTCGAAGTAGGCGATCTCCGGCTGGTAGCCGGCCTCGGTGAGGACCTCGAAGCCCTGCTGCACCAGGTGCGACATGCCGCCGCACAGTACGGCCTGCTCGCCGAACAGGTCCGACTCGGTCTCCTCGGTGAAGGTGGTCTCAATGACGCCGGCGCGGGTGCCACCGATGCCCTTGGCGTAGGACAGTGCCAGCTCGAGTGCCTTGCCGGAAGCGTCGACCTCGACGGCCACGAGGTCGGGCACGGCGCGGCCGGCTTCGAACTCGCGGCGCACGGTGTGGCCGGGACCCTTGGGTGCGACCATGGCCACGTCAACGCCCTCAGGGGCCTTGATGTAACCGAAACGGATGTTGAAACCGTGGGCGAAGAAGATGGCGTCGCCCTCGTTCAGGTTGTCCTTGATGGACTCCTCGAAGACCTTGGCCTGGACCTGGTCCGGGGTCAGGATCATGATGACGTCGGCTTCCTTGGCGGCCTCGGCCACGGTGAGCACGCGCAGACCGTGTGCTTCAGCCTTCGCACGAGACTTGGAACCCTCGGCCAGACCGATGCGGACGTCCACGCCGGAATCACGCAGGTTCAGCGCGTGGGCGTGACCCTGGGAGCCGTAACCGATGATGGCCACGGAGCGGTTCTGGATGATCGACAGATCTGCATCGTCGTTGTAGTAGATCTTTGCCATGGGGTTGTCTATCTCCTCATTCGATGGTGGGACTGCTGTTCAGATCGAGCACCGCGTCCCGAGCGGAACCCGATCAAGGGTGAGGTGGTGCTAGTGCCGCAGCGCGCGGTCCGACATGGACTTGGGACCGCGTCCCAAGGCCAGCGTGCCAGCACGAACGATTTCTCGCACGCCGAACGGTTCCAACACGTCCAGCAGGGCGTGGATCTTGTCCCGTGCGCCCGTGGATTCGATGACCACGGACTCGGTGGAGACATCCACAATGGTGGCCCGGAACAGGTTTGCAGCCTGAGTGACCTGCAAACGCGTGGACGCATCCGCGCGCACCTTGACCATGATGTGGTCACGCTGCACGGAGTTCTCCGGGGCGAGCTCAACAATCTTGATGACATTGATGAGCTTGTTCAATTGCTTGGTGACCTGCTCCAGCAATTCGCCGTCAGCATCCACCACCACGGTGATCCGGGAAATCCCCGGAAGCTCCGTGGGGCCCACGGCCAGGGAGTGGATGTTGAACGCACGGCGAGCGAACAAACCGGCAACGCGCGTCAGCACGCCGGGCTTGTCTTCAACCAGAACGGAGAGAGTATGACGGCTCATTGATTAGTCCTCCGAGTTCCAGTCAGGAGTCAGGTTTTTGGCAATTTGGATCTGGTCGTTGGACACGCCCGAGGGCACCATGGGCCAGACCATGGCGTCGGCGGACACCACGAAGTCGATCACCACGGGCCGGTCGTTGATCTCCAAGGCCTGCTTGATCACGTCATCCACCTCGTCGTCGCTTTCGCAACGCAGGGCAGCGCAACCGTAGGCCTCGGCCAGCTTCACGAAGTCCGGTACGCGGCGTGAATTGTGACCGGTGTTCAACTCGGTGTTGGAGTAACGACCGTCGTAGAACAGGGTCTGCCATTGACGCACCATGCCCAGCGACGAGTTATTGATCACCGCGACCTTGATGGGGATGTTGTTGATCACGCACGTGGCCAGTTCCTGATTGGTCATCTGGAAGCAGCCGTCGCCGTCGATCGCCCACACCACGCGGTCCGGCTGGGACACCTGTGCGCCCATGGCGGCGGGAACGGCGAAGCCCATGGTGCCCAGGCCTGCCGAGTTCAGCCACTGGCGGGGACGCTCGTAGTCAACGAACTGGGCGGACCACATCTGGTGCTGACCCACGCCGGACACATACACGGCCTCCGGGCCGGTCAGGGCCGAGATGCGCTCGATCACGTGCTGGGGGCTGCCCAGTCCGTCATCGGTGCGGGTGTAGCCCAGCGGGTAGGTGTCGCGCAGGGTGGACAGCGTGGTCCACCACGTGCCGAGGTCCGGCTTCTCGGCGGTCTCGAATTCCTGCCGGACCGCATCCGTCAGGTCCGGAATCACGGTCTTGAGGTCGCCCACGATCGGGACGTCCGCCGTACGGTTCTTAGAGATCTCGGCGGGGTCGATGTCCGCGTGGATCACCTTGGCGTTCGGTGCGAAAGTGTCCAGCTGACCGGTGACGCGGTCGTCGAAGCGCGCGCCCAGGGTGATCAGCAGGTCCGATTGCTGCATCGCGTACACGGCCGGCACCGTGCCGTGCATGCCCGGCATACCCAGGTTCAGCTCGTGCGAATCCGGGAACACGCCTCGCGCCGTCAGCGTGGTGACCACGGGCGCTCCGGTGAGCTCCGCGAGTTCGAGGAGCTCCGCAGCGGCGTCGGCGCGCATGGTTCCGCCGCCCGTGTAGAGCACCGGGCGATCGGCGGCCGCAATGAGGCGGGCCGCTTCCTTGATCTGCTTGGAGTGACCGCGCGTGACCGGGCGATAACCGGGCAGATCCAGCTGGGGCGGCCAGTTGAACGTCATGGTCGAGACCTGGGCGTCCTTGGAGACGTCCACCAGGACGGGACCCGGACGACCGGTCGAAGCCAGGTGGAAGGCCTCGGCCAACACCCGGGGAATGACGTTGGGATCGGTCACCAAGTAGGAGTGCTTGGTGATGGGCATGGTCATGCCCACGATGTCCGCTTCCTGGAACGCGTCGGTTCCAATGAATGCGCTCGAGACCTGACCGGTGATGGCCACCATGGGGATCGAGTCCATATTGGCGTCCGCAAGAGCGGTGACCAGGTTGGTGGCACCGGGGCCCGAGGTCACAATGCAGACACCCGTGCGACCGGATGCCAAGGCATAACCTTCGGCGGCGTGTCCCGCGCCCTGCTCGTGACGCACCAGGATGTGGTTGATCTTCTCCGCGTCCATCAGGGGGTCATAAGTGGGAAGGATTGCACCACCCGGGAGACCGAAGACATCCGTGACCCCGAGCTGCTCGAGTGAACGGATGATGGCTCGCGAACCCGTCATTTCCTCCGGGCCCTCAGCACCGACCACCGCGGTGGCCACGGGGTGCTGATCCGTCTCCGCGCCCACCAGTGACGCGGAGGTGTTCTCGGCTCGCCGATGGGCCATCACGGCCGGTGAGATCGGCTGATCCTTACTCATAGTGGATATTTCCTTTACCTGCTGTTGGTGCTGAACGCCGGGCGGGCCGTCCCCTGACCGATAACGGTGAGCCGATGCGGGTCGTTATACATAAGGAAAGGCCCTCACGCCACGGGTTTCGTGAGCGTTCGGGCCTGTGTCCACGCGCGACGTATTTTCCTCAGGCCCGATGTCCGATAAGAACAACGACTCCAAGGTCTACGACGTCACTGGGTGCGAACTGCATGACACCCACTGTAGTGAGGCGCGCGTCTCTTGTGTCAATCTTCGGACACCATGTCTCACATTATGAACTACTCCCCCGCGGAATCGAGATCGAGTCGCCCGGATTGCACCAAAAATTGCGGCGCCTTACCGGCTTTGATGAGTTCGATCTGCTGCAGGATCAGATCCCGCACGCGCGGCCGATAAGACACGTTGGAGCCACCCACGTGCGGCAGCACGATGGAGCCCGCCGCGCTCATGAGCGGATGGTCACCGGGCAGGGGTTCAGGATCAACCACGTCGAGAGCGCAACGGAGCCGGCCCGCGACCACTTCTTCGGTCAACGCGTCCGTGTTGACCAACGAGCCGCGACCCACGTTGACCACCAGGGCGTCGTCGGGCAGTTTGGCGAGCATCGCGGCGTTGAACAAGTTCTCCGTCTTCTCGGTCAGGGGCAGGGCCACCACCAGAATGTCGGTTTCGGGCAGGATCTGGTCCAGTTCATCAACGCCGCGCACCTGGCCCTGTTCATCCTCCCGGGCCGACGACGCCACGCGGGTGATCTCAACCTCGAACGGGCGCAGGCGGTCAATCACGGCCGATCCGATTTCCCCGATGCCCACCACGGCGACCCGGGAGTCGGCCACGGCGCGGGAAAAGTACCGCTTGTAGACACCTTCCTTCTGCTGCAGGATCGCCCGATCCATGTTTCGCTGGGCGGCGATGATCAGACCCACCGCGATCTCAGCGGTGCCGGCTGCGTGTACCCAGCCCGCCGAGGCGAGTGCGACGTCCGGGCCGATTCGTTCTGGCACCCCGTTGTAGCCGGTGGACTGCAATTGCAGAAGCTTGACGTTCTCCACCACGGACGGGTCCTTCATCCAGCGACCGCTGAAGTACGGAGCCACGGCGATATCGATGTCCTCGCGGGCGCAACCCTCAGGCTCACCTTCCAAATCCCACAGCACACAGGTGAAGTCCCTGAGTTCGTCGCTGATCTGATCGAAGAGTTTTTGCTCGGGCAGTGAGATCACGCGCAGGTCTGACAAGGCAACGTCGGGGTGCTGAGAAGTCATGGCTCCATGGTACGTGCGAGCCCCGCTGGGAACGTGTCCGGCGCCACGCACGCTGGACGTCTTGCCTCATGTCAAGATGTCCGGATGGTGTTCGTGCTTGCCTCAGGTGAAATGTCCGCGTAGCTCACGCGGCGGGGCGGGTGCCCTGGGTGCGTGCGGCGGCTAATTCGATGAGTTGCTGCTGGATCTGGGTGATCCGTCGGGTGATCTGTGCTGGGTTGAGTGTTTCGTGTTCGCGGGTTAGGCGGTCGGTGGTCTTGGTGTCGAGGACGCCGGCGTCGAGCAGCCGCTGGTATGGGGTGCGCGGGGCGTCGTAGATCCGCTTCTTCCGCCCGGCTTTCGTGTGGGCCCAGTCCACGGCTTTCACACAGGGCAGGAGGTAGTTCTTGCGGGCCATCACCAGGCCCCAGAGCTCGTTGAGCAGATCCATCTCGTGCTTGGTCTCGTAGCGGTAGCGGAACGCATGTCTGCGGACCCAGTCGCCGTTGCGTTGCTCGACGTTGGCGTTGTCGTTGTGCTTGTAGGGACGGCCCCGGGTGACGGGGATCTCGTGCGTGTCGGCCCAGGCGATCACACCCCAGTTCATGAACTCCGACCCGTTATCGAAGTCCACCCCGGCGACCGGGACGGGGCGTGGGAGCGCATCCATTCGAGGGCACCGTGGATGTGGACGTAGGCGTTGTTGCGGATCGTGCGCAGCATTGTCCACCCCGCCACCGGGTCGGTGCCCGTCAGAGTGCGCAAGAACTCGCCCTTGAGAGTGTGGCCGCAGTGCGCGACGGTGTCCAGCTCCAGGAACCCCGCAGTGGTGAGTGGGGCGTCCATGCTGGTGCGCGTCGGGACCGACGAACGCAGAATATGCGATGGTTTCGTGCCCGACAACGCAATCGGGTACGCGGCGTCCTTGTGCGGCTTCAGGTACCGGTCGATCGTTGCCGCACTCATCGATTGCACCTCGTTCAACACCTCCGGGGTAAGGCGTGGTTCGACTTTGCCCAGCTCCCGAAACCGGACCAGCCGTTCGAGGGTGTCGTCCATGATCGCGGCCAGGTACTTCCCCGAGGGTTGGCCAGACAGCCGCCATACCTCCTGTAACACGACCAGCGCGTCGTAGGAGTACTTCCGTGGCCGCGGCTTGCGTTGCTGCTGGCTCGCAGCGCCCTTGCGCGTGTTCGCGGCGCGGATCGCGCGACGGGCATGATCACGAGTCCAGCCCGTGGCATGCACCAACTCATCCAGCAGTCGGCTTTTCTCGACCTTGCCCGCCTTCGCGTACTCGCGGGCGAACTTCTTCGTGATCTCACGGCGCGACGCCATCGACAACTCCCTGCTCATCACCCCAGGGAACTACGCGGACATTCTTACGTGAGGCACCCGCTCCCGTTCCCGGACCTTTTAGCTGAGTCTCGTCGCTGAATTGGACAGATCGCCATGCGGTGCTAAAGTTATCTCTCGTTGCGCAGGGGAAACCCGGCACGGAGCGGTTCCTCACGGATCCGATCATGTGCTAACTTTCTTCTTCGGTAACGCCAGCGCCTCTAGCTCAATTGGCAGAGCAATTGACTCTTAATCAATGGGTTCTGGGTTCGAGTCCCAGGGGGCGCACCCCGAATGATCCGGCCGCATTGCACTAGCAATGTGGCCGGATTTTTTTACTTTCCGAGCCTCCGGTGCACAGAAAAACTGCGCCACCCTGGGAAGGGTGGCGCAGTTGCTCAGAAATTTACTGTTTGGCCGTCACGGGATCGTCACTGCCCTGCCGCACCACACCGTCGTCGGAAACTTCCAGCTTCCACCGGGCGCCACCCAGAGTTGAAATGATCTCCGCCAAGGAACGACGGAGGTTCTCATCCACCAGGGTGCCTTCACCCAGCAGATCGTTTTCCAGTTTGGAGGCCGTGGCCAGCACCTGCTCCCCCTCGGGAGAAATGGACACGACGTGTGAACGGCGATCACGAACGTTCTTGGATCGGGTGATGTGCCCGTGGACTTCCAGTCGGTGCAGGGTCTTGCCCATGGTCTGCGCTTGAACGCGGACCTTGTGTGCGAGTTGCGCTTGGGTCATGCTGCCCTCAGCTTGCAGGACGTCCAGGGCCATCACGCCCGCGTGGGTAATACCGAGAGATGCCAGGCTCTCGTTCCACGCATGCTCCACTAGACGCGCTGCCGTGGAAAGCAGGCGATTCGTGGGCCACTGGTTTCTATAAGACATACGCTCTACTATACCCGCTTCGGATCAACCCATCAGACTATGGTCAGGGTACTGATAAGGCAAATTTATGACATAGATTTCTACGCTCAAGCGGATAACCTACGCATGAACCTGCCTTCGAACTCTTCAGTTGTAACACTGTCATGCTATCGCGCAGCCAGTCGAGATGCGAGACGACTGTCACTCATTGGAAAGGAATCCCCTCTATGACAAGCACGTTGATCGTCGGAGAACCCGCACCCGAATTCACCCTGCCCGACGCTAACGGTCGGGACGTGTCGCTGGCCGACTTCCGCGGCCAGCGGGTGATCGTCTACTTCTACCCGAAGGCCTCAACGCCCGGCTGCACCACGCAGGCCTGTGATTTCCGCGACAACCTGGCCGCGTTCACGTCCGAGGGTTTCGCGGTGCTGGGCATTTCCCCTGACGCGCCGGCAGCCCTCGAGCGATTCACGAACAAGCAAGAACTCACCTTCCCGTTGCTTTCCGACGAGGATCACAGAGTGGCCGAGGCCTACGGAGCCTGGGGCGAGAAGAAGAACTATGGGAAGACCTATGAAGGTCTTATCCGCTCCACCGTTGTGGTGGACGCCGCTGGAAACGTGGAGCTCGCCCAACACAACGTGCGCGCCAAGGGCCACGTGGCCAAGCTGCGCCGCGACCTCAAGCTGGACTGAGCGGCGTCGTTGCTGCTGCACTGCGGGCCCCTGCCCGCGGGGCGGCACAATGCGCGGTGGTTGTCCGGTTACCATGGTTGACGTTCGCCGGGCGACCCCCGCGCGAGCTGCGCGAGTGGTGGAACTGGTAGACACGCAGGATTTAGGTTCCTGTGCCTCACGGCGTGCGGGTTCGATTCCCGTCTTGCGCACCATCCCGGATAGCTCCGGTTCAGCTGTCGTTCGGTGAAAGGATCAGCTCCGTTGAGCACCTCGGATTTCCAGATCGGTCGTCGCGGCTTCTTGGCCGTGGCCGGGCTGGGAGTGGTGCTCACAGGCTGCGGCTCGTCCGATCCGCGATCGGGTTCCTCCCCTGCCGCGCCCGATGCGTCATTCGTGTTCGCCCAGGCTGCAGCACCGGCGACTCTGGATCCGTCCATCAGCAATTCCGTGGAGACGTCGCGCATTGCCGCACAGATCCTCGAGGGGCTGGTCAAGGCCGATCCCTCAACCGGAGAACCACAGCCCGGTCTCGCCGAATCCTGGGAGACCAACGACGACGATCGTTCCGTCACCTTCACGCTCCGACGAGGCATCACGTTCCACGACGGCGCCGCACTCGACGCGCACGCGGTGCGCGCCAATTTCGACAAGTGGCGCGCACAGGCCGAGTCGGAAGAACCCTGGGCACCCCGCACATCCTTTGCCACCGTCTTCCGCCACGGGAACTCGGAGCCTTCCATATCGTCCAGCTACGAGGGCTGCGAGGTCATCGACGATCGCACCGTTAAAGTTGTTCTGCGGCACGCCTACTATCCCTTGTTGCACGCGCTGACCCAGCCGTCGTTCGGCATTGCCTCGCCGGAGGCCATCACCTCCGGTACCTCACACGTCCATCCCGTGGGGACCGGACCGTTCCGCTTCATCGCCGCCGAGGCGCGGTCCGTCCAACTCAGCGTCAATCCGGACTACTGGGGAGAACTTGGTCATCTGGGCACCGTGGAGTTCCGCAGCATCCCTGACCCAAAGGTGCGTTACGCGGCCCTCGTCTCGGGCCAGGTGGACGCCTACGACCAGGTTGGCCTCGACGCTTTCGCTCCCCTGGCGCGCAGTGGCACGCAGGTGCTCTTCCGGGACCCCTACTCGGTGTCCTACGTGGGCATCAATCAGCGTGTGCCAATTCTCCGGGACATCAAGGTGCGCCGTGCGATCGCGGCCTCGATCGACCGCGGTGCCATTGCCCGCGAGCTCTTTCCCAACGGCACCAATGTGGCCGATCAGTTCATCCCCGCGCGCTTCAATGTGGACGGCGAGGATCTCAAGGTCCCCGGCTTCAACCCCCAGCGTGCCCGGGAGTTGCTGGCCGATTCCACTTACGACGGCGCCCCGCTCACCTTTTACTATCCGCGCAACACGTCGCGGCTGTACCTCCAGCAACCGGAGCAGGTCTTCGCGATGATCTCCTCCCAACTGACACGGGCGGGATTCAATCTGGACCCGGTGGCCGTGAACTGGGACGACGACTACGTGCAGAAGGTCACGGATCCACAGTCACCTCACGCCCTCAGTCTGCTGGGCTGGAGCGGTGGTTTCCGCGACCCGGACAATTTCTTGGGGCCCCTGCTCGGATCCCCCAATGCAGAACTCGGCGTCCGGGACCCGGGCTTGTTCACCGCGGTCAATCGAGCTGCCGCCATGTCCGGAGATGCCGCTCGAGCCAATACATACCGCGCCCTGAACAACCGCGTTTCCGAGTTGTTGCCGGCTGTCCCACTGGCCCACCCGGTCTCCGCCGTGGCGGTCAACAACCGGGTCGAAACGTTCCCCTTGACGTCCACCGGTCACGAATTGTTCAACGACCTGACCCTGCGTAACAGCTGACGGACCGGCAGTTCGTAAGGAACCTTATTCGGTGATCCTCCCGGGCTGGGGATAGTCTTGGATGCGAACCTCACGCGGCGCACCGAGGCGCCCGCAACGCATTCCGGGAGACACATTGACTTCAGCTCAGCCCACCGAATCCACCGACGTTCTTCTGGTTGGCGCCGGCATCATGAGTGCCACATTGGCGACCATCCTCAAGGATCTGCAGCCCGATTGGGACATGACCATCCTGGAGCGTCTGGACCGCGCCGGGCTGGAAAGCTCCAACGCATGGAACAACGCCGGTACCGGCCACGCGGCACTGTGTGAGCTCAATTACGCACCCCAGGCCGCAGACGGCTCGGTGAGCGCCCAGAAGGCACTCAATATCAACGAGCAGTACCACGTGACCCGCCAGCTGTGGTCCACGCTCGTGGAGAACGGTGTACTCAAGGGCGCTTCCAGCTTCATCAACCCGGTCCCGCACATTTCCATGGTGTTCGGCGAGGACCACGCCGACTACCTGCGGGCTCGCTACGACTCCTTCAAGCAGAACAAGCTGTTCGAACGAATGGAGTTCTCCGAGGACCGTGACCAGATCGCCGATTGGGCTCCGCTGACCATGCACGGTCGCGGTGCCGGGCGTGTGGCCGCCACCTTCGCCCCGGAAGGCACCGACGTGGACTTCGGTGCGCTGACCAATCAGCTGATCGACCACGTGGCCAGTAAGGGCGCCACGGTGCGCTACGGCCAACAGGTCACCACCCTGAACCGTCAGTCGGACGGCTCGTGGTTGGTCAAGGTCGAGGACCGACTCAACAGCGACAACAATCGCATCATCCACGCCAAGTTCGTGTTCCTGGGTGCCGGTGGTGGCGCCCTGCACCTGTTGCAGAAGTCCGGCATCAAGGAAGCCAAGGGTTTCGGCGGTTTCCCCGTCTCGGGTCTGTTCCTGCGCAACACCGATCCCGCCGTGACGTCCCAGCACAACGCCAAAGTCTACGGACAGGCTTCCGTGGGCGCACCGCCCATGTCCGTGCCGCACTTGGACACCCGCTACGTCAACGGCCAGAAAGCCGTGATGTTCGGTCCCTACGGCGGGTTCAAGCCGAATTTCTTGAAGCACGGTTCCTTCCTGGACTTGCCCATGTCCGTGCGCGCCCACAACCTGTACCCCATGACCCGTGCGGGCCTGGCCAACCTCGACCTGGTCAAATACCTCGTGAGCGAGTTGACCAAGACCCGCTCCCAGCGCATGGACGCCCTGCACGAGTACTACCCCACCGCCGAGGCCGGCCAGTGGGACCTGATCGAGGCCGGTCAGCGTGTTCAGGTCATGAAGAAGGATCCGCAGAAGGGCGGCGTGCTGCAGTTCGGTACCGAGCTGGTGACCAGCGCGGACGGTTCCATCGGTGCCCTCCTGGGCGCGTCCCCGGGCGCGTCCACCGCCGTGCCCATCATGTTGAACCTGCTGTCGCGCTGCTTCCCCTCCAAGGTGTCCGAGTGGGAACCCCGCCTGAAGGAACTCATTCCCGCGTACGGTGTGAAGCTCAATGACAATCCGCAGCTCGCTGACGAGATCGTGGGCCACACGTCCAAAGTGTTGGGTATCCGCTGACTAGTTGATTCACCCAGCAGCCCGGGTGGGGGCTGTGAATTCACGGGAGCATTTGTACACTTCGTACAAATGCTCCCGTGTCATTTCCACGTGCCGTTCGAGATCCAGGATGTGCACTCTTACGTGGACAGGGTTACCACCGGGTGTCACAAATGTGGACATCTGCGACACAGGAGCATCGTCTACGGTTTCGTAGCATTGGTAGAACGTCCATAGGGGGTGGACGTTTAAAGGGGGAATTATGCCATCTAGAGGGAGCATCGAAGCGTGGGAGGCCTTGAGCCGTTGCCACGTATCCGTGACCCGGGTGCTGCAACGCAACGTGAATTTGCACGGCTTGTCGCGCCGAGAGTTCGAAGTTCTGGCAACTTTGTACACCGCAGATCGGAGCGGCCTACGGCTGCGCGATCTCAACAGCCATGTGCTGCTCACCCAGTCGAGCCTGTCCAGGATGCTGGAGCGGCTCGAATCCAAAGGCCTGGTCAGCCGACGACAGGACGCTCAAGATCTGAGGGGTGTGCGCGTCACACTCACTAACGAGGGTTCCGATTTGTACGAAGTCATTTCTGTAGGCCATGACCAAATGGTTGCCGAACTCATCAGCACCGCGCTCGATCCTGAAGAGATCCGTGTGCTGACCCGATTGAACGAACGTGTCCACCAGTACTCGATGTCCCTGTCCCAATAGGAACGGTGAGTTCGGTATCACGCGGTCCTAGGGCAGTCGCGAGCCGCGCGGCGCACGATCCAGCACGTCCGGTTCAGTAGACTGTCGAAGAACTGTCATCAGCACCAGCGACATATTTCTTCGAGAGGACTGCTCGATGAGCGACCATAACCTTGAATCCACGCAGCGCCGCGATCACGCGGCCCCGGATCCGGACCATGACGCCAAGCCTGACTCCCCCACTGATCTGAAGGGGCAGTCCTGGGGATACGTGTTCAAACGTGCCATCTCGGAATTCAGCAAAGACGGTTGTACGGACCTGGCCGCGTCCCTGACATACTTCGCGGTGCTGTCGATCTTCCCGGCGCTATTGGCCCTGGTCTCGCTGCTGGGCGTGTTCGGTCAGGGCGAGGCCACTACCACGGCCATCCTGGACTTCCTGGAGCAGTACGCGCCCGCGGAACTGGTCAGCCTGTTATCCGGGCCCATTTCGCAGTTGACCACCCAGTCCGGTGCCGGATTGGCCCTGGTCGTCGGTGTTGCTGGTGCCCTGTGGACCGCTTCCGGTTACACCGGTGCGTTCGGTCGCGCCATGAACCGCATCTACGAGGTGAGCGAAGGCCGTCCCTTCTTGAAGCTCAAGCCCGTCCTTTTGCTGGTGACCTTGGCCGTGGTGCTCATTGTTGCGCTGGTCATGTTCATGGTGTTGCTCTCCGGTGACATAGCTCAGACCGCGGGTGACCTGGTGGGCCTGGGCTCCACCGCCGTGACGGTGTGGAACTGGGCCAAGCTCCCGGTCATCCTGTTCCTGCTCGTGCTGATGATCGCGCTGCTTTACTACGCGACCCCCAACGTCAAGCAGCCCAAGTTCCGGTGGATGAGCCCGGGTGCCGTGATCGCGCTGGTAGTCATGATCCTGGCCGGCGTTGGTTTCGCCTTCTACGTGTCCAACTTCGCGAGCTACAACGCGACGTACGGCATCATCGGTTCCGTGATCATCCTGCTGCTGGGCCTGTGGATCATGAACAATGTGCTCCTGTTAGGTGCGGAGGTCGATGCGGAGGTCGAGCGCGGCCGCCAGCTCCAGGGTGGACTGCGGGCCGAGGGCACCATCCAGTTGCCCCCGCGTGACGTCCGCCAGACCGAGAAGCTCGAGGCCAAGGAAGAGAAGCTGGAAGCCGAGGGTCGCAAGTTGCGTCTGCAGCACGACCATATCGACTATTCGTCGGACTCTGAAGGTTCTTCCAACGACTCGAAGGATTCCAAGAGCTCGGACAAATAACGGTGAGCATGTCCGAAGATCGGATCGAAGCCGGTTCGCACGTCCCTCAATTGGGCGATGAACCGGCTTCGGCCGTTAACCCGACTACGGCTGACACGCCAACGGCCACCGTCCTGCGGGAGCTGACTACCACACCCGGACCGAGCGTGCTGCTCATCCATGGTTTGGCCTCGTCCTCCGCCGCCAATTGGGTGGCCACACGGTGGGTCAGGTCATTGGGCACGGCCGGGTTCCACGTGTGGGCCGTGGATCTGCCCGCGCACGGCATGGTCAGACCCGTTCCCTCAATCACGAGGGAGACGTTGTGCGCGGAGATCATCGGACATGCGCGGCGGATCTCCAGCGACCCGGTGGTTGCGGTGGGCTATTCCTTGGGTGCCCAGCTGCTGTACCAGTGCGCAGCCTCGGCTCCGTCCCGGTTTTCGCGTTTGGTCCTGGGCGGATTCAGCATGGTAGATCGGTTGACCGCCGTACTCGAGACACCAGACTTCCTGGTCGACCCCGCTCAGCGTCACCTCGCCAGGTGCCTCGTTTCCGATCCCTTCCACGCCGACGCCGCTGTACCCCACCAGCCTGCGCTCCTCTTCTCGGGCGCCGACGACGCCTGGTCCACTCCCGGTGACCACGCCGTGTTCCTGGCGGCGCGGCGGCGTCGTCGGACCGGGGAAAGCGAACCACCCACCGAGGTGCATGTGGAACCGAAACGCGACCACGTGAACGTGGTGACCTCCAAACGGGTGCGCGACACCGCAGTGCGGTTCCTCCCGGGGCGAACTCCCGGTGCCTCCCACGGTGCCTGACATAAGCTGGATGTGATGCCCGGAACACGCCAACAGGAAGGCACACAGATGCACAAGGTTAAAGGTGTAGTGGTCAAGGCCAAGAACGAACCGGCCACCGTGGAAACGATTCTGGTACCGGATCCGGGGCCCGGAGAGGCGCTCGTGGACGTGCTGACGTGCGGCGTGTGCCAAACGGATCTGCACTACAAGGTGGGCGGCGTGAGCGACGACTTCCCCTTCCTGCTCGGCCACGAGGCCGCGGGCGTGGTCAGCGCCGTGGGCGAGGGTGTGACCGAGGTCGAGGTAGGCGATCATGTGATCCTCAACTGGCGCGCGGTATGCGGCGAATGCCGGGCGTGCCGGAAGGGTGAACCGTGGTACTGCTTCAACACCCACAACGCGACCCAGAAGATGACCTTGGAAGACGGCACGGAGCTGGAGCCGGCCCTGGGTATCGGCGCGTTCGCTGAGAAAACCCTGGTGGCCGCCGGGCAGTGCACCCGCGTGGAAACACCCCTCGAGGACGACCAGTTCGCGGCTGTGGGCCTGCTGGGTTGCGGCGTGACCGCGGGTATCGGTGCCGCCATCAATACAGGTGCCGTCAAACGCGGTGAGTCCGTGGCCGTGATCGGTTGCGGCGGCGTGGGAACCGCCGCGATCGCCGGTGCCGCCTTGGCCGGGGCGACGACCATCATCGCTGTCGATCTCGACGACGAGAAGCTCGCCACCGCCAAGCGACTGGGTGCGACCCACACCGTGAACTCCAAGAACAACGACCCGGTGAAGGCCATCCAGGAACTCACCGACGGTAACGGTGCTGACCTGGTCATCGACGCCGTGGGCATCGAGCCCACGTTCAAGCAGGCGTTCCAGGCACGTGACCTGGCCGGACGCGTGGTTCTGGTGGGCGTGCCCGATCCCGGAACGACCATTGAACTGCCCCTGGACGAGATCTTCTCCCGCGGCGGCTCCATCAAATCGGCGTGGTATGGGGATACCCTGCCATCGCGTGACTTCCCCATGCTCGTGGACCAGTACAAGCTGGGCCGCCTGGACCTTGACGCGTTCGTGACCGAACGAATCGAGCTGGACCAGGTGGACGAAGCATTCGAGACCATGAAGGCCGGTAAGGTCCTGCGATCTGTAGTGGAGATGCCCCGATGAGCGAACAGCCGACCACTATCCTCAGTGACGACGAAACCGGTCTGCGGATCGACAACTGCGTCACCTCCGGAACGTTCAGCCTGGACGGTGGCACGTGGGAGGTCGACAACAACGTGTGGATCATCGGCAACGGTGTGGAATGCGCCGTCATCGATCCCGCGCACAATCCACAAGCCGTGGTCGACGCCGTGGCCGGCCGCACGATCACCCACGCGCTGCTGACCCACGGACACGATGACCACATTGCCGCGGTCCGTGAATTCGTGGACTTGGCCGACACGGACGCCGACATCTACATGCACCCGGAGGACCTGGTGCTGTGGCGCAAGGTGTTCTCCGACGGCCCCGAACCCGAGCCACTGGAGGACAACCAGAAGATCGTGGCCGGAACCGCCGCGTTGACCGTGCTCCACACTCCCGGCCACTCCCCCGGTTCCGTGGTGTTCTACGGCCCCGAGGTGGGCGGCCATGGAGTTCTGTTCAGCGGGGACACGCTGTTCCAGGGTGGCCCCGGCGCCACGGGTCGTTCCTACTCGGACTTCCCCACCATCATCGAGTCCATCCAGGAACGCATCCTGTCCCTGCCGGAGGAAACCCGGGTTCTCACCGGTCACGGGGATTCCACCACGGTGGGCGACGAGAAGCCGCACGTGAGCGAATGGATTGCCCGCGGGCACTGAGCCCGCTCATTCGGTGCCAGGTAGCGAACAGCGCTGCAGCCGATCGTCGGCTGCAGCGCTGTTTTCTCTGCCATCGCGGCCGTCGGTCTCAGGTGTGCGGGCTGGACAGCGGTGACCTACGCCAGATGTAGATGAACACAAGGGATCCGGCCAAGGGAATCAATGCCACCGAGACGGGCACGAGCGCGGCCGAAATGTAGTCGTAGCGGACGCCGAAGTACGCGCTGAGCACCAGGCCCAGGGCCATACCGGCTGAGGTCGCCGCAGTCATCCTCGAGACGAGCCCGATGTACATGTCCTCGGGTGCGGCATACGCCGCGAGTCCATAGAGACACAGCAGACTGGGACCGATGCACAATCCGATCAAGGCCAGCACCACTGCGAATCCGAAGGCCCCGGACGGCGTGGACAACATCATGGAAGCCAAGAGGGCGGCCGTGGAATAGAGGATCCAGAGATTCCACGGACGGACCCTGGTACGCCAGGACACGGTCACCACAGCTGCGATAGCGGATGTCAGACCCAAGAAGGCGTAGAGGGCACCCATTGACGGCACGATGTCCACCGACACGGCAAACACCACCAGACACCCTTGGATTGCCCCGAGTAACGCGCCGAGCCCACCGCAACCGACCACCAACATGGAGCGCAATCGTTGAGCGGACCAGCGTCGGGCCTGTTGCAGCCGCTCCGAACTATCCCGGAGCGAGACCGTGAGAACCGGCTGTTTGAGCCTCGCGGAGGGGTGCAGCATGAAGATGGTGATCATGACCACCGAGAGCACAGCGGAAACACGCAATACCGTTTGGGGACCGGCCGTGGTCGCGATCAATCCGGTGATAGCGGCACCGGTGACCACCGACATGGCCTCGCTCACGGACTCCGCTCGCATGGCAGTGGGCAACAAATCCGCGCGTTGGCGATGTTCCAGGAGGGAGTTCCAGCGGATTCGACACACCAGGCCCTGCGGGGCCAACGACAAACCCGCGAAGAAGAACGGCAGGAACATTCCCAGACTGTCGATCCCCGTGGGCACGGATTCAATGGGCGCCAACGGCAGCAGCCACATGACCATGCCCTGCAGCAGTGCCAGCACCACCATGCCCCATTGCCGCCAGGGAACGTTGACAAAGAAGGTCATGAGAACGCCGCACAGTGCACTCCCCAGGCACACTGCTGCGGAACTCAGGGCAGCCGCCCAGGGCGAAGCCGTCTGGGTTGCCACCCACGTAATCACGCCGAGCGGGGCCAGCACTTGCGGCAGGCGCAGCGCCAACGTGATCCAGGTCAGGCCGCGCCCACCCAGCCCGTTGAGCACCTGGACATCTCTGATCAGCTCAGGTGCCGATTTGGAGGTGATGGGCGAGGGCGCAGGCACTGAGGAACTCACGGCATCAGCCTACGCGTTCGTTTCCAGACCGGTCATGACGCGCAGGTGTGACCCCTTGGGAGTCTTGGTCACGACCAGTTGAGTACCGATGCGTTGTTTCATCTCCGCCACATGGGACACCAGACCGATGACGCGCCCATTCTGTCTGAGGCCGTCAATGGTCTCCAGAACTTGTTCCAGGGTGTCCTCGTCCAAGGAACCGAAGCCTTCGTCCACGAACAAGGTGTCCATGTCCTGACCGCCGGCCGCAGCTCGCACCACGTCTGCGAGCGCGAGGGCCAGGGCCAAAGAGGTGAAGAACGATTCCCCGCCGGACAGCGTTTCCGTTCCGCGTTTGATGCCGGTCCAGGAATCATCCACTTCCAGGCCGAGCCCTGCCTTCCCGCCGCCCTTTGCCTGATCCGTGTGGATCAAGCTGAAACGACCCGAGGACATGTGCTGCAGGTGTTCGGAGGCAACGGCGGCCACGTGTTCCAATTTCGCGGCCAGCACGAACGAGGTGAGTGTCATGCGAAGACTGTTGTCGGTGGAGAGCCCGTTGGCCACCGCGGAGAGGCCTGCGAGCCGTTCGGCCTGTTCCTGCACACGGGCCAGGGCTTCGCTGCGTTGCCCGCCAGTACGCGACAGGTCCACCGCGGAACGCTTCAACGCGGCAACCGTTCCCGACACCGCCGTGATGTGATCTCGCTGTGCGGCCAGTTCCTCGCCGGTCCGTTTCGCGTGCATCACCGTTTCGGACGTGGTTTCCGCTCGTTCCTCCGGGGTCAACAGGGACGTTGCGGTCATGACCTCCGTGGCGAGCTCTGCGGTGATCTTTCCCCATTGCTCGCGATACTCGTTGAGCCAGGTCTCGATCTGCTCGGCCCGCGTGTGATCCACAAGTGCCGAGTTGACCTCCTGGGAATTGGCGAAGGGTGAGTCCTCGAGTTCCGATGCCAGTGTGTGCCGCGCGTAGTCGAGCTCCTGGTCTGCGCGGTCGACGCGCCGTTGGGCCTTGTCCACCTCCGACACTGCGGCCACTAGATCCCGAGCCGCACCCATACGCTGCTTCACCGATTCGAAGCCGAACAGTTCGCGCTCCAAGTGCTCGCTGGCCCGGTCGAGTTGGATGCTCAACGATTCCCGGCGTGTTTCATCGCGTTCGGCCTGCAGTTCGATTTCCCGCAAGGTGTCCCGGGATTCCTGGATCTTCCGATCCAGTTCGGCCAGTTCCTGCTCGGTCTTGCTGAGAGTTTCGAGGTGCGTGTCGAGCTGGCGAACCGCCGCGGCGTACTTCTCGGCCGTCTCTCGCGCGGAATCAATGTCCTCCTGCGCACCCGCTCCGAGTGCCTGCGCCGCGCGGTGCTGAGCTTCTTGCCAGCTGGCATGTGCCTGATCTGCTGCGGACTGCGCCTGGTCTCGAGTGGATCGCGCCGCGGTGAGCATGTGTTCCGTGACATCTTGGCCCTGTTCCTGATCCGCCGGTTCGGGGTGCACCCTGGAGCCACACACGGGACACGGTGCATCGTTATGCAGGGCGGCAGCGAGGGTTGCCGCCGCGGAGGCGAAGCGCTGGGTTTCGAGGTCCTCCACGCGGCGGGCCGCCGCGCGGCGGTTGTCCTCGGCCGTCCGGTAGCGCTCCCCCTGGGCATCACGTTGCCGAGCCAGGCCCTGGAATTCTTCCGACGCTTTCAGCGTCTGCTGAGCTCGAGAGTGACGGTCCCTGATCATTCCCGCGTCCTGCGTGGCCAACCGCAGTTCCGTCGCGGTCTGCTCGACCGCAACACGTTGTTCGACGGCGCCGTCCAAGCGGTCTTCGACGCTTCGTCGCCGCGCGCTTCGCTGCGTCACCTGGTGCTCGACCTCGCGGAGAGCGCGTTGCGCCGAGCCGACAGATGCGTCGACGTCCAACGCCTGCTCAGCCGTTTGGCGAGCGCTGACAGCCGCGTCACGCACGGCAGCCAGATCCTGACCGTGGTCGATCCATTCATCCAGCGCCATGGTCGCGGTCCCGAGGACTCTCCGGAACCGTTCGAGATCGGATGAGGTCTCCGAGAACACTTCTCGCGAGGTCCCGAACGAGTTCTTGGCCTCCTCCGACGCCGCTCGGGCAGTCTCGACGGACGTCACGAAACCCCTGAGTTTCTGCGCCGCCCGGTGCCGCGTCAGCGCAGCCTCTCGAGTGGTGACCGTGTCCTTTTCTGAGCGGAGCTGCTCGAGGGCTGCCGTCAGTCGATCGTGGCGCTCGATGTTCTGAAGCCGCTGAGCCAGTTCCCGAGCCCTGTCCGAGGCTCGGACCTGCCGGACCGAAATCGCTTCGCGGGCGGAGTCCAATTCCCGCGCGGCCGTGGAAAGGCGCTCACACAGGTCCGTGACCGTGACCGGCTGGTGTTCCGCCGGTGCATCGTCCAGCTCCCGTTCTGAGACGGTCGTGGAGTCCTCGGCCGATTCAGCACCAGCACCGTGGGAAGGGGACCTGGGAATTGTCACCGTTCCCGATGGCAAGCCCCCGATAACTTCTCCGAACTGCGCATCCATTTGCGTGACGCGTTCGAGGTCCCGTTGCTGCTCGACCCGGAGAGCATCGAGCTCCGCCTGACTGTTCGCGGCCCGGTCCTTGAGTTCCTGCTGAATGCGCGGATAAATATCGGTTCCGAACAGGGTCTCGAGTAACTTCTCCCGTTCCTTGGACCCGGCCCGCAAGAACTGCGCAAACCGGCCCTGCGGCAGCATCATCACCTGGGTGAATTGTTCCCGGTTCAACCCGATCACGTGTTCGATGGTCTGCCCCACCTCGTCCGGGCGATGACCACGTTCCAGCCACTGGCCGTCCACCCATTCACGCAACAGCACCTTGGCGTGCAGCTCCGTCCAGCCCGACGCCGCCCGGCTTGACGGTTTGCTCCAGGCGGGCGAACGGCTGATGCACCAGCGCCGACCACCCGATGAGAACTCCAGTTCGACCAATGGGGCCGTGTCCGGTTCCGCGTGATCGCTGTGGACCGGTTTCCGCCCACCCATGGCCACGGTGGTGGGAGCAGATGAGTACAGCGCGAAACAAATCGCGTCCAGCACACTGGTCTTTCCGGCACCCGTCTCGCCATTGAGCAGGAACACCCCGGCCTCGTTGAGCTGATCGAACTCCACCACTTCGTGACCGGCAAACGGGCCGAACGCGGTGATCTCCAAACGATGCAATTTCATATTAGTTTCCGCCTACTCCGACCGTGCATCCGATTGTGCGGTACCCACTGCAGCGGCAATGTCCGCGCGCTCCGGATCCGTCACGGACCGCTGTCTCACGTGGTCGAAGAACGAGGCGCACAGTGATTCCGGATTTTCGGCCGTTCTCACGCGGGCACTGTAACTGAGCTGGGGTTGCGCCCGGCCGCCTTCCGGCTCCCACCGAAGTTCCACGGTCTGGGAGAATCTGGTGCGAATTCGATCCATGGCCGCTGCTGGTCGTTCGGAATCGGTGAGGACCACCTGGCACCATGCCGACTCGGCATCTGAGTGCTCGGGATCGCGCAGCAAGTCCTCCAAGTGACCGCGCAGCTGGGCCAGGTGCAGGCCCGCCCGGTGATCGAGAGGTAGCACTTCCGGTTCATTCCCGGCCGTGAACTCCACGAGCCAGGCTCCCTTGGACTGCCCGGTTTCCGAAAACGAATACGCCACGGGTGACCCGCTGTAGCGCACGGACTCGCGAATGGTCTGCCGTCTGTGGATGTGTCCCAGTGCAGCGTAATCATGGGAATCGAAGACATCGGCGCTCACCGTGCCCAGACCGCCGGAATCAATGATGCGTTCGGACTCCGTGGCCGCCGCCCCCGTGACGAAGGCGTGCGCCATCACGACACCTCTGGTGTCGCGGCGCTGCGCGAGGTCCTCCGTGGTAGTACGTGCAACGGTCTGGAGAACCGCCTGATGCGTGGCCTGGCACTCCAACCCAGGAGCCACGGACCGAGGTTCCAGGTACGGGATGCCGTATACCGCAACCGCGTTCTCTCCTGCCTGGCTAGACTCCGCCGTTCCCTGCTTCTCGGAGCTCCCGGTACCACCCGAGAGCGCCGTGTCCGTGACTCCCACTCCCGACTCATCTTCGGTGAAGAGCACCGGGCGGGAGGCGTGATCCAGGCGGGTCCGGAGGAACACGCCACCGTGGGCCATGATTTCCGCGCCGAAACCGAGCCTGGCGGCTGAATCGTGATTTCCGCTCGTCACCACCACGTACGCTCCGGCGCGCCGAATCTTGGCCAGCGTGGTGTTGAGCAGCTCTACGACTTCTGTGCGCGGTTGAGCGCGGTCGTACACGTCACCGGAAATCAGCACGGCATCGACTCGATGCTCCGTCACCCAGTGGACGATCTCGTCCATGGCCCGGGACTGGACGTCCAGGACGTCAACGCCGTGAAAGGTGCGACCCAAGTGCCAGTCGGACGTGTGTAGAAACCTCATGATCGTCAATCTATCCGCCCGCCCCGACACGCATAGGGCGCGCATGACTCACATAGACTCGGTGGCATGCCCGACTCCACTTCCTCGCAGCTGCTCTCCCCCGACCGCGGCATTGCCCCGGCCCATGACACCTACCGCGACTCGGTGACTGCGGTGTTCCGGAGTCTGGCCGTCGCGTCCCTCTCGGCCGCTGATGAACCCGGTGAGCTTGCCCAGTTGGCCGCGCGAACCGCCGACGCCCTCAATGAAGTGGCCGAATGGGCCAATGACGGTCTCTCCGCCGATCCCACGGCCTGCGCGTGGCTTTCCTATCTTCGGTGGGCACGGGCCGCCGGTGCCCGGCCTCCGGCAAGCTCCCCGGTACCTCCGGCCCGTGACTTCGAGAGTGATTTTCCTTTGCTCGCCAGCCCCGGAACTCCCCACGGTGACAGCTTCACCGTCCTGGCCACCGGAGAGTTCGGTGAAGTGGTCCGCCCTATCGACCCGACGACGAACAGCCCCGAAGTCCTAACGCGCAGCATCCCCTACGGTTTGGTCCCCAATCTCGGTTGGAAGGCACTCGTTCCACTCGTGGTCGATGCCGCGGCCATCACTCACGGCGACCCCGAGGCACAGACGGCCGCGGTCGCCACCGCGCTCTCGATCCACGCGAGTGTCAGGGCCCGCGAGACGAACGCGGATGTCTCCCACATCCTCGCGGCCGTGATCGAGGTCTGCGCCGGCATGACTCGCCCCGCACCGAAGACCAACGCACTGCTGCGGATGGTCTCGAAGGTCACGGATCGCGCGGAACTCGGATCCGCCGACGGCGCGTTGTCGCGTGCGGTGACGGACGGCACCGCGGCGTCGTCGGCGTTGGCACTCGGGTTGGCCGCTGCAAAAGTTGCCCAGGTCGATGACGCCGGCAACCAGGACCCGCAAGGCACCGTGGCGCGCGCGCTCGACCTGATCAACGGGCATCCGGCCACGTCAGAAGCTGCGCGTTCCGTGGCAGCCGCGGTGATCGCGGCCCGCTGGGGAACCACGAGCGTTCCGACCGACGACGGGGCCGTGGTCACAGAACTCGACGTACTGGCACGCCAGTGGTGCGATCGCTGGTGCCCGTGACGCACCGCGTCGCGGCCCCGAGCCATTAATCGGTCGCTGCGAACCGGTGGTCTAGAGCTGGGCGCTGAGGATTTTGGTGCCGTAGTGAGCCGCGAGTTCCTCCATGGACTCGGCGGCGCTACGACGAGCCAGGTCCATCACGATGCCCGCGCACGCCTGGGCGTCGGCCAGAGCGTTGTGGTGATTCTCCAGCGGGACTCCCACGGCGTGCGACACGGCCGGGAGTGAGTACGATCTCAACTGGTAGGCCGCACGGGACAGGCGCAAACTGCACGCATAGCGCCACGGACGTGCTGGTTCGCCCACCGCTTGATTGGCGGCCCGGATCACGCCGGTGTCGAAAACCGCATTGTGGGCCACCAGAATCCCGTCCGGATCGTCCGTCTCGAGCCGGTCCACGAGCCATCGCCAGTACTGGCCGTACGACGGTGCGCCCACCACGTCCGTTGGCCGAATACCGTGGACCCTGATATTCCCCGGCTCAAAATGATCGTGGCCCGGCGGCGGACGCAAAAGCGAGTACTGGGTATCAGCGACCTGGCCGTCCGCCACGCGAACTACGCCCACGGCGCAGGCGGATGCGAAGCTACGGTTGGCTGTTTCGAAATCTATGGCTGTGAAACTGACGGGCACGGTGACAGGCTACTGCTCGCCTCAGACACGCTGGCCACGGACTGGTCATTGCCGCCACTGTGACCTTGCTGGGTGGTGTTGGCTCAGGCGTGGACCGATGCGTGTGCTTCGTACCAGTCGTCAGCCTTTTCCACCGCCTGGTTGATCTGCGCGATGTCCAGTTCATGGTGGATCGCGTAGGCGACCGCCTGCAGCGGGAAGATCCTCGAATGCAGCTGCGCACGCTCGAAGTCCTCCGGTGTCGTAGCGTGACGAACACTGTCCCACCCGAACCACAACCCCAGCGACGCGGTGTCGTACGCGGGATCGGACACGCACGCGTGATCCCAGTCGATGACTCCCACCAGCCGGTCGTCCTCCCAGAGCATGTTGTTACCCATGAGGTCGCCGTGAACGAGTTTCGGTTCCACCGTTTCCAGATCCACCAAGTCCTGGATGGCTTCCAACGCGCGCGGACGATTGCTCGGAATCAAACGCGGGATCACCTGGTCGAGCAACACATGGCGACGGCGATGACCACCCCAGTGCTGCCCAGGACGGTCCAACCACGGCGCCGCCTCCGAGACCTCTGCCGAACGTAATTGGTCCAGCACGCTGCCCAGAATACTCGGCGACACCGGGCCGGGATCGCGAGTGGTCCCCGGCAACCAGGTCATGCCCACGGCCGTGTACCGCCCGACATTGAGCACCCGCGTCAACGGCTGAGGCACCGCGAAATCGAAGTCGGGCAACAACGACAACGCTCGCACGCGACGTCGCACGTTCTCTCCCGACGTAGGGTTCTTGGCAATGCGCACGCTCATCACGTGCCCCGCATTCACCACGATGTGCGCGGAACCTCCCGCGTGCACCTCCCAATCGGCACGGCCCACGCTGACTCCCGCTTCGGCCAGCACCGCGTCAACGGCGTCGGCGAACGGAAGATGTCCGCATGCGAATCTCATGACTCAGTCCCCCGAGCCCGGCCGCGGTGGATCATCCCCGGCCGGATCGTCCTGTTCTTCCAGTGCCGCCACGAGGTGCGGCAGCACAGCGTTCATGGCCCGCGCACGATGACTGACCCGGTTCTTCTCCTCCGGGCTCAGTTGGGCGCAGCTCAAACCGTCATAACCGTCCGGGGCGAAGATCGGGTCGTAACCGAACCCGTGCTCACCCACCGGTTCCCGAAGGATCATCCCGGGGAATTCTCCCAACACCACGTGTTCCGCTCCGCCGGGGGTCACCACGGCGGCGGCGCACACGAACTGTGCGCTTCGGTGGTCATCGGGAACATCTCCCAGTTGTGCCAGGAGCAAATTCAGGTTGGCCGTGTCATCACCGTGGCGGCCGGACCAACGCGCCGAGAAGATTCCCGGGGCACCTCCCATGACGTCCACGGCCAGCCCGGAATCGTCCGCGAGCGCAACAAGTCCCGATTCGCGGGCGGCGGCGCGTGCCTTGAGCAGCGCGTTTTCGGCGAAACTCACGCCGTCCTCGACGACGTCGCTCAGCCCAGCAGCGCGCGCGTCGACCACTGCCGTGGCGGCGTCGAGATCAGGCACGGCCGCGGCGACCATGGCTTGGAGCTCGCGAACCTTGCCCTGGTTCTTGGAGGCCAGGACTATCCTGGCCGGTTCCGGGTCAGTGTCCACGGCCCGCCTCCAGCGTTTCCTGCTGAATGGTGGCCAGCTGCGCACATCCCGCGACCGCCAGGTCCAGCAGGACGTCCAATTCTTGTCGATTGAAGGGCGCGCCCTCCGCAGTTCCCTGCACCTCGACGAAGTCTCCGGAGCCGGTGACCACCACGTTCATGTCGGTCTCCGCTCGGACGTCCTCAACGTAGGGCAGGTCCAACATGGGAACGCCGTCGATAATGCCCACGGAGACCGCGGAGACGGTGTCCACCAGGGGCTTGACGTTGGGCTTGATCACGCCGTTGGCGTGGGCCCAAGAAATCGCTTCGGCCAGAGCTACGTATGCTCCGGTGATCGCGGCAGTACGGGTTCCGCCGTCTGCTTGGAGCACGTCGCAGTCCAGAACCACGGTGTTCTCGCCGAGGGCCTTGAGGTCGATGATGGAACGCAGCGCGCGGCCGATCAGTCGAGAGATCTCGTGGGTGCGGCCACCGATCTTGCCCTTGACGGACTCGCGGGCCGAACGAGTAGAGGTGGCGCGCGGCAACATGGCGTACTCGGCCGTGACCCAGCCGCGACCTTCGCCCTTGAGCCAGCGCGGAACGCCTTCGGTCAGGGACGCGGTGCACAGCACGCGGGTGCCGCCGAATTCGATGAGGGCCGAGCCTTCGGCCTGATCGGACCAGCCACGAGTGATGGTGATGGGCCGCAGCTCGTCCACGGCGCGACCGTCGGAACGCACGACGTTCGCGGCAGCCGAATCGGCCACGGCCGTATCAGGGGTGGATCGCTCTCCGACCAGTGTGGAATTTTCTTGTGACGGATCGGTAGGCGAAGTCATATCGCCAGCCTAGTCCGCTGTTGAAGGCCTTGCCAACGCGCCCGAAATGGTGACATTCGCCGGAACCACCTTGTAGGTGTACCCCGGTTCCGCAATACCGACCGGTCCGCTGAACGCGGCAATCCCTTCCTGGCGAGTCCTGGTGGGTGAATTCCACACCGGCAAATGAGTCAGCAGCAGCTGATGCACTTGGGCCTGGGCTGCCGCCTGACCCGCGCGGTAACCCGTGAGGTGGATCCCTCGGAGGTGGTCCTCACGGCCCTCCTCGTAGGCGGCTTCACACAGGAACAGGTCCGCGTCACGTGCGGCATCCACCAACCCGTCGCACGCATCGGTGTCACCGGAATAGGTCAAAACCGAAGACCCCATGGGCCCGTCGAATTCCACGCGCAGCGCGTAGGGCTCGGGGCACGGGTGCTCAACTTGGAACGGGGTGACCGTGAACGGGCCCACGGTGACCGCCTGACGTTCCTGCCACACGTTGAACACGAACTCCGTGTCCATGCTGTGGCCGTCGGGCATTGCATGCGACCGATTGAGATAGTCGTGCAATCCTGACGGCCCGTAGAGCGGAACGCGTCCGGAGTTCCAGCCACGAGGGTCCCACTTGACCGCCACGTGCAGGCCCGCCAGATCCACGCAGTGATCGGGGTGAAGGTGAGTGATCATCACGGCGTCGATGTCTTCCAGCGCGATCTGGCGCTGCAATACGCCCAAGGAGCCATTACCCATATCCAGAATCACGCGCCAGGTACGGCCCTCGTGATCCTCGCCCGTCAACAAATAGCACGACGCAGGAGAGTTGGGACCCGGGAAGCTGCCGGTGTTCCCAATGACGGTCAACATCATGACTGGGGATGCCTTTCGTGGTACCGACTCAACGCTGAGCCGGATGGATCATGGCCAAAGAACCCGTTGGGTACTGTTCGGCCACCGAGGACGTATGACGGACGCGCAGCACCTCGGGTCCGAGGAACCGGCGGGCAAGGACTTCAAAGCTTTCGGGATCACCCGTGGCCAGGAACTCGTGGTGCGGGGTGAGGTTGACGTCGCGTTCCAGGTCGTTGTCCATCAGCGCACGGTAAACATCGCGCGCCGTTTCCTCAGCGGAGGACACCAAATTCACGCTGTCACCCATGACGTAGGAGATCACCGCGGTCAGGAGCGGATAGTGGGTGCACCCAAGAACCAGCGTGTCCACGCCGGCTTCCTTGAGGGGTTCCAGGTAGCCCTGCGCAGCGCGTAGCAGCTCGGGCCCCGTGGTCACCCCGCGCTCGACGTAGTCGACGAATTCGGGGCATGCCACGGAGGTGACCTTCAGGTGAGGCGCTGCGGCGAACGTGTCGTCGTAAGCACGAGATCCCACGGTGGCTTCCGTGCCGATGACACCGATTTTCCCGTTGCGGGTGGTCGCTACTGCGCGCCGAACGGCCGGCTGGATCACCTCGACCACGGGAATGTTGTAGGCCCGGGTGTATCGCTCGCGGGCATCGCGCAGCACCGCGGCGGAGGCGGTGTTACACGCAATCACCAGGAGCTTGACGCCGGAATCGACCAGGTCGTCCATGATGTCCATGGCCAAGGAACGAACCCGAGCAATGGGCAGTGGACCGTACGGCCCGTGCGCGGTGTCCCCCACATACAGGATTTCCTCGTGCGGCAACTGGTCGATGATCGAACGAGCAACGGTCAGTCCACCCACGCCGGAATCGAACACGCCAATGGGCGAGTTCGGATTGGGGCCTGAAGTGTTCACGTGCTCATCCTGCATATCGAAAGACAGTAATGGTCCGCGCCGATTTTCCCTATCCGAGCCGCCGACAGGTGGACACACTCCGCGACACAGTCGTCACCGGATCCAGCACCAGTACCGCGAGAAACTGAGAAAATCGGCACAATGTGCCCGTCCAAGGTAACGGAAACTACGGTTCGTGACGTCGCACAATGCAACACATGCGAGACATCTCACAGTGTCGCGGAGTTCATCCGGGTGCCGTCAGAGCGTCTTGAGCAACGCATTCATGAGCGACTCCTGCAGCCAGGACACAAAGTTGTAGACGACCGCCATGTAGTCGTGGATGTCCTCCACTTCCCCGAAATCGACCTGCTCGCCGATCCGCTCGGCGTCCTCCGAGGTCGTGATGCCCAAGCGGGAAGCCAACACCAGCCGGATGTCGTTGAGCGAGCGCGCGAAATCCTGAGCCTGTTCCACGGTCAGGGTCACGGGGTCCGATTCCAGCGCCAACGACGACGCCTTCAGGGCCCCGATCTTCGCTTCGCGTAGTGACCGGTCGGTGAGTCGGCGGAACTCTTCGGCTTGTTCGGGGTCCGACGACGCCGCCGGCAGCAACCTTTTCAGGGCCGGGTCGGTGGGTTCGCTGACGTCTTGATCAATGCCGACCATGGCGGCCAGTGGATCCTCGTCGGGTCGGGCCTCAGGTTGAAGGGTTTCAGCCACGTCCGAGAAGAGCTTCTGGAGCAATTGCACTTCCGGTGCCTCGAAACGCCCGACGATGCCCTTGCGGGTCTTCTTGAATCCGTGTGCCATCAGTTGTGATCCGCCCGTTCGTACGTGGCCCACAGGCCGTATCCGTGCAGGGCACTCACGTGGGTCTCTGCTTCCTCGAGTGTTCCGGACGCCACGATCGAGCGCCCGTTGTGATGGACCTCGAGCATGAGCTTGCGTGCCTTCCCATCCGAATAACCGAAGTAGGAGCGGAACACGTACACCACGTAGCTCATGAGATTGACGGGGTCGTCCCACACCACCACATTCCACGGAACGTTGAGCATCGTGTGAGTCTCGGGGTTTTCCGTCAGTACCGGAGTCTCGGCGGGAGCCGCACTCATGAGGACGGGCGCGCACCGGGCACGCTCATATAAGGGAGTGAAAATCATGGTGTGCCCATCGTATCCGTCAGCCGCGGATGTGCGCAGTGAGCCGATCCCATTAGGCTGGGAGCGTGAATGAGCGCAGCTACCCATGGGAACCCAGTCCGACCTCCCTCATGACGGACCACTACGAGCTCACCATGCTCCAGGCCGCATTGCGAGCGGGTACGGCCTCGCGACGCAGCGTGTTCGAGGTGTTTGCCCGCCGCCTTCCCAATGGCCGCCGTTACGGTGTGTTCGCCGGGGTGGGTCGAGTGTTGGAAGGGCTCGAGAAGTTCCGTTTCTCCGAGGATCAGTTGCGGTTCTTGCGGGACACCAACGTGGTGGATCAGAAGACCATCGAGTACCTCGAGAATTTCCGCTTCACCGGTCAGATCCGCGGTTACGCGGAGGGTGAGGTGTACTTCCCTCATTCACCGCTGCTGACGGTCGAATCCTCCTTTGCAGAGGCCTGTGTTCTCGAGACCTACATTCTCTCCGTGCTCAATTTCGATTCCGCCGTGGCGTCCGCAGCATCCCGCATGATCGGTGCGGCCGGTGATCGTCCGTGCATCGAAATGGGATCCCGCCGTGCGCACGAAGAAGCCGCCGTGGCAGCAGCTCGCGCGGCCGTCATTGCAGGGTTCGCCTCGACCTCCAATCTGGAAGCCGGTTATCGCTACGGAGTGAAGACCGTGGGCACTGCGGCCCACTCGTTCACGCTGTTGCACGACACGGAAGAACAAGCCTTCCGCGCACAGATCGATGCGCTGGGTATCGGCACCACCCTGCTCGTGGACACCTATGACGTGGAGAACGCCGTGAGGCTGGCGGTGGACATTGCCGGCCCGGATCTGGGTGGCGTGCGCCTGGATTCCGGAGATCTGGTCACCCAGGCCTCCGCAGTGCGTTCCCTGTTGGACATGCTCGGTAACACGAACACCAAGATCACCGTGACGAGTGACCTGGATGAATACGCGATCGCCGCGTTGCGTGCGGCCCCCGTGGATTCCTACGGCGTGGGAACGCGCCTGGTCACAGGCTCCGGTGCCCCCACGTCGTCCATGGTCTACAAGCTCGTGGCTCGTGAGGGAACCTCGGGAACCATGGAACCCGTGGCCAAGGCGTCGTCGGGTAAGGCCTCGGTGGGCGGCGAGAAGTTTGCGCTGCGCCGTCGTAATGATGCGGGCGTGGCCACCCGGGAAATCGTGGGGATTTCCCACGAACCCACCGATGACGGCGACGACCGCGAGCTGCTGGTCGACTACGTGACCGGCGGTGAACTACGCGACGGCTACGTGGGTGCCCAGGCCGTGGAACGTGCCCGCGAGCGCCACGCACAATCCATGGCCGAACTTCCCCGCGCCGCCCGCCGATTGTCCGAGGGTGAACCTGTGATCCCCACGGTCATCGAACCCGGAACCGCACACTGATCAAGGAGGCACCCGTGCGCACAGCACTCATCATCGTTGACGTTCAGAACGACTTCTGTGAGGGCGGCAGCCTGGCCGTGACCGGCGGCGCCGCGGTCGCCGCACAGATCTCGGAATTCCTGGAGGACCACCACACCGATTACCAGGTGGTCGCCGCGACGCAGGACTGGCACATCGATCCGGGATCTCATTTCAGTGACGACCCGGACTTCGTGTCCAGCTGGCCGGTGCACTGCGTGGCCGAGACCGAAGGAGCCGAGACCCACTCGAACTTCGACACCGACTACGTCACGGAATTCTTCCGCAAGGGTGCCTACGACGCCGCCTACTCCGGTTTCGAAGGCCTGTCCGCACCGGACGTGGACGTCCCCATGGGTGAGGACCCCGAGGACGCCGATGAGGAACGGATCAGCCTGGACGACTGGCTTCAGGAGCACGACATCGAAGCCGTGGACGTCGTGGGGCTCGCCCTCGACTACTGCGTGCAGGCCACAGCGAAGGACGCCGTGGACGCCGGCTACGAGACCCGGGTGTTGCTCCCGCTGACCGCTCCCGTGGCCAAGGAGTCCGGCGAGGGCGCCACCGCGGAACTCGCGGACGCCGGTGTCGCGGTGGTCGAGCACCTCGACTGAGGTGCCCTGACCCGCACTGAGCCTGAAGCATTAGGCCCCCGGTGACCACAGGACAATGGCTCCGAACCATCAGGTTCGGAGCCATTGTCGTGGTCGGTCCGTTCGGTGCCCGAGAGGGACACCGGGACAATTACTTCCGTCCGATGAACCACCGTTGCAGCAGGGCTAACCGTGCTGTGATTTGATCCTCGCTCGCCTGAGCGACCGCCGGGCCACCGCACTTCTCACGCAATTGATTGTGGATGATGCCGTGCGGAGTTCCGGTGCGCGCGGACCACGCGGACACGTTCTTGGACAGTTGGGATCGCAGTTCTTTCAGTCGACGGTGATCCGGCACCGCGGGCGCGGGCGGTTCCGCCGGTGCGTCGCCGGAGCGCCGCTGGGCATGGCGGGTCTGCCGTTCGCGCAGCAAAGTGGAGACCTGCTCGGCGTCGAGCAGTCCCGGGATGCCCAGGAAATCGGCCTCCTCCTCGGAGCCCACGGCCACGCCGCCACCGAACGCGCCGCCGTCGAAGAGTACGCCGTGGAACGAAGCATCGGAATCCAGGGCCTCGAAGTTGCCTTGGGCCAAGGAGCTCGACGCTTTCTCCTCGCGGTTGGCTTCCTCCAGCAGGTCGTCGTCCCAGCCGCTCTCCATGGGTTGATCGAAATCAACCACGCCGGGCATGTTCTTGGGTTTGTCGAGCGCGTGGTCGCGCTCCTCCTCCATGGAGTTGGCGAGCCCCATGAGAGCTGGGACGGAGGGCAGGAACACGGACGCCGTCTCGCCGCGTTTTCGCGCGCGCACGAAACGGCCAACGGCCTGCGCGAAGAACAGCGGGGTGGAGGTCGACGTCGCGTACACGCCCACCGCCAACCGAGGGACGTCCACGCCCTCGGACACCATGCGCACGGCCACCATCCACCGCTCTTCCGATTCCGAGAACTCGTCGATCTTGTTCGACGCGGTCTTGTCGTCGGAGAGCACCACGGTGGGCCGCCGGCCGGTGATGAGGGTGAGCTGCTCGGCGTACGCCTTGGCGTCCTCATGGTCGGTCGCGATCACCAGCCCACCGGCATCCGGTACCGTGCGGCGGACCTGGGTCAACCGTTGATCCGCGGCCTGCAGGACGGACGGGATCCAGTGTCCGTTGGGATCCAGCGCTGTGCGCCACGCCTGCGAGGTGATGTCCTTGGTGAACCCCTCCCCCAGCTGGGCGGCCATTTCCTCACCGGCGGAGGTGCGCCAGCGCATTTGCCCCGAGTACGCCATGAAAATCACCGGGCGCACCACGTGGTCCTTGAGCGCGTCCCCGTAGCCGTAGGTGTAATCAGCGGTGGAACGGCGGATTCCTTCCCGGTCCTCCGCATAGGTCACGAACGGGATGGGCGAGGTGTCGGAACGGAACGGGGTACCGGTCAGCGCCAGACGACGCGCGGCGGGTTCGAACGCTTCGCGCAGACCGTCGCCCCAGGACAGGGCGTCGCCGGCGTGGTGAATCTCGTCCATGATCACCAGGGTGCGCCCGGCCTCGGTGCGCGCCCGATGCAACAGGGGTTTGTTGGCCACCTGCGCGTAGGTCACGGCGGCCCCCATGTAGGCGGAGCCGTGGCTGCCGTCCGCGTTCTTGAAATTGGGGTCCAGTGCGAGTCCCACGCGCGCGGCGGCGTCGGCCCACTGGCGCTTGAGGTGCTCGGTGGGGGTGACCACGGTGATGCGCTGGATCTTGCCCGAATCGTGGAGTTTCTTGGCCACCGTCAACGCGAAGGTCGTCTTACCGGCTCCCGGCGTTGCAACCGCCATGAAATCTCGCGGCTGGGCTTCCTCGTAGCGTCGGATGGCCTCCGCCTGCCACGCACGCAGCTTGGGCGCCGTACCCCACGCCGCGCGATCCGGGTACGCCGGCGGCAGGTCCGCCGCCGCTCCGAACAGGTCTAGTTGATCGCCTTCAGACACGTAGTGCTCGTCCTCTCCGCGTACGTACCGCGCGGTTCTCCGGGCGCGACGACGCCGCGTGGTCCCGCACAGCGCAAGGCGCCCGCGAGCGCGGGCGCCGCCGGTCACGCGACCGATGGGCCCGCGCGACGAATTCTGTGATTAATGCTGAGTGCTCTTGGTGCTTAGTTGTTGTTGTCCGAGTCGTCCTTGCCCGGGCGGAGACCCTGATAAATCTCCTTGCACGCGGGGCAGACGGGGAACTTCTGGGGATCGCGACCGGGCAACCACACCTTGCCGCACAGGGCGATCACGGGTTCACCGGACAGCGCAGATTCCATGATCTTTTCTTTGCGCACGTAGTGGGAGAACCGTTCGTGATCGCCGGGTTCCTGCAGCTGACGCGTGTCCTCGCGCTCAATGGTGGAGGTGCCTCCCACGGTGTCCGGCTTGCGGCCGAACAGGCCGTTGGTCACCGTGGAGCGGTGCTCAACGGTGGTGCCAGTGCTCATCGATGCTGCGGTGTTCTCCATGGCCGACAGTCTACCCCCGGGTCCGGACACGACTCAGCGCCCAGGCTCTGAAAGAACTCTGGACGCTGAGGCGTTGCGGGTGCTGTTTGCCCGGCGACCGTTAGGGAACGGCGCCTTGGAGGCAGGTTACGGAAGCACGGTGCGAAAGGGCCGGTGTGAGCAATCCGACCATCAGCCTCGCTACCGGTACTGCGCCACCTCCTGCAGCAGCTCCGGACCGCGGCGGTCCAGCCACTTGCCGCCGAGCACGATGCCCAGCCAGAAGATCCCCAGGCCTTCCACGATGCCCACGGCCAACGCGAGCCAGCCCCACATGGCCTCGCCGGACACCACCTGGACGATCACCAGGATCACCGGGGGAAGCGCCATGAGCGCCACGGCTGCCAGGATGACAAACTGAATGATCACGTTGAGCAACGTGTAACCCTGCGGGGTCTTCATCGGGGAAGCACCCGGGGGTGGCACGGGGTACGTGTACCGGGCGGACATGACCGACACCACCCCGGCGCCGGCCAACAGCAGGGCGGCACAAATGCCGATCATGCCGGGTAGGTAGGCCCAGCCGCCCGTGCGGATCATGGTCAGCGCCAGCATCGCGATTAGGAACGGCACGGCGATGCAGAACATGGCCAGCGCCCTGCCCAGGCGATCGTCGCTTCCCTTGACCGGTGCCAGGAGATGCAATGTGAAGGCGGTGTTGTCATAGCCCACATCCGCGGAAATCGAGTACGCCATGAGCAGCGCGACGAAACACGCCAGTGCCCAGATGGGTCCGGTTCCATCCCCGCTGATGAACCAGAAGGCCGCGGCCATGGCCGGAAGGATCAACAACGTGGCCGAGTATCGGGGGTCCTTGAACCAGTAGGTCAGGCAACGAGCCATCACGGCGCCCCATCCAGTGGCGGGCAGTCGGCCGAACAGGCCCACCCCGGACACCGACTTGGAACCGGACCGGGCGGCGTCGCCGGTGGCATCCGACAGCGCGCGGCGCAGAGCAACCCGCCAGACGACAGCGAGCAGCACGAGCGTGGCCAAGGAGATGGCCAATCGTGCGAGCGCCGTGACCCACTGGCCGTCAGCGACGTCGGCGGGAATGGCCCACGCGGCACCCAAGGGCGTCCAGGCGAGGTACCCTGCCCAGGTCGGGAGCTGTTCCCACACCTGGTCGATACCGCGACCGATCAGCGCGAACAACGGACCCAACAACACCACGAGGCCCAGCAGGACGATCGAGATGATTTCACCGGCGCGGCGCTGCTTGTTGAAGTTTGCGGACAGGGCGGTGACGGCCCGGGACCCGGTGAACGCCAACAACAACCCCAGTAGTGCGCACGGAAGAGCGACGGCCAGGGCAAGACCCGATGCCCGCCACGAGGTAATCCACGCCGCCGTGATCAGGAGCGTTGCAATACCCGGGATACCGATCACGGCCCCCAGGATCTGTCCGATCTGGATCCCGGAAATACGCAGCGGGAACAGCGCCAGTCGCGACGGATCCAGGCTGGAATCCGCCTTGGAACTCACAACAGGGATGATCCACCATCCCAGGAGCAACACCGTGCCGAAGAAGACGGCCACGGTGCGGATCACTTCCGGCGACTCGTTGGCCACCATGAACAGTCCAGAGCCGAATGATCCCACGATGAACAGCATGTACAGGGCGCCCAGAATGGTGCCGACCAGGATCCATGTGCTGCGCGTGAGGGTGTTGATCAGCAGGTGCCATTTCAGCGCTGCCAGGCGCAGGCCCTCGGTGAGCGGACCAATGGAACGCGCGTGCGTCGACGGACCGGAGGGGCCGGTGGGTCGCAGTGACTCGGGGGCTACATCAACCGTGCCCTGCGAGGACGGGTCCGCCCAGGGAGCGCCGGAGTTCTCGGTGGTTTCTGGTGAATTCACTCGGGTCGAAGCCATGACAGGCCCTCCCCCGCGTCCGTGCGGCCGCCCACGAGATCGACGAAGCGATCCTCGAGGGACATCTCACCGCGTACTTCATCGACCGTGCCCTGCGCGAGGACCCGACCGTTGTCCATGACCGCCACGTGATCACACATGCGCTGGACCAGGTCCATCACGTGACTCGATACCACCACGGTGCCGCCGGCCTGGGTGTACTGATGCAGGATGGCACGGATATTGGCGGCGGAGACCGGGTCCACCGATTCGAAGGGTTCGTCCAGCACGAGCAATGCCGGTGCGTGAATCATGGCCGCCGCGAGCGCGATCTTCTTGGTCATACCGGCCGAGTAGTCCTGGACCTGCTTGCCCGCGGCGTCCTGAAGATCCATCGCGCGGATGAGATCCTCCGTGCGATCCTTGACCAGTTCGCGATCCATACCACGCAGCAGGCCCGAGTAGGTCACGAGCTGGCGACCGGTCAGTCGGTCAAACAAGTGGGTTCCGTCCGGCAGCACACCCATGCGCCGCTTGGCGGCGACGGAGTCCGCCCAGACATCTACGGGTTGGTCCTGGCTGCCGCCTCCCACCCAGACCTTGCCTGCGGTGGGCCGCAAGAGGCCGGTGCCCATGGACAGTGTGGTGGTCTTACCCGCGCCGTTACGTCCTACGAGCCCGTAGAACGAACCACGAGGAACGTGGAGATTGACCCGATCCGCAGCCGGCCGCGCCCCGGGGCCGGGGTGGCCGTACACCTTGGTCAGGTCTTGGATCAGAAGTGCTGGGTTCGGTGCGAGTGGTTGCGGAGGTTGCTCCGCGGGCCTGGAACTGTGCGCGTGGATGCTCATGCCTCCAGCCTATGAACCACTCGTGTGACACACATCCCCCGCCGGTGTGATTTCGAGGCCTGCCGTGTCATCCCGTGGCGTGACAGAAGCCCACCCGGGTCGCGCTCCCGTACATCTTTTCGAAAGAGAACGAGGGCCCATACCTAAGTACAGGCCCTCGTTCTGGCGATCACCCTGATGGCACTCAGGTCGTCGCGGCTGAGCTTAGAACAACGCCCGCATCAGCTGCCCACGAGCGGTCGTGACGCGCGGGTCCTCGGAACCGACCACGTCGAACAGTTCCACCAGGCGTTCACGCACGGTGTCCTTGTCATCGCCGAAGGTCGTCCGTACCAGCTGCAACAAGCGACGGAACGCATCCTCCACGTGGCCACCGGACACGTCCAGATCGGCCACGTCCAGCGCCGCTTGGATGTTCTGCTGGTCGTCGGCCGCAGCCTGTCGTACGGCGTTGGCGTCCATGGCGCTGACGCGCTGGAGCAGGTGCACCTGGGCCAGGGCCAGTTTGGCATCCTTGTCGCCCGGGTTCTCGGCCAGAGCCTGGTTGTAGCTTGCCTCCGCGCCGTCCAGATCGCCGGCTTCGAGCTTGTCGAGGGCTTCCTGGTGCAGCGGAGGCAACTGCTTGGGTGTCGCAGCAGTGGTAGGTTCGGCGGTTCCGGTCACCCCGTTCTGCGCGGCCAACGTGAGCAACTCGTCGAAAAGCTGCCGCATCTGCTCCGCGGGAACAGTCGAATTCACGAGGGGCACGGCCTGACCGCCCAGCATGGCCACGACCGTGGGAACGGTCTGGGCCTGGAACACCTGCGCGACCTGTTGTTCCTTGGACGCGTCCACGGTGCCCAGCAACAACTTGCCCTGGTAGCTGTCCACCAGCTGCGCCAGGGTTTCCACGAAGGTCTCGGATTCGGGGCTCTGCGGCGCGTACAGGGCCACAACCACGGGCACGGTCGCCGACTGTTCGGCGTACTTCTGGAAATCCTGCGCGGTGATGCTCACGCGGTAGCTGGCACCCTCGCCACCACCGGTCGACGGCGCCGCCCCGGGGCCTGCCGCTCCCCCGGTCTGCATGGTGCCGAGGTCCATGGCTCCGCGCACGGACGCCGGCACGGCTTGCTCCTGCGCCTCGGGCTGGCGCTGCTGGCCTGATTGCTGCGGGAATTCACTCATGCTCGATCTCCTCCGGAGTCTCGTCCTCGCGTGTCCGGGCCCATCGTCTCGAATGAGTCGTTGTCGGACCGCGTTCTGCGTTCACTACAGCCATTATCGCCACGCGCGCCACGACTGCCCCAATACAGGCGTGCGTTGTACGCTTCCGGCGTGACCACACCACCTTTGCCGCCGGAGAAGTCTTCCCAAAGATTCCGTCCGTCGCGCCATCGATTCGATGTGCCCCCGGAACCGGGTATCACTCCCGGTGCCGCCCCGGCACCTCGCCGCGCCCCGTGGGACAAAGGACTGTTCGCCGGAGGCCATCCGGTTCAGACCGGTTTCTTCCTGACCCTGGGCGTCGGAATCGCCCTGCTCGGTTTCTATGTTCTGACCAACGTGGGCAGTCTGGCCGGTTGGGTGGTCACCGCGGCCTTCATTGCGCTGGGGTTGGATCCCATTGTGCGCTGGCTCGAAGCCCGCGGACTACCTCGACCCTTGGCGGTCTCCGCCGTCATCCTCGCATTAGCCCTGGCCATGACGGCATTCATCGTGTTGGTCGTGCCCCGCATGGTGAATCAGGCCCAACAGTTCATGGGCACCATTCCCCAGCTGGTCAACCAGTTCATGGGGTCCTCGTTCTTCGAAGCTTTGGACGAGCGCTTCAACATTGCCGCCACTTTCGAACAGACCGTGGCCTCGTGGCAGACCCAGCTCTCCACCAACCAAGATCTGCTGGGCGGTATGTTCGGCTCGGTCGTGAGCGTGGGTGGTGTGGTGATCAACGCGGTCACGGGGACGATCATCGTGATGGCCCTGTCCTTGTACTTCCTCTTCTCCCTTCCCATGGCCAAGGCCTGGGGCTACCGGTTGGCGCCGGCCAGCCGCCGCGCGCGGGTCCAGCGGCTCGGTGACCAAATGATCAATGGCGTGGGCAACTACGTGGTCGGCCAGGCGTGCGTTGCCGTCATCAACGCCTCCGTGGCCTTCATCCTGATGACGGTCACGGGTGTCCCCTACGCCACGCTGCTCGTGCTGTTCGTTGCGGTGCTCGCGTTCATCCCCCTGGTGGGCGGGGTGCTCGCGGGCATCCTGGTCACTCTCTTCGCCATCCTGGGCGGCTGGGACACGGTGCTTCCGTTCGCCCTGTGCTATTTCGCCTACCTTCAGATCGAGGCGTACTTCGTCTCGCCCCGCATCATGAAACGCGCCGTGGCGGTCCCGGGTGCAGTGGCCGTGATCGCCGTGGCCGCAGGCGGTGCCCTGTGGGGAATCCTGGGTGCGGTCATCGCCATCCCCACGGCCGCCGCCGGCCTGCTCCTGGTTCGGGAAGTCTTCGTCCCGCGCCAGGACGCGCGCTAGCGACCCCACGCCGACGACGCCGCTCGGCCCGGTCCCGGGGTAGCCCCACCTCATGCGCCGATCACCCACACCACAGCCTCAGTGCCTCCAGTGCACCGGCTTGGCATGTGCGGCGCGAAACCCCATGACAGCGGCCGAGCGACGTCGTACGCACCCGGGTGCGCGCCGCGGTCCCCGGGGCGATAGGCTTGCCCGGTGCGATTGGTAATAGCTGACTGTTCCGTGCGGTACGAAGGCCGCCTCAACGCCCTCCTACCCCTGGCCCGACGCCTGCTCATGCTCAAGGCGGACGGGTCCGTGCTGGTGCATTCCGACGGCGGTTCCTACAAGCCGTTGAACTGGATGAGCCCGCCCGCCAAACTGCACGTGGGCGAGCCGACGCCCGAGCAGATCGAGGAGGGTGTGCGCGAATCCTGGATCGTGCAGGCGGCCAAGTCCGACGACCGCCTGCTGATCGACATCTACGAGATCCACGATGACATCGGCCACGACCTGGGGGTTGATCCCGGTCTCATCAAGGACGGCGTGGAGGCCGATCTGCAGCGATTGCTGGCCGAACAAATCACACTGCTCGGCGACGATTTCTCCCTGGTGCGCCGGGAGTATCCCACGGCCATCGGGCCGGTGGACATCCTCGCCCGCGACGGTTCCGGCGCCAGCGTGGCGGTGGAGCTCAAACGCCGCGGCGACATCGACGGCGTGGAGCAACTCACCCGCTATCTCGAACTGCTCAACCGCGATCCCCTGCTGCGTCCGGTGCGCGGTGTCTTCGCTGCCCAACAGATCAAACCGCAGGCCCGCACCCTGGCTCACGACCGGGGCATTGAATGTGTGACCTTGGACTACGAGGAAATGCGCGGCAACGTGGACACCCAATCGCGGCTCTTCTAGGCACGATGGTTACCGGTGGGTAGGTAAACAACCTGTGAATGGCCAGCGACTTTTGTGATCAGCAGACTGACTGCTGTTGACCTTGCTCGCCGGGTGTGTGAAGCTAGTACCGTTCTTCGCTTCATGTTTTACATGCTCGCAGGAATGGTAGCGAGCGTGAAGTTCTGACTGGCGCTGTGGCGCAACATCTAGTGAGCCGCATCCACAGCCTTCTCGCGGTACCTGTTCAGGTGTACAACAACAAGTACACGAATTTATTTACTCCAGAAGGAGCGCCCCATTATGGCTCAGGGCACCGTTAAGTGGTTCAACGCAGAAAAAGGCTTCGGCTTCATTACCCCGGACGACGCTGAGGGTGACGTTTTCGTTCACTACAGCGAAATCCAGACCGGTGGATTCCGCACTCTCGAAGAGAACCAGCGCGTCGAGTTCGAAATCGGTCAGGGCCAGAAGGGCCCCCAGGCTACCGGCGTGACTGTCATCTGATAGTTTCACCCCGAACAAAACCCCGCATCCAGGTGGATGCGGGGTTTTGTGTTTGTCGGCTTCGACCACCGGGCGCAAGGCCGGGTTAGAAGCGGAGAACGCAGGCTCTCGCTCTCGGGCTCACGGGGCCGGGGCGCGTGTAGCTCAGGTCCCCGATCGAGCACTACTGAGACTCCAGCGGGTTATTTAGAACAGACCGCCCACAATGCGCCGCTGAACCTTGGCTCCAGCGTTGGAGAGTCGGTCCACGAAGTGCTCGTAGCCACGATCGATGTGTTCCACGCCGGAGACTTCCGTGACACCAGTGGCGGCCATCCCGACGATCGCCAGGGCGGCGCCCGCGCGAATGTCCTTGGCCTCGACCGGAGCGCCGGACAACTGTTCCGCCGGAAGCCCGTCCACGCGGGCGTGGTGGCCGTCCAATCGGACCCGGGCACCCAGCCGCTCCAACTCTGCGGTGAAGCCCCAGCGGGCCTCGAAGACGTTTTCCGTGACCATACCCGAGCCCTCCGCCACGGCGTTCAGGGCAACGACGAAGGGCTGCAGATCCGTGGGGAACCCGGGATAAGGCAGTGTGGACACGTTGATCGCCGTGGGACGTTCGGGGCCCTGAACGATGAAACGTCCCTGCGACGTGTCGATGGTGCAGCCAGCACCGCGCAGCTTTTCCAAAACCATCGTCAGGTGCGCCGGCTCGGCACCTACGATCTCGACCCGGCCACCCGTAACGGCAGCAGCGAAGGCCCACGTGCCGGCCACGATGCGGTCCGGAACGGTGCGGTGGGTCACCGGATGCAACTTGTGGGCGCCCTCGATCGTGATGGTGCTGGTACCCAGTCCGTCGATGTGGGCACCCATGGCCTGCATCATGCGACCGATGTCCACGATCTCCGGTTCCCGTGCTGCGTTCTCCAGCACGGTGACACCGTCCGCCAGTGCGGCGGCCATCATCAGGTTCTCCGTGGCACCCACCGACGGGTAGTCCAGGTGATAGGTGGTGCCGTGCAGGTTGTCCGCTACGGAGGCTCGCAGGAAGCCCTTCTCGATGCTCAGTTTCGCGCCCATGGCCTCGAGCCCGGCGCGGTGCATGTCAAGCCCGCGTGAGCCAATGGCGTCACCGCCCGGAAGAGCGACTTCCGCGCGATGACAGCGAGCAACCAGGGGACCCAAGACGGAGATGGAGGCGCGCATGGCACGAACCAGATCGTAATCAGCCTGGTGTCCTAGGACCTCGGGAACATCGATATCCACGGTCTGCTGTGCCGGGTCATAACGAACCGTGCACCCCAACCGACGCAACAGCTCCGCCATGATGGTGACGTCCTGGATTTCAGGGACGTTCGTGATGGTCGACTCCCCCGATGCCAGCAAGGTAGCAGCCATCAACTTGAGCACACTGTTCTTGGCCCCCGATACCGGGAGCACGCCGGACACCTTGGTGGGTCCGTGAACCTCGATCTTCTCTTCCATGGGTCCTCCAGATCACGCGGTCGAGACCACGCTCAAAGACTGCACGAGCCCCCGTACCCAAAAGGTACGGGGGCCACGATGCACGGTTCCAGCTACGAACTAATTACTCGGACTCGGACTGTCCGTCGAAATTGACCTCGTCCGCGACAACCGTCACGCGATTGCTGTCGACCGAGATGAATCCCGAATCAATGTGACCGCTCAGACGGCCGCCGTCCACGCGCTCGACAGCGAACTCGCCCGGCTTGAGCAGTCCCGCAACGGACTCGTGCCCGGGGAGGATGCCAATGTCACCCTCCGTGGTGCGAACACGAACCATCTTCGCGGTACCTGCCCAGATCTTGCGGTCCAGGGCAACGACCTCAACGATGAGCTCAGCCATGATTACTTCTCGCCGGTCTGGGACTTGATCTCGTCCCAGCGCTGCATGACGTCATCGAGGCCACCCACGTTGTAGAACGCCTGTTCCGGAACGTGGTCCAGCTCGCCGTCACAGATCTTGCCGAAGGCTTCAATGGTCTCCTCGAGGGGAACCGTGGAGCCTTCCACACCGGTGAACTGCTTAGCGGTGTAGGTGTTCTGGGAGAGGAACTGCTCGATGCGACGGGCGCGGGACACCACGACCTTCTGCTCTTCGGAGAGTTCTTCGACACCCAGGATGGCAATGATGTCCTGGAGTTCCTTGTTCTCCTGCAGGATGCCCTTGACGCGCGTTGCGACGTCGTAGTGGGCCTGACCCACGTACTGCGGGTCCAGGATGCGGGAGGTCGAGGACAGCGGGTCGATAGCCGGGTACAGACCACGCGACGCGATTTCACGGGACAGCTCGGTGGTGGCGTCCAAGTGCGCGAAGGTGGTGGCCGGAGCCGGGTCGGTGTAGTCATCCGCGGGCACGTAAATGGCCTGCATCGACGTAATCGAGTGTCCACGGGTCGAGGTAATGCGCTCCTGGAGCACACCCATCTCGTCCGACAGGGTGGGCTGGTAGCCCACGGCAGAGGGGATACGACCCAGCAGGGTCGAGACCTCGGAGCCGGCCTGCGTGAAACGGAAGATGTTGTCGATGAACAGCAGCACGTCCTGGTTCTGAACATCGCGGAAGTACTCCGCCATGGTCAGCCCGGACAGAGCCACGCGCAGTCGAGTTCCAGGCGGCTCATCCATCTGGCCGAACACCAAGGCGGTGTCCTTGAGCACGCCGGCTTCTTCCATCTCGACCCACAGGTCGTTACCCTCACGGGTACGCTCACCCACACCGGCGAACACGGAGGTACCGCCGAAGTTACGAGCCACACGGGTGATCATTTCCTGGATCAGCACGGTCTTGCCCACACCGGCACCACCGAACAGACCGATCTTACCGCCCTTGATGTAGGGGGTCAGAAGGTCGATGGACTTGATGCCGGTTTCCATCATTTCCGTGGAACCCTCGAGCTCCGCGAAGGACGGCGCCTTGCGGTGAATGGGCCAACGGTCCTGGACATCCAGCTCTTCGATGGGCAGATCCAGCGAGTCACCCAGCACATTGAAGATGTGGCCCTTGACCACGTCGCCAACGGGCACGGAGATCGGTGCGCCGGAGTCCTTGACCTGGGTACCGCGCACCAGACCGTCGGTCTGCTGCAGGGAGATGGCGCGAACCATGTTGTCGCCCAGGTGCTGTGCGACCTCGAAAGTGATCTTGCGAGGTTCACCGTTGAACTCGTAGTCGGCGGTCAACGCGTTGTAGACACCGGGAACCTGGTTCTCAGGGAACTCGACGTCGACCACAGGGCCGATCACTCGGGCGACTCGGCCGGTCGCGCCGCCCGAGACCGGCTGAGCGGCCTGTTCATTGATAGTGGCAGTCATTTCTCTCACTTCATTTCGGCGGTGGGTAGTGGCTGAGCCGTGATCAGAGGGCTTCGGCGCCACTGACGATTTCGGTCAGCTCGGTGGTGATCTCGGCCTGGCGGGCGTTGTTCATCAAACGGGTGTACTTCTTGATGAGCTCATCCGCGTTGTCGCCGGCGGCCTTCATGGCGCGCTGGCGGGAAGCCAGCTCGCTGGAGGCCGCGTGGCACAGGGTCGAGTAGATACGAGACTTGATGTAGCGCGGCAGGATCTCGTTGAGGAACTCCTCCGGGTTCGGTTCGAACTCGAAGTTGTTGTTCGTCTCCTCGAGATCCTGGTAATCCTCGGACACTTCGTCCCCGAGGTCATTGGCGTCAACGACCTCGAGAGGAAGCAGGCGGAGCACGCGCGGCTCCTGAGTCACCATGGACTTGAACGCCGTGTACACCAGGTGGATCTCGTCCACGCCACCGTCGTCGTAGCTTGCGCTGATGTCGCCGAGCAGACGCTCGGTCAGTTCCTCAGCACGCTCGGGGTTGGCGTTGTCGGTGTCGCCCGTCCAGAACTCGTCGTAATCGCGGCGACGAAAATCGAAGTACGCCTTGGCTTTACGACCCACCAGATAGACCCGAACCTCGCGGCCCTCCGAGTTCAGCATCTCCAGCAAACCCTCCGCGCGCTTGAGCACGTTGGAGGAGTAGGAGCCGGCCAAACCGCGGTCGGACGTGAAGATCACCACCGCAGAACGACGAACGTCGTCCACGGTCGAGGTCAACGGGTGGGAAATGTTGTGCTGAGACGCGATCTGGGAGACCGCACGGGTCAGCGCATTGGCGTACGGGTACGCCGCTTCGAGGCTCTGACGGGATTTGTTGATGCGCGAAGTCGCGATCATCTCCATCGCCTTGAAGATCTTCTTCATTGACGAGGTAGACGTGATCTTCTGTCGGTAGACCCGAATCTGCGCTCCCATGAAACTTCCTTTCGGCACCGTAGCGGTGTGCCCGTAACGGCACACCGCTGACTCGGTTACTTCCTGACGATCTTTTCCTGGTTGACATCCTCGGTCTCGAGGGAGTCATGCTCCTCGTGACCGGGTTCAATACCGTGCTTCGAACCGCGGAAGTCGCGCTTGACCTCGGCAACAGCCGTCTTCAGCGCCTCGATCGCGTCGTCCTCGAGCTTGCCCGTGGATTCGATGGAGTCCATCACGTTGGTGGTTCGACGGACCTGTTCGATCAGGGCCTTCTCGAAGTCGTTCACGTTGGCGACATCGACGTCGTCCAGCTGACCGGTAGTACCGGCCCAGATGGAGACGACCTGGTCCGCCACGGGGTACGGCGTGTACTGGGGCTGCTTGAGCAGTTCCATCAGACGCTCACCGCGGGTCAGCTGCTGGCGGGATGCCGCGTCCAAGTCGGACGCAAACATCGCGAACGCCTGCATGGAGCGGTAGGACGCCAGATCCAGCTTCAACGTACCGGAAACCTTCTTCATGGCCTTGACCTGTGCGGCACCACCCACGCGGGACACGGAAATACCCACGTCCACTGCGGGGCGCTGGTTCGCGTTGAACAGGTCCGACTGCAGGAAGATCTGACCGTCGGTAATCGAAATCACGTTGGTCGGAATGAACGCGGAAACGTCGTTCGCCTTGGTCTCGATGATCGGCAGGCCGGTCATCGAACCCGCACCGAGCTCATCGGAGAGCTTGGCGCAACGCTCCAGCAGTCGGGAGTGCAGGTAGAACACGTCACCCGGGTACGCTTCACGTCCCGGCGGACGACGCAGCAACAGCGACACGGCACGGTAGGCCTCTGCCTGCTTGGAGAGGTCGTCGAACACGATCAGAACGTGCTTGCCGTTGTACATCCAGTGCTGACCGATCGCGGAACCCGCGTACGGGGCCAGGTACTTCAAACCGGCGGACTCGGAAGCCGGAGCAGCCACGATCGTGGTGTACTCCAGGGCACCGTTGTCCTCGAGGGTCTGACGCACCGAAGCAATGGTGGATGCCTTCTGGCCGATGGCCACGTAAATGCAACGCACCTGCTTTTCGACGTCGCCCGATTCCCAGTTGGAACGCTGGTTCAGAATGGCGTCCACGGCAATGGCGGTCTTACCGGTCTGACGGTCACCAATGATCAGCTGACGCTGGCCACGGCCGATCGGAATCATGGCGTCGATGGCCTTGATACCGGTCTGCAGCGGTTCGTGGACCGACTTACGCATGGTCACGCCCGGAGCCTGCAGCTCCAGCTCGCGACGGCCGTCGGTTGCCACCGGTCCCAGATCGTCCAGCGGCTCACCCAACGGGTCCACCACGCGGCCGAGGTAACCCTCGCCCACAGGTACGGACAGAACCTCACCGGTACGGTGAACTTCCTGGCCCTCTTCGATGCCCTGGAAGTCACCCAACACCACGACACCGATGTCGCGAGTGTCCAGGTTCAAGGCCAGGCCGAGAACGCCGTTCTCGAACTTCAGGAGCTCGTTGGCCATGACCGAGGGAAGACCCTCGACACGGGCGATACCGTCAGCGGCGCTGGCGACACGTCCGACTTCTACTCGTTCTGCATTGCCGGGTTCGTAGGACGCCGCGAACTCGTTCAGCGCACTACGGACTTCGTCGGCATTGATGGTCACATCGGCCATCTGCTGTCCCTGCTCTCTACGTTTCGTGATCATCGCCCGCGCAATGACCTAACTTCTTTTTGTCGCGATGCGTTGCCCCATCGCCTGCTGACCGTGTCAACGGTCGGTGGAGGCAACGCGACGAGATGCCGGCATCGACCGACTCCCCGCGATCCCCGCTCCACCAGGGGATCAGGCTCCGATTCGCTGCTGCAACTGGCCCAGACGATGGGTCACGGACCCGTCGATGACTTCCTCACCGACCTGGACTCGCAAGCCGCCGATCAGTGAGCGGTCTACCTCCACGGCAAGCTTGAGATCGCGCTGGTACAGAGCGTTCAGGCTCTGACGCAGCTTCTCCAGCTGTTCGTGGCTCAGCGGACGGGACGTCACAATGTGTGCGATCCAGCGCTGTTGCCGCTCGGCAACAACATCTGCGAAGCGCTCGATCAAACGACCGGGCAAAGCTCCACGGGGCTCGCTGACGGCGCGCTGAGTCAACAGGGCGCCCTCCTCAGATGCATTGGGCATCAGTCGGGATGCGAGCTGTGCCTTGGCCTCCGCGCTGGCGCGCGAATCGGCGAAGGCACCCTGGATCTCCTCGGAGTGATCCACGGTGTTCTTGAACTGAATCAGTTCATCCACCAAAGATTCCATGGCATGGAGTCCACCGCGGTTCTCGGCAGCAGCCGCTGCCATCATCACTGCGGTTCGTTCAATGCCATCACCGAGCTGCCGCTCGTTGGCGGAGCGCTGCTTCACAAGCTCGGACACGATCTCGATAGCGGGATCGTGTTCCTCGTTGCCCAACAACCGGTGCACAAACCCGGCCACAGCCTCCACGGTGTCGGACTTGTGAGTCCGCTCCCCGAAGAGCTTGTGAACGAGCTTGACGCGATCGTCGGCTGCGCGTGACGGATCCGTCAGCGCACGACGCAGAGCGCCGTTGCCGTCGATGACGTTGAGCATGCCGAACAGCTGCTTGGCCGTTTCGACGTTTGCTTCCGAAGCCCAGCGATCAATGTCCACTGTGAGGGGACGGTAGGGTTCGTTCGATGCTTCTGCCATTACCGTGCAGCTCCTGTGCGACCCTGCTCGGTCTCAAGATCAGCTAGGAAGCGATCGACCACGCGGTTTGCACGAGCGTCGTCGTTCAGGGATTCCCCGACGATCTTGGAAGCGAGCTGCGTTGCCAAGGTGCCGACCTCGTCGCGCAAGGAAACCACTGCGGCGGCACGCTCGGCCTCAATGGCCTTGTGTGCGTTCTCGGTGATCCGAGCGGATTCGACGTTTGCACGATCCTTGAAGTCCGCGAGGATCTTTTCGCCCTCGGTGCGGGCTTCCTCGCGAATCTTCTGGGCTTCGAGGCGGGCGCTCTCAAGCTGCTGGTTGTACTCGTCGCGAGCAGCCTTGGCTTCGGCCTGAGCGGCCTTGGCCTTGGCAAGTCCACCTTCGATGGCTTCGGTGCGGTCGCGGTAGACCTTTTCGAACGCCGGAACGATGAACTTGATCGCGATGAAAAGCAGAATCAGGAACCCAATGGCGGTGATCAGCATTTCCCAGGCATTGGGGAAAAGGGGGCTGGCCCCTTCTTCTGCTGCCAACAACATTGCGGTCATGTGCGCGATTCCTGTTCTCTAGTTAAGGGCTAAGTGCGGACGAGCCGCTCTTAGAGGAGTGCGAGCACGAAGCCCAGGATGGCCAGAGCCTCGACCACGGCGAAGCCCATGAACAGCATCGGCTGAATCACGCGCTGGGACTCGGGCTGGCGAGCAACTGCCTGCATGTACGCAGCGAAGATCAAACCCACACCGATGCCACCACCGATGGCAGCGAGACCGTAGCCAATGACGCTAAGCGAACCTTCCATTATGGATATTTCCTTTCTGGGTGCCCGTGTTGGGCAGTGATGCCATTACTGGAATCGTAAATGGACGATGGTCACATCAGCGGTCCGAGTGGACCACTGCTTCATGGGGTCAGTGCCCCTCCTGCAGCGAGCCCTGTACATACACGGCAAACAGCAGGGTGAAGATGTAGGCCTGCAGGATCTGAATCAGAACCTCCAGGAAGTAAATGAAGAGGCCCAAGATCACGCCGAAAATGGATCCGCCGATACCGAGTGCGCCACCCACGCCCGTGGCGAGGTAGGCGGTGAAGCCAGCGGCGACCATGATGGCCATGTGGCCGGCGAACATCGTGGCGAACACACGCAGTGCATGCGTGACGGGGCGGATGATCATGTTCGAGAGGAACTCGAGGGGGATCAAAACGATGTAGAGGACCTTGGGGACGTCCGGCGGCATGGTCATCTTCACAAAGAAACCGCCGAAGCCGTGACGCTTGATGCCCACGAAGACCCACACGATATAGGCGATGGCCGCGAAGACGTACGCAGTGCCCGGGTGGGAGAAGGTCGGGAGTTGCAGCACCGGAATGGAGCCGAACAGGTTGTTCACCAGGATGAAGAAGAAGAAGGTGAAAAGCAGCGGGATGTACGGGCGGAATTCCTTCTCGCCGATGATGTCGCGGCCGAGGTGATTACGGACGAACCCGTATCCCATTTCGCCCAGGTATTGCCCCTTGGAAGGGACCAGAGCGCGGCGGCGGACGACGTACATGAAGAACCCAGCGATGAGAACCACCGACAACAGGATCAACAAAGAATGCTTGCCGACTTCAAATGTTCCCACGGAGAAGAAGGGAGGCAGGTGCGCGTCCTCAACTGACGGGGCCACGAATTCGGCCGGAATCCTCAAGGCGGGGTTCAATACGGGTCCTTTCTGCGGTATCCAGACCGGTCACACTCGGGGCGAGGGGCCCTGATCAGACGTCGATGTCTTTGTCGGGTTCTCCATCTGGGTCGGACTGGAGTTCAGGCCCTCCCGCGTGTGGAGGTAACCAAGATAGATCCCGGCAGCCGCACCAAATACGGCTCCCACGATCACCAACCACCCTGTTCCCAGCAGGTGATCCGCGCCCCAGCCTACCAAACTCCAGAACCCTCCACCGACCACGATGTACAGCAACATGGTCAGCCCCCCGGCCAATCCACCGCTCTGAACGAGCTCGCCCGCGGTACTGAGCGCCTCGTCGGATTCCGAGCCGGCCGCGGGCGTTCCGACACGCCGCCCGTCATGTTGCGGTGAGTTGGAAAGATCGGGTTCACGCTCGGTCATACTCTCCGCCTTCGGTCGGTTCGGATGAGTTTTCATCCAGGATAGTTGGCGACTCGGCCTGCGCTTCGGCTGCGGCCTGTTCTTCCTTTGCGCGTACCACCGCCGTGTATTCACTGGCCAAAACGGAGCTGGCCCGCATGGCAATGGGTGCCAGGACCAGCCAGGACAGGACCAGGCCGGCGGCAACCGAGATGGCGAACCCCAGCGAGTGCAGCCAGTCGGGAGCACCCACCGACAGCAGGTACCACCCCATGACCACGACCTTGAGCAGGTACAGCAGGGCCAGTGCGGGAGCGGTAGCGGCCGGCGCCAGTCGGTACATGAGTACGGTCACGAAGACCGTGAGGCCCGTACTCAGAATCACCAACCCAGTGCCCAGACCAATGGATCGCCACAACGGATCCACATCGATGACGGCCACGCAGGTGATGAGAATCACAGCAAGAAGTATGGATGTGACGCTCAGAACCAGAACGGGACGGCCGTAGACCTCCCGTGCCGGCGTCGTCGGGACGGAAACGGGTTCCCCTGAGCTCATGATGGCGTCACGATCCGTCGACCACGGCGGGTCAAGGGTCGAAGGATACGAGGCAGGCACAGGTAGAGGACCACCACGGCGGCGGTGGCCAGGCCCGCGAGAACCGAACCGGCGCCGTCGGCCCTCAGCCCCCACAAGGAAATGAGGCTCACCAGGACCGTCGCGAGTGTGACGACCAGCGAGGACTGAACGTGAGACAGACCCACGTCAGTGAGGCGCTGGTACACGTGCTCGCGGTGCGGTTTGTACCAGATCTCGCCGCGCTGAACCCGCTTGACGAGCGTGACGGTGGTATCCGCGAAATAAATCAGCAGGGGCGGCAGCAAGTACTCCACGTACACACCGGAGAGGAATGCTCCGATCGCGATCGCGACCAAGCTTCCGCCGAGCACATAGGAGCCGACGTCGCCCAGGAAGACGGTGCCTCGGCTCAGGTTCCACGGCAGGAAGCCCGCGAAGGCACCCGCAACGACCAGACCAGCACACATCATCCAGGTCATGTCGTTCGCCGCACCGGCCCAGGCGTAGAACAGGCCCACCACCGTGCCGTGCATTCCGGAGATCCCGTTGATCCCGTCCATGAAGTTGGCGATATTGATGTAGGCGACCGGGGCAATCACGCCCACCGGCCACCACCACACGGCGATCCCCAGAGACACGATCAGGGCGCCCGTACCCAGCGCACCGATCAGCAGCTGTACCCCGAGGCGGGTTCCCACGGACGCGCCCCGGTAATCCTCGAGCCAGCCCAGAGCGGCACTCGCGACCATCATGGCCAGCACGATCAATGACACGGAACGGTCGACCTCAACCACTCCGAGCGCCAGGGCCAGTGTGTACATCACGCCAATGGCCACGGCCACGGCGAGTCCCATGCCGCGAATCACCGGACGATCATGAGATGACCGGTCCGACGGGATATCGATGACTCCCCAACGGGCCAACAGCGGTTTGATCACGAACGGCAGGAGGACGGAGATGAGGAACGCCCCGCCGCCCAGCCAGAGAGCGAGAGTCAACAACTCCTCCAGCATCTCGGCCTCCGGAATGGCTCCCGGGCCTTCGACGCGGGACGAGATGAACATTGTGGTGATGATGGAACCTGTCATGAGCGGTCTCCCCCGTTGCGGTCAGCGTGGGGGGATGGCTTCTGGTGTTCTCGTGCCCGGGGGACGGAAAAGTCGGTGATGCGGGGCTGGGTGCTGTCCGTGATGACGGGGATGGAACCGGTGAACAGCATGCCGCCGCGCACCTTCCACACATGGCGGTCCAGATGTGCGGGGTCCAGGCGTTCGGCCCGGGCATGAGAGATCTTGGGGTGCAGTGGGCGTTCGTCACTCTCGCCCGCGCCGATCAGATCCTCGTGGAGCTTCTCGCCGTGGCGCAGACCGGTGATCACGATCTCCACGTCTTCGCGGCCGGACATCGTGCGCAGTCGTTCGGCGATGTCCAAGATCCTGACGGGTTCGCCCATGTCCAAGATGAGGACCTCTCCCCCGCTGGCGATGGCACCGGCCTGAATGACCAGCTGACAGGCCTCGGGGATGGTCATGAAGTAGCGGGTGGCGTCAGCGTGAGTCACCGTGATGGGTCCACCCTGGCGAATCTGCTCGGCAAACAATGGGAGCATCGAACCGCGCGAGCCGAAGACGTTGCCGAATCGCACGGACGCGTAGCGTTTCCCGGTCTGACCGGCCATCCACGCCGTGAGTTTTTCCGCTACCCGCTTGGAATGCCCCAACGCGGTGGTGGGGTTAGCGGCCTTGTCCGTGGAGACGTTGACGAACACGTCCACGTCCACGTTGGCCGCGGCATTGAGCACGTTGAGCGTGCCCATCACGTTGGTTTTCCAGGCCTCGTCCGGGAACTGCTCCAACAACGAGACGTGCTTGAGGGCCGCCGCGTGGAAGACGACTTCGGGTTGCCGCTTCTCGAAGATGTGCTCCAGGGACTCGGTGTCGCGGATGTCCGCGAGGACGGTGTCTTTGCCGTCCAGCAGGCCGCGACCGGTGATGGAGAGCTGAGTGGACTGCAAACCGGTTTCGTCGCGGTCCAACATGATGAGTTCGGCGGGTTCGAAACCCACGAGTTGACGGCACAGTTCGGAACCAATGGAACCGCCCGCACCCGTGACCAGTACGCGCTTACCCGTGACGTATCCGGCAATCGCGTGCACGTGGATATCCACCGGGCGGCGTCCGATGAGATCCTCCATGGCGATGTCCCGCAGATCCACGCTCTGCTTGTTGGCGGTCAACATGTCGGTGAGCGGTGGCACGGTCATCACCCGCGTGTTGGTGCCGGCCACGGCGTCGGACACTCGGCGCATCAGGCGCGGTTCGACGTCAGAGATCGCCACGATGAGAACGGCCGACCGCATGGCTTCCAGGACGCGGGCGACGTCGTGCAGGGTGCCCATCACGGGAACCGAAGAGATCCGCAGGTGCTTCTTGGCGGGATCGTCGTCAATGAGAGCGACCGGCAGGAACTCCGAGGACGGATCCTGCATCATTCGGTGGACCAGGAACGTGCCCAGGTAGCCGGCACCGAAGACCACCACGTGCTGGGCCTCGGCCCCCGGCTTGGCCGTGGACTCCTGGTACATGCGCTTGAGGTAGCGGAAGGCCGCCATGAACAAGCACGCGAACGGGAATGCGATGAATCCAATGGATCGCGGGATCCCCATGGCCACACCGAACACCAGGAGCACGACCTCCAGGATGGCGGTAACGATCACGGTCACCACGACCAGCAGTTTGGCTTCTTCGAAACTGCCGAAGGAGTAGCGCCCCTTGTACAGCGCGAAGGAGAAGCCCACCACCATCTGGCACGCTACCGCCACGGCGCACGTGATCACCAAGCCGCCCACGGAGACGAACTGCACGTTCATCTCGTAGCGCAGAAGCACCGCCACACACATGGCGACAATCCACGCGGCGGAATCCAGAATCATCTGGATCCACAGCCACGCGACCGGCTTCTCCGCCGAGGGGGCATTGATTTGGGGGTTCCCCATGCGCGTTGACGTCCTTTCGTGCACGCGAACTAGCTGTTGCGGTGGCCCACCATGAACCGATAGGCCGTTTCCCGCGCCTTGAGCGGTACAAACCTGTACCCGCCCCGCACGGTCACGTTCGTCGCCCATTGTATGAAGCCCACGTACCCCAAACGGCGCAATTTCCATTGCAACGCCATTTCCGCCAGAAACACGCGGGGCCCACCGCGCCGCTCATAGGAACCCGCAGACACCCGGTAACCGACCAGCGGTTCGGACACGTTGCGGACGTCCGCACCCGCATGCAGCATGCGCGCCCACAGCCAGTAGTCCTCGGCCATGGGGACGTGTTCATAGCCACCGACCGCCTCCACCGCGCTACGGCGAAAGACTACGGAGGGGTGAGAAATCGGGTTGCGGCGCTTGGCCACCCGGGCGATCTCGGAACGACCCACCGGTGCCTGGCGCAGGGCCAAGGGGGTGGTCTCGTCATCGCCGATTTCATGCATGGAGGCACCCACGAGATCCGCACCGGCCTCGATCAGCGGCAACTGCCGTTCGAAACGGTCCGGGTAAGAGATGTCGTCAGCGTCCGCGCGGGCCACCACATCGTGGGAGCACCACAACAGCCCCGTGTTCAGAGCATTGGTCAGCCCCGCGTTGTGTTCGAGTTCCACGCGCACCACGGGCACCGCCGACGCCGCGCTGATCCGGTCGAGCTCGTCCGTGATCTCCTGCGGCACGGGGCCGTCACGCACGATCACGACCTGCGCCGGGGGCCGGGTCTGTTCGTGGGTATTGGAGTCGATGGCCCGCCGCACCCGGTGCGCGGAATCCCCGCGGTAGACGGGAACCAGCAGCGAGAAAGGGGCGGGAGATTCGCAAGGGTCCAGGGGCTTAGCGAGGGCCACCGAAACCACGTCCCCGCATTCCATTGACGTACCGGCCGGCCCACGTGCGCAATCCTTTGAGATCGCCGCGCTGCAGGTAATACGCCGGATACCCGATGGCGTCTGCGGCCAACTGCACCACGCGCTTGTACCGCCACGACACGTAGCCGCGGTTGCGGAAGAAGTGCTGTTGCTTGAACTGGCCCGGAGGGATCAGCACCTGGAGCTTTCCGGGGATGACCACCTGTTCCTCGTCCCATCCCGGAGGATGTGCCACGGCGGTGGTGGTCACAGTTCCGAAGGACAGGCCGGATTTGCGCAGCCGCACCAGAAAGTCCACTTCGTCCCCGCGCAGGAACAGCTTGAGATCAGGGAGTCCCACGGTGAAGAACACCGACTCGTCCATGAGCGCACCGTTGAAGAAGGCGGCGTAGGAAGGGATGAACCCTAAAGATTGGATGTCAGCTCGAGAGTGCGTGATGGTTCCCTCGAGGCGGAACGGGAAGGACAACGTGCCGTGGTCCTGGGGCGCCACGATCAGCGGGGACACCACGGCCAGGTTCCGTTCGGCGGCGGCTTGGCGCAGGGTTCGCAGGCAGTTTTCGTCCTCGGGGTGGGCGTCGTCGTCCATGAGCCATACCTGATCCGCACCCGTGGACAGGGCCGTAAGGATGGCCAGGGAAAAACCACCGGCACCACCCAGGTTGGCTTCCGAGCGCAGGTAACGCAGTTCGAACGCACCGTCGATCAGCCCGCGAAGATGCGTTTCGTCCAAGGCCGTCTTGCCTGCATCAACCAGACACAGGCTGTCGATCGGATCCGTCTGGCTCCGCAGACCCGCGATCAGTTGGTCCACATCGCGGGGACGGTCCTGCGTCACGCACGCGACGCTGACGCGCTGGCTCTGCGCCGGGTGTGAACTGGCTCGAGTCATGGTTGCTCCCGCGGAAAGTACTGTGAGGGACCCACAACGTGAGGCCCCGCTGGACTCACGGATTCTATCAACGCGCGGCTGACAATCTCCCGGACACGGTCAGCGCCCGTTCGCTGCCGTACGATGAAGAAACCAATGTCGGGAGGAGATTCACCGTGACAGCTAGTAGCTGGCGAGTACTCGGAGCCACGGGCTTTGTGGGGTCGGCCATCACCACTGCCCTGCAGACCAAGAACATTGCCGTGACCCCCGTGTCCACGCCCCGGTTGGCCTCTCCGGCCACCACCGTGCACCACTTGATCGAGCATGCGCAGCGGTTGGAGTCGGTCATCGACTACCTGGCGGATTCGTTCGCCGGCGCAGACATCGTGATCAACGCCGCCGGATTGGCCGCGCCCGATCAGACTCACCAGCAGTCGCTGACCGGCGCCAACGCCCTGCTGCCGGTTCTGGTGGCACTGGCCGCGCACCGCACGGGTGTTCGACGGGTCATCCACATCAGCTCCGCCTCGGTCCAGGGAGATGCTCCCGTGCTGGACGAGTCCATTCGTACCGCACCGTTCTCCGCCTACTCGCTGTCCAAGGCACTGGGCGAATCCGCCCTGTACCGCTTGCGGTCACAGTGGGACACCGAGTCCCATGCCCCGCAGCTCACGGTGCTGCGCGCAACCTCGGTCATGGGCAGCGGGCGGCGCACCACGCGGTTGCTGGCCAAGTTCGCGTCCTCGGTGTTCTCGTCGGTCGCCGGTGACGGAACCGCGCCCACCCCGGTCACGTCGGTCAAGGCTCTCGCCCAGTTCGCCGTGGCCGTGGGCGAATTCCCCGAGCCACTGCCCGCCGTGATCCTGCAACCCTGGGAGGGCGCGACCACTGGCTCTGTTCTGCGCGATGCCGGTCGTCGCAATCCCCTGCAGCTACCGCCGTTCCTGTGCCGCGCCGTGATCGACGGTGGATTCTGGGTTTCGGGACTGGCCAATAATCGGTTCAACGGGGCCATCCGGCGTCTCGAAGTTACCTGGTTCGGTCAGCGTCAGGTGCCCGGGTGGGCGCACGAGAACGGCGTGATCCCCGAGCCCAACGTGCAAGAGGTACTGCGCCAGGCGCACTTGTCACTGGGCAAGTAAGCTCCTGACCAGCCACGGCGAGGGCCGCAACCATCACGGTTGCGGCCCTCGCCGTGCGTCTGTTTTCGCGGAGATGCGTCAGGATCCGTTGACCAATTGGCTGGCCTCGTCCACGCTCAGTGCGGACGTCCCGTTCCATCGAGGTTGGGACGCATCCGCGCGATTGCGATTTTGATCCACGCGCGCGCCAGGTTTTGCGGCCGCGTTCTGCACTAGGGCCCTGGCCACCTCGGCCTCGGGCGCTCCCGGCTCGACCAATGGTTCGGCCGTCGCGCGGCGTGTCGTCCGGTCGCCGACGTCGTTCCGGTGCCGCCACCGGTCGATCGTGCGTTCCGCATCGGGTTGCGATGCCGACGACGCCGCGGCGGTCACCTCAGTATCGTGGCTCTCCCCTGCGTTCGGCGAGGCATCGTGGCTCTCCCCTGCGTTCGGCGAGGCATCGTGGTCGCCGTTCTCACCCGACTCGTTCGCCCCGCCCTTCGGACCGCTCTCGCTGGTGGTGATGTCCGCGCTCGTCTCATCGGTCTCGACATCCGTCGTGGAGTCTCCACCGTCCACGTTGGGAACCACGGAGCGTAATTCATCGAGTCCGATGGTACCCAGGCGCAGCACCACGGGCACGTCACCGGTGCAGTCGACGATGGTCGACGGGAGTCCGCTGGGATTCTCCGCCGCGTGCTCGGCCGTGGGCCGAGCGCCGTCGTCGAGATAGAGGGCGACGCGGTCCTGGAGCATGTCCTGGGCGTCGTCGGCGTTGAGCGCGGCCGGCATGCCCGTGAGGTTCGCGGAGGACACGGCCATGGGGCCGACTTGCTCGAGAACTTGCCGCGCGACGTGGTCATCGGGAACCCGAAGGGCCACCGTGCCGTGGGTTTCCCCGAGATCCCAACCCAGGGTGGGCTGAGCCCAGCACACGAGCGTGAGGGCACCGGGCCAAAAGGCTTCGGCGAGGGCGCGGGCGTCGTCGGAGACCTGATCGGCGAGACCGGCCAAGACCCCGGGATTGGCAATCAGCACGGGGGGCGGCATGTGGCGTGTGCGGCCCTTGGCGCCGAGCAAGGTTTGGACGCCCATGGGAGAGAACGCATCGCAACCGATGCCGTACACCGTGTCCGTGGGCATGACGATGCATTCGCCGTCTGACACGACGCGCGCCGCGTGATCGATCGCCGCGCCCATGGATTCTTGGTCTGCGCACTTGTACGTGGCACTCACGAGCGTCTCCTTAGCTCAACGTCTGGTGCGGATCGATGCTGGAATCTTCATCCGCATCCGGTCTGCGCGCGCCTGTCGCACGGGGTTTCCCGGCGAGGTCGCAATGCAATTGGATCTCCACGAAACCACGGGCGGCAAGTTCACGCTCCATGGCAGCCACCTGGGACTCGGCGTGTTCCATGAATAATGCTCCACCGGGCCGCAACAGCCGTACGGCGGTGTCCATGGCGGCGCAGGGCAGTGCCATCCCGTGGTCAGCTCCCCCGTACAGCGCCGTGGGTGGGTCATAGTCCCTGACCTCAGGCTCCGTGGGAATGTCCTCGGGCGGGACGTAGGGCGGATTGCTCACCACCACGCAGAACGTGCCCGCGTTCTCAGGCTCGTAGTCCTGATAATCGGCCTGCGTGAGTGTGACCTTGGAACCGCGCAGGTTCTGTTGCGCCCAGTCGAAGGCTGAGTCCTCTTTTTCCACCGCGAACACGCGAGTGGTGGGGTCTTCCGTGGCAATGGCCAGGGCAATGGCACCGGAACCGGTCCCCAGATCCATGACCCGGGGGTGTGGTACTCCAGTTTCTCGCCACAGCCGAGCTTCATCCAGGCTGAGTTGGACCAGAAGTTCGGTTTCGGGGCGGGGGACAAAAACCCCGGGACCCACCGACAGCTCAAGCTGACGGAACGGAGCCTTACCCGTCAGGTGCTGCAGCGGAATGCGCTGAGCCCGCTGGGCCACGAGCTCGCGGAACCCCGCGGGTTCGGAGGCACCCAGAATGGCTTTGGCCTCGACCTCTCCCCTGCTCAAGCCCATGAGATGAGCTGCGAGAAGTACGGCGTCCGTGTCGGGAGACGGTACACCGGCCCCCGCAAGCTCACCGTGCGCCCACCGCAGAGCCTGGGCAAGGGTAGCTTCCACCGCCGGTCAGTCCTGCTTCCCAGCCTGGTCTTGACCGAGGTGTTCCAAACGGGTCTTCTCGTCCAACTCGATCGCGGAGTTCACCACGGGTTCCAGGGCGCCGTCCAGCACCTGATCCAGGTTGTAGGACTTGTACCCCGTGCGGTGATCCGCGATGCGGTTCTCGGGGTAGTTGTAGGTGCGGATGCGCTCGGAACGGTCCACGGTGCGCACCTGCGACTTGCGCACGGCGGCGTTCTCCGCGTCGATCTGCTCCTGCTGGTGCGCCAGGATGCGCGCCCGGAGAACGCGCATGGCGGCCTCACGGTTCTGCAACTGCGACTTCTCGTTCTGCATGGCCACCACGATGCCCGTGGGCAAGTGAGTGATGCGCACCGCGGAGTCCGTGGTGTTCACGGACTGACCACCGGGGCCGGAGGATCGGTAGACGTCGATCTTCAGGTCGTTCTGGCTGATGTCGATCTCGTCCGGCTCATCGACCTCGGGGAACACCAAGACACCGGCGGCCGAGGTGTGGACGCGACCCTGGGATTCCGTGGCCGGCACACGCTGCACGCGATGCACGCCGCCCTCGTACTTCAACCGCGCCCACGCACCGTGTTCTGGATCGTTGGACGTGGACTTCACCGCGAGCTGCACGTCCTTGTAACCGCCCAACTCGGTGGGGGTGGACGAGAGCACCTCGGTTTTGAACTTGAGCGACTCCGCGTAACGCATGTACATGCGCAGCAGGTCACCGGCGAACAGAGCGGACTCGTCGCCGCCTTCGCCGGCCTTAATCTCGAGGATCACGTTGCGGCCGTCATCCGGATCCCGGGGGATCAGTTTGCGGCGCAGCACTTCCTGAGCAGTTTCCAGTTCGGCCTCGAGCGGGGCGATCTCTGAAGCCAGCTCCGGGTCCTCGCTGCCGAGCTCGCGCGTGGCCTCGAGGTCCTCGGAAAGCTGTTCCACCCGTCGATGGGCTTCGACAATGCCGTTGAGTTCGGAGTACCGCCGGCCCAGCTTGCGGGCCTTGCCCGCATCTGCGTGCACGGCGGGATCCGCCAGTTCGCGCTGCAGCTGAGCGTGCTCATCCAGCAGCGGCTGAACGGGATCGGACATTGAAAGGTCTCCTATCGACGGGTGGAACGGGACAGCGACGAGTTCTCGCTAGTCCTTGCCGTTGGCCAGCGTGGTCTTCTGGACCTGCAGCAGGAACTCCGTGTTGGACTGCGTGTCACGCAACTTGTTGGTGAGCAGTTCAAGAGCCTGCTGCTGTTCCAGACCGGACAGCACGCGGCGCAGCTTCCACATGATCTTGATCTCGTCCGCGGAGAGCAGGTTCTCCTCGCGGCGCGTGCCGGAAGAGTTGACGTCCACGGCGGGGAAGATACGACGGTCCGCGAGCTGGCGGGACAGGCGCAGTTCCATGTTGCCGGTGCCCTTGAACTCTTCGAAGATGACCTCGTCCATCTTGGAACCGGTCTCCACGAGCGCCGTGGCCAGGATGGTCAGCGAGCCACCGTTCTCGATGTTACGAGCGGCGCCGAAGAACTTCTTGGGCGGGTACAGCGCTGCCGAATCCACACCACCGGACAGGATGCGTCCGGAGGCGGGGGCGGACAGGTTGTAGGCGCGGCCCAGGCGGGTCATGGAGTCCAGCAGGACCACCACGTCCATACCCATTTCCACCAGGCGCTTGGCGCGCTCGATCGCGAGCTCGGCCACCGTGGTGTGATCGTCCGCGGGACGGTCGAAGGTCGAGGCGATGACCTCACCCTTCACCGTGCGCTGCATGTCGGTGACTTCCTCGGGACGCTCGTCCACGAGCACCATCATGAGGTGCACCTCGGGGTTGTTCGTGGTGATCGCGTTGGCGATCGCCTGCAACATGAGGGTCTTACCGGCCTTGGGCGGGGACACGATCAGGCCGCGCTGGCCCTTACCGATCGGAGCCACCAGATCGACCACGCGGGGACCGATCTTCTTGGGCTCGGTCTCCAGGCGCAAGCGCTCCTGCGGGTACAGCGGAACCAGCTTGGAGAACTCGGTGCGGTCCTTGTTCTCCTCCGGTTTGCGACCGTTGACGGAGGTCAACTGCACGAGCGCGGAGAACTTCTGACGGGAGCTGTTGTTCTGTTCGCCCTCGCGAGGTGCGCGAATGGCACCCACAATCGCATCGCCCTTGCGCAGGTTGTTCTTCTTGACCTGGGACAGGCTCACGTACACGTCCGACGGACCCGGGAGGTAACCCGAGGTGCGCACGAACGCGTAGTTGTCGAGCACGTCCAGGATGCCCGCCACGGGCAACAGGACGTCGTCCTCGGTGATCTCGATGTCGTCGACGTCCGGACCGTTGTTGCGGCTGCGGCGATTGCGACGCTCGTTGCGATCGTTGCGGTCATTGCGATCGTTTCGATTGCGGTTGCGGCGGTTACGACGCGAATTGCCGTCACGGTCGTTGCCGTCGTTGTTCCGGTCGTTGCGATCGTTCCGGCTGCGGTTACCGCGGTCGTTGCGCTCGTTACCGTCCTTGCGGTTCTGGCCGTCCTGCGAGGAGTCCTTGCGGTTGGAATCCTGCTTGTCGTCGCGGGACCCCTTGTCGTCACGGGAGGCGTTGTCCTGGTCGTTGGACCCGGACTTCTCTTCGCGCGAGTTGTTGCCGTCCTTGCGATCGCCACGATCGTTGCGGTCGTTACGATCGTTGCGGTTGCCGCGCGAGCGCTGATTGCGGTTGCCGCGGTTGGAGGAATCCTTGGAGTCCTCGTTCTGCTCGTTCTGGGAGTTCTCGGACTGCTCGCCCTGGTTTTCCTGGCCAGAGTCCTTGGACTGCTGGTCCTGGTTCTCCTGCTGTTCCGAATCCTTCTGGTTACGGGAGCGATCCCCGCGGCCGGAAGCGGACGCACGGCGGGAGCGGCGCGAGCCGGACTGACGCTCGTTCTGTCCCGAGCGGTTGTCGCCCTGGGAGTCGTTCTTCTGGTCCTCGTCCTGGTTCGCGGGGCCGTTGGCGGCATCGGCGGACTTCTCGTCCTGGTCCGAGGCGGCACTGTCCTTGGGTGCATTCTGGGAGGGTGCGGATTCCGACGACGACGCACGGCGGGTCGATGCCTTGCGCGCGGTTTCCGAGATCTTTTCCTCCACGGCCTTGTCACGTTCGGCCACGGCACCGCCGCGCTGGTGGGCCTCGATGGCCTCGACCAGCAGAGACTTGCGCATCCGACGAGCGCCGGTGATGCCCAACTGGGAGGCGAGAGCCTGCAACTGTGCAAGTTTCAGCCCGGACAAACCAGTGTTCTGCGGCTTGGAGTTTTCCGTTCCCTGTTCGGGGGCGGTGGTTTCTGTCACGAAGGTTCCTTCTGACTCGATGGGGGCCGTGGCGATGACATCGCACACTGACCCGACGATATTGTTGTGGGCCACCTACTGCGGGCCACGTTGAATGCGCGCAGACTGCGCGCTAGAAAATCAGCAATGAGGTCCTCTGATCCCTCTGATCCACCAGTTGCGGTCACATCACAGAGGTGACCTGGTCATCATGAAAAGGAATCGCACTGAGGCGACGCATTGAAACAGCAGTGACGCTCGGTCACGAAAGCTGACTCGAATGCGGGACTCCGCTTGAACCGCGTGGGCGAACCCAGGGCCTATTGCGTGGATACGCCCACTTTAGCACCCTCAGCGGGAACGCGTAGCGCCATAACACGCCACGACACGTCCTCACTGTTGTGGGTATGGGCCGCGGAATCCGCATCCGCGGTGATCTCATCGATAGCCGCAACCACCTGTTCCGCCGCTTCGGGGCCGTTGGCCAGAGTGAGAACGGTGGGTCCGGCACCGGAGATCAGCGCCGCGAATCCGCGCTCGCGCAACTGGGTCATGAGCTCGAAGCTCGGGCCCATGGCCTGGGCACGGTAGGGCTGGTGCAGCAGGTCGAACGTGGCCGGAAGCAGGTACTCGGGACGGTTGCTCAGCGCCTCGACCAACAGTGCAGCACGACCGGCAGTGACCGCAGCGGTGCGATGCGAAACGGTATCGGGCAGCAGGCCGCGGGCCACTGAGGTCGCCACCTCGAAGTCCGGGATGGCCACGATCGGAATCACGTTCTCGTGCACATGCACGGGCACGCTGACGAATTCGCCGTTTTGTTCGAAGGACACGGTGAGTCCCCCGTACAGGGTGGGGGCCACGTTATCCGGATGCCCCTCGAGCTGGGAGCACACCTGCAGGATGGTGCGATCATCCAGCCGTGCGGTGTCAGAGAGCAATGCGTTGGCGGCCAGCACCCCGGCGACCACGGCCGAGGCCGAGGATCCCATGCCACGACCGTGCGGGATCTGGTTGTGCGCCTTTAACCGCAACCCGGGCAGGGAACCGGCCCCGGCGGCGTCGAACACTGCCTGCATCGAACGGACCACCAGGTGATCCGCGGTCTGCGGCACGTTCTCCGACCCTTCACCCGTGAGCTCGAATTCGAGACCGGATTCGATGCGGGTGACCGTGAGCTCGTCGTAATAACCCAGGGCCAGTCCCAGGGTGTCGAAACCGGGACCCACGTTTCCGGTGGATCCGGGGACCCGCACCGACACGCTCGTGCCCGGTGCGGCGACTACCTGCTCGTTCACGACCTCGGTCACTCCAACCCCAAGGCTGCGGCCACGGGGACCACGTCGAAGGGAACGCGCTTGGGTTCCACGGCGCTGGCGTCCTCGGCCTCGGCACCCTTGATGGCCCATTGCGGATCCTTGAGGCCGTGACCGGTCACGGTGATCACGATGGTCTTGCCGCTGGGCACCTCGCCCGCGCGCTGTTTCTTGAGCAGGCCGGCCACACCGGAGGCCGAACCGGGCTCCACGAACACGCCCTCGCGCGAAGACAGCCAGCGGTGGGCCTCAATGATCTGCTCGTCCGTCACGGAATCGATCAGACCGCCGGACTCGTCACGGGCCGCAATGGCTGTGTCCCAGGAAGCGGGGTTGCCGATTCGGATGGCGGTGGCGATCGTCTCCGGTTCAGTGACGGGGTGGCCCAGCACGAGCGGTGCGGCGCCAGCAGCCTGGAAGCCCCACATGGTCGGTGTGTGCGTGGACACGGGTGCCAACTTCTCACCGGAGGTCGCCGGGGTCTCGGAGGCGTACTCTTTGTAACCCTTCCAGTACGCGGTGATGTTGCCGGCGTTACCGACCGGGAGCACGTGGATGTCCGGGGCGTCGCCCAGGGTGTCCACGACCTCGAAGGCCGCGGTCTTCTGGCCCTCGATACGGTACGGGTTGACCGAGTTCACCAGGAACACGGGATAGGACTCGGATAGTTTGCGCGCGACTTCCAGGCAGTTGTCGAAGTTGCCTTCGATCTGGATGATGTCCGCGCCGTGGGCCACGGCCTGGGACATCTTGCCCATTGAGATCTTGCCCTCGGGCACGAGCACGGCGCAGCGCATGCCCGCCTGCTTGGCGTAGGCCGCAGCGGCGGCGGAGGTGTTGCCCGTCGAGGCACACACCACGGCCTCCGCACCCTCTTCCTTGGCCTTGGTGATGGCCATGGTCATGCCGCGGTCCTTGAAGGAACCGGTGGGGTTCATGCCCTCGAACTTGAGCCACACTGAGCTGCCGGTCAGTTCGGACAGGGCACGAGCCTGGATCAGCGGCGTGCCACCCTCACCCATGGTGATGACCTCGGTGGCCTCGGTGACCGGCAAGCGGTCCTTGTACTCGTTGATAACGCCCTGCCAGACGTGTGCCATACCGGTTCTCCTCGACGCTGTGTGACGGTGGGCGGCGTTCACCACCCATTGAAGTTTATGAACGCCCCGCGGGGCGGTGGACTTAGTCGCCGTTCTCCACGGGGATCACCGAGAGCACCTCGGCCACCACGGGCAACTCACGCAGTGCACCCACGGTGTCCATGAGATCACGGTGGCGGCCCGTGTGGGTCACCAGGCGCAGCACGGAGATGGCCTGATCCTTGGGATCCTCGGTCTGATGCATGGTGGAGATGGATACGCCGTGGTCCGCGAAGACCTGGGCAATTTGAGCGAGCACACCCAAGCGGTCCTTGACGGTCACGGTGATGGCCATGCGCGTGGTCACGTTGTCCATGGACACGGCGGGCAGCTTGGCGTGATCGCTCAGCGGGATGCCCTCGGCACCACGCGCAATCGCTCGAGCGGCGGACACCAGGTCGCCCAGAACGGCCGACGCCGTGGGCTCGCCTCCTGCGCCCTGGCCGTAGAACATGAGCGAGCCGGCGTTCTCGGCCTCGACGAAGACAGCGTTGTACGCACCGTGCACTCCCCCGAGCACGTGGTTGCGGGGAATCATCACGGGGTTGACGCGCAGGTTCACGCCGTCCTCGGTGCGCTCACCCACGGACAGCAGCTTGATCACGTACCCGGCCTCGGCCGCGGTTGCGACATCTTCCGCGGTCACCGCGGTGATTCCCTCGCAGTGGACGTCGTCCAGGGTGAAGGTCGAGTGGAAGGCGAGCGAGGCGAGCACGGCGGCCTTGGCGGCGGCGTCGTGCCCCTCGACGTCGGCGGTGGGGTCGGCCTCGGCGTAACCCAACTCCTGGGCCTCGGCCAGGGCGTCGTCGAACGCGGCGCCCGTGGTGTCCATCTGGTCCAGGATGAAGTTGGTGGTGCCGTTCATGATGCCCAGGAAGCGGGTGACCTTGTCGCCGGCGAGCGAGTCGCGCATGGGGCGAACGATCGGGATCGCGCCGGCCACGGCGGCCTCGTAGGACAATTGCGAGCCCGACGCCGCCGCGGCGTCCTGGAGTTCGCGGCCATGAGCTGCGAGCAGCGCCTTGTTACCGGTGACCACGGTGGTGCCGGCGTTGAGGGCGCGCAGGATGCGGGTGCGGGCGGGCTCGATGCCACCGGTCAGTTCCACCACGATGTCCGCGGCGTCGATCACGGAATCCGCGTCCCTGGTGAGCAATTCGCGCGGAATCTCGTAATCTCGCTTGGCGTCCACGTCGCGCACGGCCACGCCCACGAGATCGAGCGTGACGCCCGAGCGAAGGGCGAGTTCGTCCTTGGAGTCGAGCAGCACGCGGGCCACCTGGGATCCCACGGTGCCGGCGCCCAACAGGGCGACCTTCAAGTGGGGAGTCTGTGGGTGCGAAGTCGCTGAAGTAGTCATTGCTCCTGATATTCCTTGGGGGCTTATTCGGCGCTCGCGCCGGTGTCCCGGGCCAGCAGATCGTCGACGGTTTCGGCGCGGATCAGAACCTGGACCTGTCCTTGAGCATCCACGCTGATCATTCCGGGTCGGGTGAGCCAGTTGTAGTTGCTGGACAGCGCCCAGCAGTACGCACCGGTCACGGGCACGACCAGTAGGTCACCGGCCGTGACATCCGCCGGGAGGTAGACGTCCCGGACCACGATGTCACCGGATTCGCAGTGCTTTCCGACCACGCGAGTGAGCACCGGTTCGGCGTCCGACACGCGGCTGGCGAGTACCGCCGTGTAATCGGCGTCGTAGAGCACCGGGCGGGCGTTGTCACTCATGCCTCCGTCCACGGACACGTAGCGACGTTCCACGCCGGGGCTGACCGTCACGGTCTTCACGGTGCCCACGGTGTACACCGTGGCCCCGGAAGGACCCGCGATGAAGCGACCGGGCTCGAATGAGAGATGAGGGGCCGGCGACTCGGAGTTCTTCAGCAATCCGGCCAGGTGTTCGGCGAGGTCCGTAGCGATCGACTGCGCGGTGCGGGGTTCGTCAGCGCTCGTATAGGCCACGCCGTGGCCACCGCCTAGGTCCAGCTCGGGGAGCACCGTGGACCAGCGTTCGGCCACGGTGTCGCGCAGGGCCAGTACGCGCTCGGCGGCCTGGCCGAAGCCTTCCGCCGCAAAAATTTGCGATCCGATATGGCAGTGCAGACCCCGCAGGTCCAGGTGTTCGCGCAACGCCACGCACTGGGCGATGGCCTGCAGCGCCGGTGAGTCCTCCCCCTCCACCGAGGGGTTCAGGGACATCCCGAACTTCTGGTCCTCGTGGGCCGTGGCGATGAACTCATGGGTGGACGCGTGCACACCCGGCGTCACGCGCAGCATGATGGGCGCGCGTACCGCAAGCTTCTGGGCAAGGTCCGCAACCAGCTGGATCTCCGGCAGGGAGTCCACCACGATCCGCCCTACGCCGCTGTCCAGTGCACGGGTGATCTCCGCCGCTGACTTGTTGTTGCCGTGCAACGCAATCCTGGCGGGATCGACTCCGGCGCGCAGGGCGACCTCGAGTTCGCCACCGGACGCGGTGTCCACGTTGAGGCCCTCGTCCTGGGCCCACCGCGCCACGTGCGTATTGAGCAGCGCCTTGGACGCGTAGTAGACCTCCACGTCAATGCCCATGGGTGTGAACGCGGCCTCGAAGGCCTCGCGGAAACCCCGGGCGCGAGAGCGGAAGGTGTCCTCGGAGATCACGTAGCTCGGTGACCCGTAACGTTCGGCCAACTCGGCCACGGACACACCGTCCACGGTGACGCACCCGCGATCATTCCGGGCGTACTGCTCGGTGAAGACCTTGGGGTCCAGCGTGGCGTTGTCCTCGGGGACGGTCAGCCATCCAGGAGCGAGTTGGTGGGCGTTGTCTACTGAGCTCACGAGATCACATCCGTTCCGGCGCGCCGACACCCAACAGGGCCAGGCCGTTGGCCAGGACCTGTTGCACGGCGTCATTGAGCCACAAGCGAGAGTTGTGTACGGGTTCGACCGGGCCGTCGCCCTGCGGTGCCACGCGGCACACGTCGTACCAGCGGTGGTATGTGCCGGCCAACAGTTCCAGGTGGCGGGCCACTCGGTGCGGTTCACGCAGTTCAGCGGCCTGGGCGACCACGGAGGGGTACTGTCCCAGCGCGGCGAGCAGGTCTGCCTCGCGGGCGTGATCCAGCAGAGCGGCGTCGAACGTGCTGGCGCCCTCTTCGGTGAAGCGACGGACACCGGCGGCCTCTGCGTTGCGCTGCACGGCGCACGTGCGGGCGTGGGCGTACTGGACGTAGAAGACCGGGTTCTCATTGGAGCGTTTGGTCAGCACATCCAGGTCGATATCGATGTTGGAGTCCACCGAATAGCGGGTCAGGGAGTAGCGTGCGGCGTCCACGCCCACGACCTCCACGAGGTCTTCCATGGTGACCACGGTGCCGGCGCGTTTGGACATGCGCACGGCCACGCCCTCGCGGACCAGGTTGACCATTTGACCGATCAGGACCTCCACGCGTTCCGGGGAATCCCCGAGGGCTGCGGCCACGGCCTTGAGGCGTGCCACGTAGCCGTGGTGATCCGCGCCGAGCATGTAGATGCACAGGTCCGCGCCGCGGCCCCGCTTGTCCTTGAAGTAGGCGATGTCACCGGCGATGTAGGCGGCGTTGCCGTCCGACTTGATGACCACGCGGTCCTTGTCGTCCCCGTAGTCCGTGGACCGCAGCCACCAGGCGCCGTCCTCGAAATACATGGCGTCCGAGTCCTTGAGCTGTTCGACCAGCTGTTCGACCTGCCCACCCTCGAACAGCGAGTTCTCATGGAAGAAAACGTCGAAATCCACACCGAATTCGTGCAGCGAGGACTTGATCTCCTGGAACATCAACTCCACACCGGCGGCGCGGAAAACTTCCTGTGGATCCTCGGACTCCAGGGCGTCCGGGTGCTGTTCGAGCACGCGCTGGGCGATGTCGGAAATGTACTGTCCGCCGTAGCCGTCCTCGGGTGCGTCCTCGTTGCGGGCGCGGGCCAGCAGGGAGCGAGCGAATCGGTCGATCTGCGCACCGTGGTCGTTGAAGTAGTACTCGCGGGTGACCTGGGCGCCCTGCGATTGCAGGATGCGGGCCAGCGAGTCACCCACTGCGGCCCAGCGGGTGCCACCCAGGTGAATGGGGCCGGTGGGGTTGGCGGAGACGAATTCCAGGTTGATGGCGGTTCCGCCCAGAACGTCTGAGGTACCGAAGGAGGTGCCCTGCTCCACGATCGACTGCGCGAGCTCACCGGCCGCGGCGGCGTCGAGCGTGATGTTCAGGAATCCGGGACCGGCGATGTCCACGGCGGCCACGCCGGGAACTGCGCTCAGGCGTTCGACCAGGATCTCGGCGATCTCGCGCGGCTTACGATCGAATTTCTTGGACGCCTGCATGGCCACGGTGGTGGCCCAGTCCCCGTGCTCACGATTCTTGGGGCGCTCGATCTTCGCTTCGGGAAGCTCTGCACCGTCCACCAGGGTGAGATCACCGGCGGCCACGGCATCGTGTAGGCATGCGGATACGGCAGCGGAAAGTTCTTCAGGAGTCACCGGTCCAGTGTAACGGGACGAACGGCACCCACCGATTCGAGTCAATTCGCCTGCCGTGACGAACCTGCTAATATCGATCGAGTTGTTCACGGCCCGGTTCACGGACCCGCAGGACAGCCCCCGCCCGCGTAGCTCAGGGGATAGAGCGTCTGCCTCCGGAGCAGAAGGTCGTAGGTTCGATTCCTATCGCGGGCACTTTTTCGTTTAACGCGCCTTTTCCGTCGACGACGCCGCTCCCCCGCCCCGCGCGGTCCTCTTCCGTCGCGGTTCGGCCTCGTACCCAACAACGCCCACTCGGCGGTCGGGCCCCGCCCCTCGCCTCAGCGCGGTCGATGCAACCGGTTATGCACGCTGCACCACGAAGAAACCCCCGGAGCAACAGCCCGGGGGTTTCGTTCGTCAGCGCTCGTTATCGCCGTGTCGTTGCCGCGCCCGAAGGTGCGGATTCAGCTCCATGGGGTCGTAGTCGTGGAGCATCTCCCCCTCGCCGAACTGCTCGGCCACGTAGTCATCTTCCGGGTTGTGCACCGGGGCCGTGGTACGCCTCCGCGCCATGCCGATGATGCTCAGCACCCCACCGATCAGAAGCGTGCCGAAGCCCACGATGATCGTGGCCAGTGCGGTGCCGGTCAGGGGCACCGATGCACTTTCTGACGCCGCCCGCCCGAGGTGTACCAGGGCCGGAGGAAGAGTGAAGATGCACACGAACAGGGCCAGCAGACCCGCCAAAGAGATGACTGATGTGGTGCGCTGGCGCCTGTTCGTGTTCACGATGACTACGGTTTTCCTTCTTTGGTGACGCGGACTGTTTCTAGCAGCGTAGCGTCATCAAGTGTGGGTTCCCCGCTGACCGTTTGCAGTTTCTGGAACTCCGACAGCAGATCGGACACGGTCGATCTGGCCTTCTGCTCCTCGTTCAGCTCGAACAGGATCTTGCCCTCGTGCATCATGATCAACCGGTTACCCAGACGCAGGGCCTGTTCCATGTTGTGGGTGACCATGATGGTGGTGAGGTTCTGTTCGGACACCATGCGCTCGGTCAGTTCCGTCACGTGCTTGGCGCGCTGGGGATCCAGGGCCGCGGTGTGCTCGTCCAGGAGCAGGATCTCCGGTGATGAGAACGTTGCCATGAGCAGGGACAGTGCCTGGCGTTGGCCGCCGGACAGCAACCCCACCTTGGCACCCAGCCGGTTCTCCAACCCGAGTTCCAACTTGGCCAGCTCGTCCCGGAACTGTTGTTTCCGCGAGCGCGTCACGCCCATGGACAGTCGGCGAGACTTGCCGCGGCGGGACGCAATGGCCATGTTCTGCTCGATGGTCAGATTGGGCGAGGAACCCTTCATGGGGTCCTGGAACACGCGAGAGATCCAGTGGGCCTTCTTGTGTTCCCCGAGCTTGGTGACCGGTTCGCCGGAGACCTGGATGCTGCCGGAGTCCGGGATGATCGACCCGGAGACCGTATTCAACATCGTGGATTTACCGGCGCCGTTGGAGCCGATCACGGTCACGAAATCTCCCGGTTCCACGGTCAGGCTCACGCCGTCCAGAGCCACGCGTTCATTGACGGTTCCGGCGAAGAACGTTTTCCGCACGTCGGTGATGGTCAACATGGTTTATTGCCCCTCTCCTGTGCGACCGCCCACGGTAGCGGGTGTCCCCACGCCGGGTTCGACGCCGGCCTGGACCTTGCGTGCCTCGCGGTCCTTGCGGCGCGCATTCCACCGCTTGAAGAACGTCATTTGCGGAAGCACCAACGCGATGACCACCAGTACGGCGGAGATCAGCTTCATGTCGGACGGGTTCAGACCCAGCTGCAGGGCCGCGGTGATCACCAGTCGGTACAGCACGGACCCGAAGATCACGGCCGCGGTGGCAATGATGACCGTGCGCGTTCCGAAGATGCCCTGACCCAGGATCACGGAAGCCAGGCCCACGACGATCAGGCCGATACCCATGCCGATGTCCGCAAAACCCTGGTACTGAGCCACGAGCGCACCGGACAAGCCGACCATGCCGTTGGACAGGCACAGACCGAGAATTTTCTGGTTATCCGTGTTCACGCCAAAGGAACGGATCATGTCCGGGTTGTCACCGGTGGCCTGCATGGCCAAGCCGGCGTCCGTGTAGAGGAACCAGTCAAGCAGGACCTTGACCAGCAGCACCCCGGCGAGCAGTAGGAGCACTCCCACCGCGGATCCCTGCAACCCGGCTTCGCGCAGCGGGGTGAATACGGTGTCCTCGCGCAGCAGTGCCAGGTTGGCCTTGCTGTCCATGACTCTGAGGTTGATGGAGTACAAGGCGGTCATGGTCAAAATACCCGCCAGCAAGCCGTTGATGTGGGCTTTGGTGTGCAGCAGACCCGTGATGAGACCCGCGAGCGCACCGGCGAAGAATCCCGCGATGGTGCCCAGCCAGGGGCTGCCACCACCCAGGATAATCATGGCCGCGGTGGCGGCCCCAGTGGTGAAGGACTGATCCACCGTGAGGTCCGGGAAGTCCAGCACACGAAACGTGAGATAGACGCCCAGGGCCATCACGGCGTAGATCAGGCCGAGTTCGATTCCGGCGATCATGAATGGTTACCGGATCACTGCATCGGCGGAATCAAGCAGTGCCTTGGGGACCTCGATGCCCATGGCCTTGGCGGCCTCGGCATTGATGATCAAGTGGGTCTCCTTCTGGGATTCCACGGCCATCTCGGCGGGGTCGCCGTCCTCCTCGATGATGCGAAGGGCCATTTCCCCGGTCTGCTTGCCGAGCTGTTCATAGCTGATGCCCTCGGTTGCCAGACCGCCGCGTTCCACCGAGTCACCTTCACCCACGATCAACGGGATCTTCTTGGACTCGGCGGCGCCGACCACTGCTTCGAGGCCGGCCACCACCTTGTTGTCGGTGGGGACGTAAATGGAATCGGTGTTGAAGGACTCCGCGGCCTGGGCGACCTCCGCGGTGGTGGTCACGGTCTTCTCCTCCACGGTCAGACCCTCCGCTTCGGCGGCCTTCTTGGCCTCTTCCACCTGGATCTGCGAGTTGGTCTCGCCGGAGCTGTAGATGATGCCCACGGACTTGGCGTCCGGTTTGAACTGCTTGATGAGTTTGATCTGGTCCTCGACCGGGTTCATGTCGGTCGTACCGGTGATATTGGCTCCGGGCGCGTCCATGGAGTCCACGAGTCCGGCGTCCACGGGATCGGTGACGGCGGTGAACAGGACGGGCTTGTCGGTCACGGCTTGTGCCAGGGACTGAGCGGTGGGTGTCGCGATACCGAGGATCAAGTCGTTATCGGACGACGCGAAGTTGGAGGCGATGTTGGTCGCGGTGGCTTGGTCACCGGAGGCGTTCTGCACGTCCAACTTCAGGTTGTCGCCTTCCTTGTAGCCGCCTTCTTCCAAGGCGGCTACGAAACCTTCTCGCGCGGCATCGAGCGAGGGGTGTTCCACGAATTGAGCGATCCCCACGGAGACTTCCTGGGGTTCCTCGGACTGGCTGGCACCGCCGCCCGAACCGCAAGCGGTCAGGACCAGGGCGGAAGCGGCGACCGCTGCGGTTAGCGAAAGAGTGCGCTTCATGATGGTGGGCGTCCTTTCAAGACAAATAGTGGTGCCTGGATATTACCTGCCGTTCGGTCAAAAAATGAGACGTGGCACACATTCGGTATGGGATCGTGTTCTGACGGGCCCGCACGCCGTGAGTGGCGTACCGCCCCGGACCCGTAGACTGGGGCGTTGACATGACTGAGTCCAGCACCACGCCCCGCATCGTGTACCCCCAGAACCTTCCGGTCAGCGCGCGCCGTGACGACATCAGCGCTGCCATTCGTGATCACCAGGTGGTGGTGGTCGCCGGTGAGACAGGCTCCGGCAAGACCACACAGCTACCCAAGATGTGCCTGGAGCTGGGTCTGGGTGAGAACGGGTTGATCGGCCACACCCAGCCGCGCCGCATCGCCGCACGCTCCGTGGCTGAACGCATTGCCTACGAGATGGGCGAGCAGGTCGGGCAGACGGTCGGCTACCAGGTGCGCTTCACGTCCGAGGTCGGCAAGGACTCCAAGGTCAAGCTGATGACCGATGGCATCATGCTTGCCGAAATCAGCCACGATCCGATGCTGCGCCGCTACAACGCGATCATCATCGACGAGGCCCACGAGCGCTCCCTCAACATCGATTTCCTGCTGGGGTATCTCAAGCGCCTGCTCCCCCGCCGCCCGGATCTCAAATTGATCATCACCTCGGCAACCATTGATCCCGAGCGGTTCGCCGAGCACTTCGCTGAACCCGCCGAGGACGGCGACCAGGTGAAGCCCGCCCCCATCATCGAAGTCTCGGGCCGCACCTACCCGGTGGAGGTCCGCTACCGTCCGCTCGCCCAGCCCCGCACCGGCGACGGCGGCGATGACGAGGCGGACACGGGAGACGGCCTCGAGGACGAGGACCGCGATCCCATCGACGCCGTGTGCGATGCCGTGGTGGAGCTCGCTTCCGAGCCGCCCGGCGACATCCTGATCTTCTTCGCTGGTGAACGCGAGATCCGGGACGCCCAGGACGCGCTGGCCAAAGTCATCGACCGCAATCGCGCACTGGCCGGCACCGAGCTGCTACCCCTGTTCGGCCGGTTGTCCATGGCGGAGCAGAACAGGGTGTTCGCGCCGTCTTCCAAGCGTCGGATCGTGCTCGCGACCAACGTGGCGGAGACCTCGCTGACGGTCCCCGGCATCAAGTACGTGATCGACCCGGGCACCGCCAGAATCTCGCGCTATTCGGCGCGCACCAAGGTACAGCGCCTGCCCATCGAGCGGATTTCCCAAGCGTCCGCGCGGCAGCGCGCCGGCCGTTGCGGCCGTGTGTCGGACGGCGTGTGCATTCGCCTGTATTCCGAGGAGGACTTCGAGTCCCGCCCGGAGTTCACCGACCCCGAAATCCTGCGCACCAATCTGGCCGCGGTCATCCTGCAGATGATTTCGGTGGGTGTGGTGCGCGAGCCCACGGACATCTCCGAATTCCCGTTCGTACAGAAGCCGGATTCCCGCGCCGTCAAGGACGGCGTGGTGCTGTTGCGCGAACTCGGCGCGCTGCGCTCGGGTGGCCAGAACGAGCAACGCGAGCAGGCGGCGTCGTCGGGTGGTCGCGGTCGTTCCCGGGGACGACGCCGCCGCGGCCAGCAGGATTCGCCACTCACCCAGACCGGCCGCGTCCTGGCGGCCCTGCCCGTGGACCCGAGGCTGGGGCGCATGATCGTGGAGGCCAAGCGGCGCAATTGCGTCCGCGAGGTCATGGTGCTTGCTGCAGCGCTCACGGTTCAGGATCCACGCGAACGGCCGCTGGAGCATCGGCAGGCCGCGGACGAGTTCCACAAGCGGTTCAAGGACAAGACGTCCGACTTCATGTCTTACGGCCTGCTGTGGCAATACATCCAGGAACAGCAACACGAGCTGTCATCCTCGCAGTTCCGCAAGCTGTGCAAGCGCGAGTACCTCAATTTCCTGCGGATCCGAGAGTGGCAGGACCTCTTCGCCCAATTGCGTCAGATCGCCCGCGAAGTGGGGATCGACCCGGGGAGCTCCCGTGAGCTGGACGTCGCCGGCAATCAGGACGCCATTCATCAGAGCCTGCTGTCCGGTCTGCTGAGCCATATCGGAGTGCGTGATGAACGCACCCGCGACTACCGCGGTGCCCGCGGCACCAAGTTCGCGATCTTCCCCGGTTCTGCCCTGTTCAAGACGTCTCCGGACTGGGTCGTCTCGGCAGAACTCGTGGAGACGTCACGGCTGTGGGCGCGCACCAACGCGAGCATCAACCCGGAATGGGTCGAGGAGCTGGCACCGGATCTGATCAAGCGCAACTACTCGGAGCCACACTGGTCCCGCTCCCGCGGTGCCGTGATGGCGTACGAGAAGGTCACGCTGTACGGCTTGCCACTCGTGACCGAGCGACCCGTGCAGTTCTCCAGGGTGGACCCGCAGCTCTCTCGCGAACTGTTCAGCCGCCACGCCCTGGTCGAAGGTGACTGGCAAACACGGCACCGGTTCTACCAGCGCAATCAGCAGCGCCTGGAGCGTGTGGAGGAACTCGAGAACCGCATGCGCCGCAAGGACCTGCGCGTGGATGACCAGGTGCTCTTCGACTTCTACGATGCGCGCATCCCCGCGGACGTGGTGTCCCAGCGGCACTTCGACGCGTGGTGGAAGAAGGCGCGCGGCAGCAACGAGCACCTGCTGGACCTGGATCCGGACGCGCTGATCGCCCCGGAGGTCGCCGAGCTCGACACGCAGTCCTTCCCGCGCACCTGGAACGTGGCGTCTCCGGACGGCATCCTGTCGCTGGACCTCGACTACGAGTTCTCCCCCGGTTCGGAGACCGCTGACGGTGTGACCGTGCGCGTGCCCGTGCTGTTCCTGGATCGTCTGGCCCCGGAGCAATTCGAGTGGCACATCCCCGGTCTGCGCACCGAGTTGGTCACCGCCCTCATCAAGTCCCTGCCCAAGGCCGTGCGGCGCAACTTCGTACCCGCCCCGGACATGGCCGCCACCGCAGTGGACGTGCTGTCGGCGGAGTTCTCCCCGGAAACGGATTCGCTACTGGAATCCCTGGCCACCGTGCTGCGCCGGCTGCGCGGACATCAGGTGCAGGCCACGGACTTCCAGCCCAGCGTGCTTCCGGCTCACCTGCGCATGAACTTCGAGGTGCGCGACGCCCGCAACAAGGTGCTCGGAACCGGCGGGAACCTCGCCGAACTCAAGGATCGGCTCAGGCCGCAGATCCGCCGCGCCCTGGCCGACTCGCTGGGCAGCGCGGCCTCCCAACTCGCGGACTTCGCCAACGCCGCCGACGCCGCCGGGGGCACCTCCGGCGCTCAGCGGTCCGGTAAGCCCGATACACCGCGTCCGGGGGCAAAGGGTCGCGGCGGGCGAGGTGCCAAGGGTGGCGGAGCGGCGTCGTCGGCGGAAAGTCTGGAACGCACGGGACTGACGACCTGGCCGGAGAAAGACCCGCCGCGCTCGGTGCAGACCCAGGTAGCGGGGCAGACCATCACCGGCTACCCCACGCTCATGGTCCGCCGGGACAATCCCAATGCCGCAAAGACCGGTAAGGGCGCGACGCAGGAGCCCACCGTGGACCTGCGGATCCTGACCCAGCAGGACGAACAACGTTCGGCACAGCGCCACGGGGTGATTGCGCTGCTGGAACGCACGCTGCCGTCGGTGCATCGTTACGTCGTGGATCATCTGAGCCAGCGGGAACGGCTGATCTTCACGCAGAATCCGCACGGTTCCGTGGACGCGCTGATTCGCGATTGCACCGTGGCCGCGATCGACCGGCTGGTACCCGAGGAACCGCCGTTCACCAAGGCCGAATTCGACGAGTTGGCCGTGCACGTGCGCGCCGAATTGATCGATACGGTGTTCGCGGTGACGGCTCTGGTCACCGAGACGCTCGCGGAAGCCACCACGCTACGCAAGCGACTCAGAAAGCCGGGCTCGTTGGCTGCGGTGCCCGCGTTCAAGGACATGTCCGAGCAGATCGATCGCCTGATCTACCCCGGATTCGTGGCGGACACCGGATGGCACGCGCTGCAGCACCTACCCCGCTACGTGAAAGCCATCAATGCGCGTCTGGACAAGCTCTCGGGCCATATCCAGCGCGACAGCGTGAACATGGTGCTGGTTCAGGACATCGAACAGGATTACCGCGGTGCACGGGCGGCCGTTCCCCCGACCGCTCCCGTGCCCGAGGCGCTCACCCGTGTTCGATGGGATCTGGAAGAGCTGCGCGTATCGCTGTTCGCACAGGAGCTGGGCACCGCGCGCACGGTATCGGAAAAGCGGGTCCGCAAAGCACTGCGCGACGTGACGCAACGCTGAGCCAACCCGCCTCGGCGGATGTCCATGAGCTGAGGCACCGCGCACCAGTGGTGCCCGGCGCCATCTGCTACCCCTAGTCCTGGGGAACGTGGGCCTCGTGACCGGCGGCGACCAGTGCGCCACGGATCTTGCGGGCCGTCTCGTCCATGACCTCGGGGTCCGGGTCCTTGTCCACCTGGTCGAAATCGAATTCTTCGATCGTGTTGGTGGGCCACACGTGCAGGTGGGCGTGGGGCACCTCGAAGCCCTGAATCATCAGTCCCACGCGCTTGGGTGAGAAGACCTCATCGATGGCCTGGCCCACGGTCTTGCACACGGTCATCAGGTGCTCCGCCAATTCGTCGGGCAGATCCAGCCAGGAGTCGATCTCCTCGCGTGGCACCACCAGGACGTGTCCCTGCGAGAGCGGTGCGATGGACAGGAATCCGGCGCACTGCTCGTCCGACCACACGAACCGGCCGGGCAGTTCGCCCTCGATGATCTTGGTGAAAACGGAGCTCACGGTGACTTCCTTTCGATCGAACTTCTGGGTCTGTACGGTGGTCTCGATCCGCGGATCCCACCCGCCATGGGCCGCGGCCGGGTTACGGGACGGTGCGGATCAGACTTCCACGGACTCGCGGGTTTCCAGGTGGCGGTACTCGGTGCCGTACATCTCGGAGAATTTGGTGACCTGCTTCTCGACGATCCCGAAACCGATATCGGAGAGCAGCGCATCGTGGATCTGGTACACGTTGGTGGCGCGGGTTGCGATGATGAAGTCGATGACCTCGGACATCTTGGACCACGGGGCGTGCAACGGGACCAGCACGGTGGGCACGGTCAGCCCGTGCGGAACGGCGAAGGAATCGCCGGGGTGGAACACGGCGTCGTCGATCACGAAGCCCACGTTGTCCACCGTGGGAATCAGCGGGTGGATCAGTGCGTGCTGGCCGCCGAAGGTCTTGACCTCGAACGGGCCCAGCGACAACGTGGAATCCGCAGTGACCGCGTGCAACCGGTCCGTGGCCTCCCCGGAGGCCTCCGCGAGTTCGTCGATGACCGACTGCGGTGCGTAGATGTTCAGCTCGGGATTTTCCGCGAGCGCCGCGGTCAGCCGCTTCGCGTCGTAGTGGTCCGGGTGGACGTGGGTGATCAGCACCAGATTGACGCCGTCCAGCGCCTCCTCGACCTCCGAGAACGACCCGGGGTCGATCACCAGGGATGTGCCGTTCTTCTCCAGCCGGACGCACGAGTGTGTGAACTTGGTCAGCAACATGACTTCAGCCTAGCTCGGGAACACCCCGCAGATGCGAACCGTTAGCATGGTTGAAGAAGCAAGCACATGGAAGGGACGGGCGTGAGCACAAAAACCACCGGGCAACCCGAGGTGCGTAACACCAAGCAGCGCCGGGCCGTTGCCGGGGCACTGCGGAGCCTCGAAGATTTCATTTCCACTCAGGAATTACACCGCCGCCTTCAGGACGAGGGGCAGTCCGTGTCCCTGGCCACGACCTACCGGATCCTGCAGTCCATGGCGGACACCGGCGAGGTGGACGTCCTGCGTAACGCGGAGGGTGAGGCCATTTACCGCCGCTGCGAGGCCGAGCACCACCACCATCACCTGGTGTGCCGTTCGTGCGGTGCCGCGGTTGAGCTCGAGGCACCCGCGATCGAGGACTGGGCGGATGACACCGCCAACGAGCACGGGTTCACGGACGTGGACCACACCGTGGAAATCACGGGCATCTGCGGTAACTGCGCGCGCGAGTCACGCTGACGGTGGCGGCTCAACGTCCCCGCGACATCCTCCTGGTGCACAACGGGAATTCCCCCCAGGCACGCGTTGCGTGCGACCGTGCGCGCGGCATCTTTTCCGCAGTCGGGTACACCGCGGTTTTCATCGACGCCCCGTCCGCGCGGGAGCTTTCCGCCACACTAACCGGCACCCTGCGATCCCGCGCTCTGCACGTAGCCGCCGTGGTTGCCGTCGGTGGGGACGGCATGGCCCATCTGGTCCTCCAGGTTCTGCACGAGGTGGGGCAACAGGGCGTGAATGTGGCGTTCGGTCTGATCCCGGCGGGCTCAGGTAACGACCTGGCCAGGTTCTGCGGGATCCCCACGCGCGACACCGAACGCGCCGCGGGCCGTGTGCTGCGCGGTCTGGAAACCACGCCTGAGCACATGGATCTCCTGGCCGTGGACTGTGCCGACGGCACCTCACACGTGTGCGCGACCACCGTGTGCCTGGGCCTGGATGCCCGCGTCAACGCGCGCGCCAATCGTTGGAGCAGAATCCGCGTCTCCGCCAAATACGCGGTCGCCCTGGTCTGGGAAATTCTGCGACTCACCTCGCGTGACTACACGATCGACTACACCCGGCCCGACGGCGCTCGGCGCGTGGTCGATCGCCGGGCCACGTTCTTGTCGGTGGCCAATACGTCGTCCTACGGGGGTGGCCTGACCATCGTGCCGCGCGCCGATCATCGGGACGGACTGGCGGAACTCTTTGCCGTGTCCGACGCCCGGCCCCTGCGGATCTTGTTCCTGTTGCCGCGGTTGCTACTGAAAACCCACGAAAACCTGGCGGAGATCGCGCTGGAACCTGTCACCGCGATGACCGTGACGCCGCACGATGCGCCGTCGGGTGAACTACCCGCGCACGTTGCTCACGGGGACGGGGAGCCCCTGGGGCCCCTGCCCGTGCAGGTGCGTATCCTGCCCGCGGCCGTGCGGGTCCTTTTCTGAGCCGCCTCGACGATACGAGGAGCCGCGCTCACGGATTCCACGGATCACGCGGGTGACGAGCCAGATCGCAAACGAAATGGTGGTCACGTAGGGGCTGATCGGAATGGATCCGCCCAGCGCCAGCAGGATGCCGCCGACCATGGACAGCTCCGCGAAGACCACCGACAGCACCACGATCCGCGCCGGTGCCACCGTGAGATTCATGGCCGCGGCAGCCGGGGTGATCAAGAGGGCGAGCACGAGCAGCGCGCCCACGATCTGGACCGACATGGCCACGGAAATACCCAGCAGCACCATGAACACGATGGACAGGGTGCGCACGGGTAGGCCGCGGGCCTCGGCCACCACGGGATCCGTGCTGGCAAACGTGAGCGGACGCCACACGATCAGCAACCCGGCCACCACCACGATGGACAACACGATCATGGATGTCAGCTGCACCGGGGACACGGACACGATCTGACCGGTCAACAACGAGAACTTATTGGACGAGCGACCTTCGTAGAGCGACAGGAACAGGATCCCCAGGCCCAGCCCGAACGGCATGAGCACGCCCACGAACGAATTACTGTCCCGGGCGCGCAGTCCCATGAAACCGATGATCAGCGCGGCAAGCACTGAGCCTAGCAGTGAACCGGTCACGATGTCCGAACCGATCAACAGGGCCGCAGCCGCGCCGGCGAAGGACAGTTCCGCAATGCCGTGCACCGAAAAGGCCAGGTCGCGCATCATCACGAACGTGCCCACCAGCCCTCCGACCAGCCCCAGGAGGGCACCGGCCCACAGCGAGTTGCTCAGCAGCACCAGCAATTCACCGTAGTTGTCGAAGACGAACACGGAATCGACGATCGAGTCCCAATCGACTTGGGCTGGGATCACGGAATGAGACCTTCCTGGGACGAGATGTGGTGGGTGTTGTCGGGGCGACCGGTCACGATGATGCGGCCGTTGCTGCGCAGCACCTCGATGTCGGCGCCGTACAGCTCCGACAGCACCTCGGAGCGCATGACCTCATCGGGCGTGCCGATCTTGAAGGAGCCGCCGGCCAGGTACAGGATGCGGTCCACGTGATCGATGATCGGGTTGATGTCGTGCGTCACGAACACCACGGCGCTACCCGAGTCCACGCGTTGCTGGTTGACCAGCTCACTGACGATGTACTGATGATTCAGATCCAAGGACAGTAGCGCCTCGTCGCACAGCAACAATTCCGGGTCGGTGGCCAGGGCCTGGGCAATGCGCAGTCGCTGCTGCTCGCCACCCGAGAGCAGCCCCACCGGGGCGTTGGCGTAATCGCCCGCGCCGACCTTGTCGAGCAGCTCGTCCACCCGTTCGTTGACCGCGCGGCTGTGGAGCCTGATCCCCCACTTGTGCCCGTCGATGCCCTGGGCCACCAGGTCCCGGGCACGCAGCGGTGTCCGTGGCGAGAAGCCGCGCTGCTGGGGTACGTACCCCACATGTCGCGAGGCCGCTCCGGGGCGCTCCCCCGTGACCGAGACCGTTCCCCGGGTCAGCGGGAGCAGCCCGAGCAGCACCTTGAGGAAACTGGTCTTACCCGTTCCATTAGAACCGAGCACGGCGAAGTACTCGCCTTCACGAATGGTGAGGTTGAGGTCGCGCCACAGCACGCGGTCGCCGAAAGCGAGATCCGCGTTCTTGAGTTCGACCACTGCCTGGCCCGAATCCCGCTGGTTGTCTGGGGCGGACCACGGCGTGGTGGTGGGAGTGGCGGGCTGGGCCGCTGAAGTGTGAATGGTTGGTGCCACCTTGGTGGGGAGGGTCATACGGCTATTACTTCACTGCTTGGGAGACGCGGTCGATATTGTCCTGCATCCATTCCTGGTAGTTCTTACCGTCAGGCAGGGTCTCGGAGAATTCCACCACACTCACACCGGATTTTTCCGCGTCCTCGCGCAGCTTCTCGGTCTGACCGGTCGAGGTCTGCTGGTTGAACGCCAACAGGTCGATGTGACCGCTCGTGACCAGGTCCGTGGTTTCCTTCATGACGGCGGGAGCCACGTCGGATTCCGAGTCGATCGCGGTCATGAATTCCGCGGGAGTGTCATCGTGGAGACCCGCGTCCTGCAAGAGATATCCGGGCATCGGCTCGGTGGCCACGTAACCACCCGAGGCCTTCAACGACTCGAGCTCGGTCTTCATTCCGGACAACCGGTCGTTGAGTGCTGTGGCGTTGTCCGTGAACTCCTTCGAGCGGTCCTGGTCGATCTCTCCCAGCTGCTCAGCGATGCGCTCGGTCAACGTCTGCATGGTGTCCAAGTCGTACCAGACGTGCTCGTTGAAACCGCCGGGTTCGTGGTGGTGGCCTTCGTGACCTTCTTCGTCGTGCGCCTCGGCTGCTTCTTCCTTGCCCTCCAACTCAGAGACGTCCACCGCGTTGATGACCTTCTGCGAGTCCGTGGTCATGTCCTCCATGAAAGCGTCGTAGCCACCGCCGTTGAGGATCACCACGTCCGCCTTCTCGATGGTCAGCCGATCCTGGGGCGATGCCTCGTACGAGTGCGGATCCTGCGCGGCGGAGTCGATGATGGGCGTGACGTCCACGTGGTCGCCGGCGACCTGTTCCACGAGATCCGAGTACACGTTGGTCGAGGTCACCACCGTGACCTTGTCCCCGTCCGACGCCGCCGCGTCACCTTCCTGAGCGTCGCCCGAGTTTGCCGAGCACCCGGTGAGCGCCAACGCGCTTAGTGCGGATACGGCAACGGCGGAACGGACGAACGGGCGGGCCCTCAGGCCCTGGACGCGTGCGGACACGGAATCATCTCCTTCGGGTCATTCTCAACAGCAGGGGTTTATTGAGAATGGATTGCATGTGAGCTACGGAGAGCATATCACTAATCATTCTCAATAAGCCCCGCCGAGGGATTCCCTTCCGGAAGAACCAATCAGCTCCAGGATTCCGAGCGCGGGCGACCCTCGTCGTAACCGGACTGCGACTGGATTCCCACGACCGCGCGGTTGGCGAACTGCGCCAATGACGTGGCCCCGGCGTACGTCATAGAGCTGCGCACGCCGGAGGTGATGTGATCGACCAGGTCCTCGACGCCGGGGCGCTGGGGGTCCAGGTACATCTTGGAGTTGGAGATGCCTTCTTCGAACAACGCCTTGCGAGCGCGAGCGAATTCGTCCTCACCACGCGTGCGGTGACGCACCGCCCGCGCGGAAGCCATCCCGAAGCTCTCCTTATAGGCCCGCCCATCGGCATCGATGTTGAGGTCACCGGGTCCTTCGTGGGTTCCCGCGAACCACGACCCGATCATCACCTGGCTCGCGCCGGCGGCGAGCGCCAGGGCCACGTCGCGCGGGTGCTTGACGCCGCCGTCGGCCCAGATGTGCTTGCCGAGATCGGCGGCGGCCTCCGCGCACTCCACGACCGCGGAGAACTGCGGGCGACCGACCGCCGTCATCATGCGCGTGGTGCACATGGCTCCGGGGCCCACACCGACCTTCACGATGTCCGCACCCGCGCCGATGAGGTCGCGCACGCCGTCGGCGGAGACCACGTTGCCGGCGACGATGGGGACCTGCGGATCCAGGGCGCGCACGGCTTCGAGTGCCTGCATGGCCTTGATCTGATGACCGTGGGCGGTGTCGACCACCAACACGTCGATACCGGTGTCGAGCAGTGCTGCGGCCTTCGCGGCCACGTCGCCGTTGATTCCCACGGCCGCACCGACCTGCAACCGGCCCTGCTGGTCGCGAGCGGGCTCATAGATCGTGGAGCGCACCGCGCCTTTCTGTGTCAGGACCCCCTCGATCATGCGATCCCGCAGCACGGGCGCAGCGCTGAGTCGCGAGGCCGCCAGCTGCTCGTAGGCGGCGCGCATCGCAGTGTTGCGATCCTGGCCGTCGAAGTCCTCGACCTGGAAGACCGGGCCGTCGGTTCGCATCACGTCCGCGAGCTGAGTGAAGCGGTCCACGTCCTGGCAATCGGCGGCGAGCACCAGCCCGCGGTAGTGGTCCCGCGCGTCCGTGACGAGCACGGCGCCGTGGGGGCGCTTGTGCATGACACCGAGTGCATCATGGACCGTGTCCGTCTCGTGCAGTGCCACCGGCGTCTCGTACTGGGGCGAGCGGCCCTTGACCCAGCCGGTCACCTTGGAGATGACGTCCAGCGGGATGTCCTGGGGCAGGATGCCCAGGCCGCCGCGGCGAGCCATGGTTTCAACCATGCGTCGACCGGTCACGGCTGTCATATTGGCCGCCACCAACGGAATGGTGGAGCCGGTGCCGTCCGCCGGGGAGAGATCGACATCGAAGCGGGACGTCACACGGGAGATGGAGGGCACCAGGAAGACGTCGTTGTAGGTGAGGTCTGTATTGGGAGTCGTCAGGAATCGCACGAGACCCCATACTACGGGCCCGCCAACTGCCTCGTCAGGTCGTCCGCGGAGGGTCCGTCACGGGTTCGTCACGCTCGAACGACGAAACCTACCGAGCGGTCAGGATGGACTGGCCAGGTGGTGTTCGCCTCATTAGACTGTTGGCTTAGTACGGCCTTATGGGAAATGAGGCCACCACGTCCGCTGGCGGAGAGACATACCGTCGGCACCACCGACCGGTGGTGGTCTACCGAGCAACCACCGGAGCACACCGTCATATGGAAGAGGCGTATCTCCCGTGCCAGAGCAGCCGCACCACCTGATCCCCGAAGAATTCGCCGGTAATGAATGGCTCGTCGACGAGCTGTTCGAGAAGTACCAGGACGACAAGAACTCCGTGGACAAGAAGTGGTGGCCCATTTTCGAGGAAATGAGCAAGGGCTCTGATTCCGACTCCGCTTCCCCCTCGCAGGCCGCTTCCATGTCGAACGGTGCTGCGACCAAAACTTCCGCAGCCGCCCCGTCCAAGGCGGCTGCTTCTTCATCTACACAGGAGAACAAGCCCAAGGTGACCCAGGAAAAGACCGCCCCGGCGGCCAAGGCCGAAGCCAAGCCCCGCTCGGAGTCCAGTGAGCCCAAGCGCGCCGCAGCGCCGTCGGCAACGACCGGAGGCTCCAAGGCCAAGGGCAAGCCGGAAGGCGTGGACCAGGAGACCAACGGCAACGAAGGATCGCCCACCAAGCGTCCCATCCGCGCTCAGCCGGAGGGTGCGGCCAAGCCCAAGCCCAAGGAACAGCCGGAAGAGGTCGAAGCACAGGACAAGGTCGTCAAGCTGCGCGGACCCGCCAAGGCCGTGGCCGCCAACATGGACGCCTCGCTGAGCGTGCCCACGGCAACCACCGTGCGCGCGGTGCCGGCCAAGCTGCTGATCGACAACCGCCTGGTGATCAACAGCCACCTGTCCCGTAACCGCGGTGGCAAGGTGTCCTTCACCCACCTGATCGGTTACGCCGTGATCCGCGCGCTGGCCAACTACCCGTCGCAGAACGTGGTCTACGGCGAAGTGGACGGCAAGCCCGCCGCGATCCAGCCGGCCCACGTGAACTTCGGCATTGCCATCGACATCCCCAACAAGGACGGCTCCCGCAACCTGGTGGTGCCCAACATCAAGGGCGCCGAGGGCATGACCTTCATGCAGTTCTGGACCGCCTACGAAGACGTGGTCAAGCGCGGCCGTTCCGGCGAACTGACCATGGAGGACTACCAGGGCACCACGGTCTCCTTGACCAACCCGGGTGGTATCGGCACCGTGCACTCCGTTCCGCGGTTGTCCAAGGGTCAGGCGTGCATCGTGGGCGTGGGTGCGCTGGACTACCCCGCCGAGTACAAGGGCGCCTCTCCCCGCACCACTGCGCGCATGGGTGTCTCCAAGATCATCACCCTGACCTCCACTTACGATCACCGCGTGATCCAGGGTGCCGGCTCGGGTGAGTTCCTCAAGCTCGTGGAGCACTACCTGCTCGGTGGCGACAACTTCTACGACACCATCTTCGAGGCCCTGCGCATCCCCTACGAGCCCGTTCGCTGGGCCGTGGACAACCAGGTCAACCCCGAGACCCAGATCAACAAGGTTGCCCGCATTCAGCAGCTGATCCACGCGTACCGCGTGCGCGGCCACCTGATGGCGGACACCAACCCGCTCGAGTACGTGATGCGCAAGCACCCGGACCTGGACATCCGCAGCTACGGACTCTCCCTGTGGGACCTGGAGCGCGAGTGGCCCACCGGCGGTTTCGGTGGCCAAGACCTGCTGACCCTGCGTGTGATCCTGGGGCGACTGCGTGACGCGTACTGCCGCACCGTGGGCATCGAGTACATGCACCTTCAGGATCCCGAAGAGCGTGAGTGGTTCCAGAACAAGCTCGAGCACGATTACCAGAAGCCGGCCCGCGAGGAACAGTTCCGCATCCTGGGTCGTTTGAACGCAGCCGAGGCCTTCGAGACCTTCCTGCAGACCAAGTACGTGGGTCAGAAGCGCTTCTCATTGGAGGGCGGCGAATCCCTGATCCCGCTGCTGGACGCGATCATCTCCGACGCCGCTGACGAGTCCTTGGCCGGCGTGGGTATCGCCATGGCCCACCGCGGCCGCCTCAATGTACTGACCAACATCGCCGGTAAGTCCTACGCACAGGTCTTCCGCGAATTCGAGGGCAGCCAGGATCCCCGCTCCATCGAGGGTTCCGGCGACGTCAAGTACCACCTGGGCACGGAAGGTGTTTTCACCTCCGACAACGGCAACGAGACCCAGGTCTACCTGGCCGCCAACCCGTCCCACCTGGAAGCCGCGGACCCCGTGATCGAGGGTATCGCCCGCGCCAAGACCGACGTGCTCGGTGCCGGCCCCGAGGGTGACGGCACGTTCCCCGTGCTGCCCATTCAGGTCCACGGCGACGCCGCCATGGCCGGCCAGGGCATCGTGTACGAAGTCATGCAGATGTCCGGCCTGGAGGGCTACAACGTGGGCGGCACCATCCACGTGGTGGTCAACAACCAGATCGGCTTCACCACCTCGCCCTCCGGCGCGCGCACCTCCACGTACTCCACGGACGTGGCCCGCGCCGTGCAGGCCCCGATCTTCCACGTCAACGCGGACGACCCCGAGGCCGTGACCCGCGTGGGTCAGCTGGCCTTCGAGTACCGCCAGCGCTTCCACAAGGACGTCGTGATCGACCTGGTCTGCTACCGCCGCCGCGGTCACAACGAGGGCGACGATCCCTCGATGACCCAGCCGCTGATGTACTCCCTGATCGACGGCAAGCGCTCGACCCGCAAGATCTACACCGAGAACCTCGTGGGTCGCGGTGACATCACCCAGGAAGAGGCCGATCGCGCGCTCAAGGACTACCAGGAGCGCCTCGAGCGGGTCTTCGCTGAGTCCCACGAGGCCCAGACCTCCACGATCCCGCTGGTCACCGGCGACGCCGCCGCTATCGCCAACATCGAGCGCCCCTCGGCCCAGCAGGCGGACACGGGAGTTTCGATCCCCAAGTCCACGGCCATCACCGAAGAGGTCGCCCGCCGTATCGGTGAGGCCCACGTGCAGGCCCCGGAGGGTTTCACCACCCACCGCAAGCTGCAGAAGCTGCTGGACCGCCGCAACGAGATGACCGAGAAGGGCGGCGTGGACTGGGGCATGGGCGAGCTCATGGCCTTCGGTTCGCTGCTCATGGAAGGTGTCCCGATCCGGTTCTCCGGTCAGGACGTGCGCCGCGGTACTTTCACGCAGCGTCACGCGGTCTTCTTCGACGCCGAGAACGGCTCCGAGTGGGCACCGTTGAACAACCTGTCCGGTGACCAGGCCAAGTTGTCCATCTACAACTCACTGCTCTCCGAATACGGCGTGCTGGGCTTCGAGTACGGCTACTCCGTGGAGCGTCCCGAGGCGCTCACCGTGTGGGAGGCGCAGTTCGGTGACTTCACCAACGGCGCGCAGACCATCGTGGACGAGTTCATCTCCTCGGCCGAACAGAAATGGGGTCAGCGTTCCTCGCTGGTCCTGCTCCTGCCCCACGGCTTCGAAGGACAGGGCCCGGACCACTCCTCGGCACGTATCGAGCGGTTCCTCACCCTGTGCGCCGAGCGGAACATGACCGTGGTGAATCCGTCCACCCCGGCCAACCACTTCCATCTGTTGCGCCGTCAGGCCTACTCGCGCCCGCGTCGCCCGTTGATCGTGGCCACGCCCAAGCAGTTGTTGCGTCTGAAGGCAGCGGCCTCCCCCATCGAGGACTTCACGCAGGGTACGTTCCAGCAGGTCATCCCGGACGTCGCCAACCTCGACGACTCCAAGGTCACTGACGTGATTCTGGTGTCCGGTCGTCTGTACTACGATCTCGCCGCGCAGCGTGAGAAGTCCGACGACCACTCGACCGCGATCATTCGTGTCGAGCAGCTCTACCCGCTGCCCGAGAACGAGATCAAGAAGGAACTGGCCCGCTACCCCGAGGCCCGCATCATGTGGGCACAAGACGAGCCCGCCAACCAGGGTGCCTGGCCGTTCATGGCCGTGAACCTGGTGCCGCAGCTGGACCGCCCGGTCAAGCTAGCTTCGCGCCCGGCCTCGGCTTCCCCGGCGAACGGTTCGGCCAAGCGCCACGCGAAGGAACTCGAAACCTTGGTGCAGCAGGCCTTCGACCGCGGCGAGTAATCATCACTGCGTTGCGGCCCCGTGAGATCGGGGCCGCAACGGACACGTTTTCCCCTCGGTGGCCATCGTGGTTTACGGTGGCCACCGAGACACGTTATGAGCAAAGGAAGAGGAATAGTGGACCAACGCAGGATCCGCATTGTGGCCGTCGGTGACGAACTGCTAGCCGGTGTGGAAGACCCCCGTGCCCTGGGCTGGTTCGGTCGAGTGCTGGCCCGCACCCCGCGGGACATCGTGCCCGTGGACGCCTACAACCTGGCGGCGCCCGGTGAGGGCAGCGAGTCCCTCAACGAACGCTGGTTCGACGAGGCCTCCCGCCGTTTCGATTCCATGTGCGACAACCGCTTGGTGATCGCTCCCTCGGCCATGGACGTGGACCTGGACATCACCTCGGCCCGTTCCCGGTTGAACATGGCGAACATCGTGGATCAGGCGACCCAGAACAACATCAAGGTTCTGGTGGTCGGTCCCCCGCCCACGTTGGACCCAGAACGCAACCGCAAGATCGCCGATCTCTCGGCGGCTTTCGGTGACGTAACCACCCGGCGTCAGCACGTCTACGTGGACACCTTCAACCCGCTGCAGCACCACGAGCAGTGGCGCAAGGACCTGGCCGCCAACCACGGTCACCCCGGACAGGCCGGCTACGGGCTGATGGCGTGGCTGGTGCTGCACCGCGGCTGGTACAACTGGCTGAACCTGCCCGAACCCCGATAAGTCCGTGAGCGCCGTTGGCGGTGGAAATCCGGCCAACTCGGAGTAAACGCCAGGTTGTGAGATACTGGCGGACGGTGCCCAGTCGAATCAACGCAGGAGGTACACCATGAGCAAGCGTGGACGTAAGCGCAAGGACCGCCGCAAGAACTCTGCGAACCGCGGAAAGCGGCCCAACGCCTGAGTTCTGTGCAGTGCGAACAACGCCCGCAACCATTACGGTTGCGGGCGTTGTTGTTTAAGCCGAGAAAAGCCGGTGAGGGTCAGGCCGCCGGGTGATCACTGCACTGCGCTTCGATGCGCGTGAGGATCGACTGCTTGAGCTGCGCGGGGGCAGTCTCGGTGCAGGATCGCTTGATCACGGTGCGGATCACGCACTCCAGGTTGTATTCGCGCTCGCACTCGGGGCAGTCCGTGAGGTGCGCGTGGATCTCTTCGAGATCCTCCTTGGTCAGCGCACCGTCAAGGTATTCGTAAATGCGACGGATGCGTTCGTCGGTGCAGCCGTTCTGGCAGTCGTTGTCAGCCATTGGTTCAGCCTCGGTCCTTCGATGTTGTCTCGCCCTTGGACTTCTTGGTCCCCTTGGAGGTGTCGAAACCCCGCTCGGTGGCGTAGTCGGCCAGTTTTTCCCGGAGCAGCTTGCGGCCTCGGTGCAGTCGCGACATCACGGTGCCGATGGGCGTGTCCATGATCTCGGAGATCTCCTTGTAGGCGAAACCCTCTACATCGGAGAAGTACACGGCGAGTCGGAACTCTTCGGGAAGTTCTTGCAGCGCTCGCTTCACGTCCGAATCCGGCAGGTGGTCCAGGGCCTCGGCCTCGGCCGATCGCAGCCCCTTGGACGTGTGGGATTCCGCCCGGTGCAACTGCCAATCCTCCACCGTGTCCGTGTTGGCCTGGCGCGGTTCGCGCTGCCGTTTGCGATACAGGTTGATGTAGGTATTGGTCAGGATCCGGTACAGCCATGCCTTGAGGTTGGTCCCCGGCTTGTACTGGTGGAACGCGGAGAAGGCCTTGGTGTAGGCCTCCTGGACCAGGTCCTCGGCATCGGCGGGATTGCGGGCCATCCGCAGCGCGGCGGCGTACAGCTGATCCACGTACTGCATGGCGTCGCGTTCGAATCGTTCGCGGCGCTGCTGTGTGGTTTCCTCGCTGACGTCCACCGTGTCGGTAGTGGCCTGCTGCTCGAGCTCATCATGATCGTTCATCACGGCCCAGTCTACGGTCGGGGCGGTCATGATCATGCGCTGCCTGCCTTCCGTGGGTCGCGTTGTCGTGCCGATGATGAGCCACGCGTGTGGCGCTTGCTGTCTATTGGTGAATAACACGGTGGACCCATCGCCCTATTCCCGTGCGCCGCACAGTGGCACCCCGTTAGGATGAAAGACGTGCCCTCCCGGAAATGCCGGGACCAAAAGGAGGAACCATGAGCATCGTTCGTCGTCTCGCCCGTCCCCTGCTCGCCACCGGTTACGTTGCCGGCGGTGTCGAAGCATTCCGTAATTCCTCGGCCGCAGCCGAGAAGCTGGACCCGGTCCTGAAGCAGGTGGAGCAGGTGTTGCCGCAGGTCCGTCCCGTGACCGCCAACCGCGCCCAGGTGGCCCAGGGCATTGCCGCCGCACAGGTGTTGGCCGCTTCCGCTCTCGCGCTGAGCAAGCTCCCCCGTCTTTCCGCGTCCGTGCTGTTGGGCACCACCGCCATCAACACCTACGTGCAGTACCAGTCCGCGGACACCTCCACCAAGGAGGCCAAATCCAACCGCCGCAACAACGTGTTCAAGAACCTCTCGTTGGTCGGTGCCGTGATGATCGCGTCCGTTGACACCTCGGGCAACCCCTCCCTCGCGTGGCGCGCCAGCCACCTCGCGGACGATGTTCGTAAGAACGCCGCCAAGGTCTCCAAGGACACCAAGAAGAAGTTCGCCCAGGCCGAGAAGGCCGTCCAGGACGCCGTCAGCCACTAAGGGGTCAACCACACTGTGAATACAGACAACGGCTTGTCGCACCCCGAGTCCCAGTGGGCCGCGCCCTTCACGGGTGATCGCCCGGTGAGCGGAACCGTGGCCATTCCCGGTTCCAAATCGCTGACCAATCGATATCTGGTCCTGGCGGCCTTGGCTTCCGAACCTTCGGTGGTGCACAAGCCGTTGTATTCACGTGACAGCGAGCTCATGATCGCCGCGCTGCAGCAATTGGGCGCGGTGATCGAGCCGACCGGCGTATCCGGCCCCTTCGGTTCGGATCTCGCCATTACCCCCATTCCTTCGGGTCCCACCGCTGACGTTCACCGCCCCGAACCCCGTCACATCGACTGCGGTTTGGCCGGCACGGTCATGCGGTTCGTCCCGCCCGTGGCCGCGCTCCTCAATGCGGACACCCAGTTCGACGGCGATCCGCACGCTCGCGTCCGCCCCATGGGTCCCGTGATCCAAGGCTTGCGCGACCTGGGCGTCACGGTCGAGGACGACGGCCGCGGCACCCTGCCGCTCACCGTCTCCGGAACCGGCCGCGTGGCCGGCGGCACCGTGACCATCGACGCGAGCGGTTCCTCCCAGTTCGTCTCCGCGCTCTTGCTGTCCGCCGTGCGTTTCGACGCCCCTCTCGTGCTCAAACACGAGTCCGACACCGCCGGCGTACCGTCCCTGCCCCACGTGGCCATGACCGTCGAGGTGCTCCGCGAGGCCGGTGTCAACGCCACACGCGTCAGCGATACCGAGTGGCGGGTGGAACCCACCGCCGTGCCCGGTCTGGACGTCACCGTGGAGCCTGACCTCTCCAATGCCGGACCGTTCCTGGCCGCTGCCATGGTCACCGGCGGCACCGTGAGCATCCCGGATTGGCCCTCCCACACCACCCAGGGTGGCGATCACTGGCGGAGCATCCTGCCGCAGTTCGGCGGCTCCGTTGACCTGATAGACGGTGTGCTGACCGCAACCGGTCCGGCGCAGCTCAACGGTGTTGACCTGGATCTGTCCGAGGCCGGTGAGCTCGCTCCCACCGTGGCGGCCATGTGTGCTTTGGCTACCGGCCCGTCGCAGTTGCGCGGGATTGCGCACCTGCGAGGACACGAAACCGATCGCCTCGCCGCTCTGACCACCGAGATCAACCGGTTGGGTGGCAACGCGGAAGAGACCGAGGACGGCCTGATCATCACTCCCGCTCCCCTGCATGGCGGGGTGTTCCACAGCTACGAGGATCACCGCATGGCCACCGCGGGCGCCATCATCGGTCTGCGGATACCTGACGTGAGCGTGGAGAACATCGGGACCACGTCCAAGACGCTGCCCGATTTCCCCCAGATGTGGACCACTCTGGTCAGCCATGACGCGTAATTCCAGCGCACAGCGGCAGTGGGACGAGTCCGACGTCCGGGTGCGAGCCAATAAGAAGGGCTCCCGTCCACGCACCAAGCAGCGCCCCACCCACGAGGACGCCGTGATCGCTCGCGTGATCGCCGTGGACCGTGGCCGGTACACGTGCGTGGTCAACGAGCAGAGCCATGATCAGCGCACCGTGGTGTGCATCCGCGCCAAAGAACTGCGCCGCAAGCCGATCGTCCCCGGTGACCAAGTGGGCGTCGTCGGCGACGTCAGCGGCGACCCGGATACCCTCGCGCGCATTGTGCGCATCGAACCTCGGGCCACCATCCTGCGGCGCAGCGCGGACGACACGGATCCGGTCGAGCGGGTGATCGTGGCCAACGCGGACCGGCTCGTTCTGGTCCTGGCCACCGAGTCCCCCACCCCGCGCACGGGCTTTGTGGATCGTGGTCTCGCGGCGGCGTCGGACGCGGGCATCACCCCCGTCATCTGCATGACCAAGACCGATTTGAAGGACCCGGCCGAGTTCCTCACCTACGTGGCGGCGCTGGATGTCCAAACCGTCTCGACCGAACCGACGGACGCCTTGGGCGGCCGACCCGCCGCGGGCGTACACGAGGAATCCCTGGCGATTTCCCAGGCCTCCATCGAGCGACTCCGCACCATCTTGGACGGGCACATCAGCGTGTTCCTGGGGCCGTCCGGTGTGGGAAAATCCACACTGGTCAACGCGCTCACGGGCTCGGAGCGGGCAACCGGTGGCGTCAACGACGTCACGGGTCGTGGCCGCCACACGTCATCCTCCGCCCGGGCCCTCCGCATGCCGGACACCTCCCCCGGCACGTGGGTCATCGACACCCCGGGCATCCGTTCGCTGGGCTTGGCCCACGTGAGCGAGGAAGAACTTCTCAACTCGTTCACCGACCTCGTGCCAGCGACTGCGGACTGCCCGCGCGGCTGCCTGCATACCCAGGACTCCCCCGGCTGCGCGCTGGACGAGTGGGTCCAGCGGCCCGAAGCTTCCCCGGCAGCCCCGCTCAGGCTCGAGTCGCTGCGCAGGCTGCTGGCGGCATCGCGCGGGGAAACACAGGCGGGCGCCGACGAAAAGCACCTAGGACAGGCGATAACGTAGAGTTCATGCGACCACCCAGCAGTTACACGGAGGATCTCCGTCTCGCGCACATTCTGGCCGATTCTGTGGACGGGCTGACCATGCGTCGGTTCAAGGCCCAGGACCTTCACGTGGAGACCAAACCGGATCTCACCCCCGTCACGGACGCGGATCGCGAGGCCGAATCGGTGATCCGTTCGCAGCTGGGCCGAGTCCGCAATCGTGATGCCGTGATCGGCGAGGAGTTCGGCACCACCGGTTCCGGCTCCCGCAAATGGGTGATCGACCCGATTGACGGCACCAAGAACTTTGTCCGTGGTGTGCCCGTGTGGGCCACGCTCATCGGCCTGGTCGAGGACGACCGGGTCGTGGCTGGTGTGGTCTCCGCTCCTGCGCTCAACCGTCGTTGGTGGGCTGCCCTGGGTTCGGGTGCGTTCACGGGTCGCTCGTTGTCGCAGGCGACGCGGCTGTCGGTGTCTTCCGTGAACCAACTCTCGGACGCCTCGCTGTCCTACTCGTCGCTGACCGGGTGGCGGGACCTGGGCGTGCGCGACCAATTCATCGAGCTGACCGATTCCGTGTGGCGCACGCGCGCCTACGGTGACTTCTGGTCCTACTGCCTGGTGGCCGAGGGCGCGGTGGACATCGCGTGCGAACCCGAGCTCAACCTCTACGACATGGCCGCCCTGGTGCCCATCGTGACCGAGGCCGGCGGTCGCTTCACCTCGCTCAAGGGCCAGGACGGCCCGTTCGGGGCCAACGCGATCGCGAGCAACGGCGTGCTTCACGACGCCGCTCTGGACATCCTGGGCACGCGCGAGAGTTCCTAGGACCAAGCCTTACTAGCACCTAGTCTCATAGCCCGCCCTTAGCCAACTCGTGCCCCGGACGGCCGAGACCGCCCCGTGGAGCGGCGTCGTCGACCGTGCCGGGGCACGATGCTGGAAAAGGTGCGTTAGCTGTCGATACCCATGTTCTGGTTGACTGCGTCGTTCACGCACTGCTCGTAAGCGGTTTGGGAACCGGACTCGATCAACGGCATGCACTCACTGATCATGTCGAAGGCCCAGAAGAACAGGGCCGCCATAAGAATGCCACCGATGATCGCCAGGATCGAGAGCACGATGCCCACGATCGGCAGCGCCTTGGAGGCTCCCGGGGTCTTGCGCAGCTTGGACAAGCCCACGATGCCGAGGATCAGACCCACCAGGCCGATGAGGCCACCCACACCGAAGAACCAGAAGGTCAGGATGCCGATGATGCCCAGCACGAGCGACGCGATGCCCAGGCCGTTACCGGCGGGCTTGCCGTTGCCGTAGTAGTCCTGGTTGCCGTAGCCCTGCTGGTTGTAGTCGTTCTGGTAGTACGTGGGGTTGTTCGCCCCGCCCGGGCCGTACGCCTGGTTGCCGTACTGATCGTTACCGTAGCCCTGGTTGCCGTAACCCTGCTGGCCCTGATTGCCGTACTGGTCATTGCCGTACTGCTGGTCACCGTACTGGGACTGGTTGCCGTAGCCCTGGTTGCCGTACTGGTCGTTACCGTACTGCTGACCGTTGGCCTGGGAGTCGCCGTACTGGCCGTACTCGGGCTGCTGCGAACCGTAGTTCTGCTGCGACCGGTCGTAGGCGTTCTGACCGAAGGCCTGGTCGTTGCCCTCCACGCGCTGACCGTACTCGGGCTGGTTGTTGCACGAGGTGTGTCCGGAAGCGGAGGAAGAACCGGACTGCGGCTCGTTGGGACGATCGCTCATGGGATGCACCTACCTGTCTGTCGTGCTGGCTGTTCGTGGGATCTGTGGCCAAGTCTTCCACAGGGTGCCATACCCTCGCGGTGATTTACGCGGACAGCCGCGGTCACTGTGGAATTCGGAGAAGCGACCCGCACGATTGGCGAATACCGATAAGTATCCGAGGGATAAGAAACGGACGTGTTCATGTTCGTTGACTTGCTGAATGAGTGAGCGGACAATTCGCGCTATAGGCAACCGGACATACATGTGGGGGCACTTGGCCATGGGGCCGGGGATGCCCGGTTGGCGGAAAGCTGTTCGCCATGTCCACCTTCAATTTACGTCGGCCACTAGACATTCCGTGGAGCCGCCGCTGCGTCAGTGACGACATGATCGACCGGAGAACCGGGGACTCCGAGGCGCCCTACAGATGGCGCTCCTCCTTGGCCATCTTCGATTACGAGCCGCCCGAGGAATATCAGAACTATCCCGGTGTGATCATCAGTTATCTGAAAGTGGTCTGCAGTATCACCGGGTATCAGGAAAACCCCACGGAAATAGGTCTCAAGAGGCGGGGGCTGCTGAGTTCGTGGCGTGGTTCCCCGGGAATTACGGATTATCTGAACACGCTGGAGCAGTATTACGCGTGCTTCGGTGCGGTGCTGGAGGTTTCGGTCGTTCCGCAGGTCATCAGGGCCCCGTTGCGGCAGTACCCGTATTTCATGGATTTCGAGCCCAAGAAGCGCGAGCTGTATCAGATGGCCTCGGAAACCAACGAGCGCCAGTCCCGGTCCATCGAGTCGCTCAACCTGACCAAATCTGCCGGCACTACTCAGTCCCTGGAAACCTACGATATTGATATGGGCGGCGGCGGTGTGAGTGCGCAGGCCTCATTCGCCGGCACCGGTGGCGGCTTCAGTTACACGGCTCCTAATGGCCAGTGGGGCACCAAACGATTGAACGCGGATGAAACCATGTCCTCACGCTCCACGGATGCCGGGCAGGAAAAACGCGAGACGTTCTCCTTCACCACTCAGCTGTCCCAGCTGTATGACCAGCTGGACAGCTATCACCTGGGGACCAACCGGGCACTGTTCTTCATGTTGCCCCGCCCCAACACGCTGGACACCGAACACACCTTTGTCAACGGGCTGCGCAATATTGAGGGTATTCAGGAGTTCTTCCTGGTGGTCGCCCGGCCCTCCGACACTGAGGAGTTCTGTATCGAGGCCTATTTGGAGACCGGACACATCGGTAAGGTGCCCCGAACCGAGGCTCGCGAGATTGCCGGGAGTGAAATTCACGCCTCCTGGTCGGATTCATACAACGCTAAGCCCAAGGGTGACGACGACGAAACCACCGTGTACGACCAGGCGGACAGGTTCTGGCGGGTCCAAGATTTCTACCCGGGTCAGGGCTACACGATCAAGGACGCGGTGTTGTCCAGCCCGGGTTACAGAATTACTTACAACCACGACAAGCCCAACCTGGTCGATGAGCACCCACACATCAGTGACCGTCGGAACGACTTTGTGAAAGTGTCTGGAAAAGTTCATTCGGGATACGCCAATTACGTTCTGGACTCGGAGGACCGGGAAGAGTCCATTACGTACCCCTTCACCGTGGACATCACCCTGGTGAAAACCGAGCAGGTCGAAAAAAGCACCGACACCCTGTTCATGACGGCCCGCTCACTGGTCTGTTGCGGAAATGATCGTCTGAAAGACGCCGTCCGTGAGGTCGACGGAGTGGTGTACGAACGGAACCTACCCAACATCACTGTGATCGAGCGGCCGGGGGTGAAGGGTGCGCAGTCACTTCACAACGCGGTCCAAGAAGGCATCCGCCGAAGCACCATCGACCCGGAACACCGGCTGTCCAGACCCGTGTCCCTGTCCCAAACGGATTTCGCGGCCAAGGCGTTCGTTCATTACGTGCCGGAGGCACAGCACGCCTCGATCGACTCTGTCACAGAGCTCCCCGCTGCGGTCCGTCGCCGGTTCAAGGACCTGCGATCCTCCGTGACCGTGGCCGACCTGCTCGACATGCCGTTGACGGGGCTGCGAGAAGTGTTGGACCTGGACGAACAACAAGCGCTCGAGCTGCGATCCGCCCTCACGGGCGCCAACCACACCCCACAGTCCGCCCGGGAGGTCTGGCTGTCACCGACTCAGGAGGGCCGACTCTTCGGTCCCGAGGGCGAGCAGAGTTCGTGAAACGGCGGGATTGATCCGAGGAGAAGGTGATCATCATGGATATCCGGTGCGGCCCAGATCGCTCGGTTCTCGATACCGAATCAGAGTCAAGAATCGCCGTTAAATTCCGCAAACGACCCTTCCACGGCGTGATCAGTTACGGCCTGCGCGACGAACTGAAGAACCGGCCGGACAGCCTTCAATGGTGGCACCGGTACGCCCACGTGCTGGACCAGCCGACCGCATCCGATGACGACGGAGAGCTGCGCGTCCTGAGGTATCTGGCGGAACAGCACGGCGTGCTCAGTTTCTCGCAATCCGTGGCGTGCGCCGCCCGCAGTCTGCGCTCGCTGTGGGCCGCCGATTGGAGCGAGGATGACCTCGACAGCGCCGAGCTGTGGAACATCAAGGAAGGACACGTGTCCAGCGTGTGGTTGGTCAGTGTCCTTCACGCGGGCGATGACGCCCATACGCACTTCATCCTCAACGTTGCTCGGGACATTGACGCAGGCCCCGTTCTGGAAGACACGAGCCAAGCCATGCGGACACTCCTGGACCGTCACCCCGAGCTCCCTATCGCCGCGGTCTTGGACATTGCCTCCGTCCCCCTCACGCAGGGAACTGGCACCCGAAACGTTGTGGTCACTCGGAACGAGTACGTCCCCCGTGCCCTGGAGGCACACCTCATCGGTTCGGTGGACGGTACAACGGCTCGTTCGCCGGAGCATCGGATCGTCCTGATCGAACGCTTCCGCACCTCCTCGGAACATCCCGCCCAGATCATCGGGGCGCACGGCCGCTACGCGAGCCTCGACGAACGCGAGCGCATGTACCAGGCCGTCGACGACGTCGCTGCGGCCGCCGCACCCGACCTCCCCTACCGCGTGGATCTCAATCACGGTGACCTGGTCTGGTCCCCGGGCGGTCCCGCAATCGTCGCACTCAGCTAGGCGGAGTCATGGGCTACGACGTGGAGTGGGATGACCAAGGCTACGAGGTCCACACCGGTGCGCTGGATGAAGGTGGCGAGGTCATCGTCGCGGACAGCCCCTGCGGGGTGCTCAGTGCGCTGGAAGGTAGCGCGGGTGTCACGGAGAATTCGCGCGGCCTGATCGACCGGGTCACCGCGGATTGTGGGACGTGGCGGCAGACCCATCCGTTGCCCGCCCCGAACCCGATCGTCCCGGAGATCACACCACCGAGCACCGAGCCCGTTGAAACCGCCCCGCCTACGGACGGGGACTCCCCCGGCCTCCAAGGGGCTCCGGCGGTGACCTCGACCGCCCAGGTCAAGGGCCACAAGGCACATCCGTCCTTCAGCTCACGGACGCCCACCAACTCTCACTTCGATCAGTTCGAGCCCGTGTCTCCCGAGGTTCTGGCGACGTGGGTCGCGCCGGAGGGAGCGCCGTCGGCGGAGGTGGACGATCTGGCCGAGCGCATTCGACGTAACCAGCCGATGCCGCGCGAACCGGATCCGACCTTTTCCCAACCTGAGGCACTGCGGCCGACCATGGACGCAGACCCCGTGGACTTGTTCACCGGTGCGCTGACGGTGAGCGCAACGGATCTCGTGATCCCGGCCGCCACGCTTCCGATTCTGCTGCAGCGCTCGTATCGCAGCGGTCGGCCGTACTACGGGCCGTTCGGCTTTGGTTGGGACCACACGTGGAACGTGTATCTCCGGCCGTTGCTCGACGGCGCCGTGGCACTGTGGACCGGCAATCTGCAGGAAATGACCTTCACGGACAACGGGAACGGCGGGGATCCGCCCGCGGAAGCGGCGATGAATCTGCGGCGCGGAACGGAGGCATCAGAGACGTACCACCTGGAACACCCGGGCGGGCTGGTCCAGGTTTTCACTCGACCCGCCGGGTGGACCGATCCTGAGCGCATTCCGCTCGTCTCCGTGACCGACCGACACGGCAATCACGTCCACCTCAGTTACGACCAGCTCAGCCGCCTGACCTCCGTCCTGGACCAGGAGGCTCGCGGATTGTTCTTCCGCTACGGCAATTGCGGGTTGCTGGAGGGCATCACCGATCACACCGGAACACGCGCCGTGGAATACGGACACGATCCGGGGATCGAGCATCTGGTGTGCGTCCGGCTGCCGCCCACCGCACAATTCCCCCGCGGACCGACCACCGGCTACGAGTATGAGCAGCGCTCCGATCATCCAGCCATGCGGCACAACATCGTGCGGATCAGGGATGCCGAGGAGCGGACCTACCTGGAAACCGACTACGCCGGTCCGGAGGCCGGGTGGGCGTTCAATACCGTCACTCGTCAACTGGTGGGTGGTGAGGAGTTCCAGTTCCGCTACGAGCAGCTGCAGTACGTCCCCGTGAACGAGACCTACCTGGCGGTTCCCGCCTCGCAGACCACGGTCATGCCGCCCGACGGTTCGCTGCACTCGCACACGTTCAACTACCGAGGCGACCTCCTGGAACATCGCTTCCGCCTGATCTCTGACGGCTCGTTTCGAGTGGTCCCCCGGTACTTCGAGTACGACCGCGCGGGCAATTGCACGGCCCTCACCGCGCCGGACGGGATCCGCCACCGCATGCTCTTCGACGTGGACAACCCCAACCCGTGCGCGCGTCGAAATCTCCTGCGGTCGGAGGTCGGTACGGCCCTCCCCGGGTTGGCCCCCAGCCGGACGCTGCAGATCAACCAGTACGAGCCGCGCTTCCAATTGGTAACGCGTTCCACCTCGGAGTCCGGGGCTGTGAAGCGCTGGTTCTACGATCTGGATGGCCCAGACCCCGGAGCCAGCGGACTGCTGGAACGAATCGAGCAACCGGGCATCACGCGACCTGACGGCACCGTGGATCTGAGCGTCACGCGGCTAGAGCATGACTCTCGCGGGCGGCTCATCTCCGTGACTCCAGCCGACGGTGGCCGCACCACCTTCGAGTACGCCTTGGCGGGACCGGAGGACGCCCGTCTGGTCCGCATGATCCAAGACACCGATCACGCCGGTCTGGAAACCACTTTCGGGTACGACGCCGCCGGCCACCCGTTACGCATCACCGGTCCCGGCGGTCGCGTGGTCACTATCAGTTGCAACGCGCTGGGGCAGGTCGAGAACCTTGTTTCCCCGTCCTCAGACGGCACGGGGTCCAGCTATCGCACGTGGTTCGGCGATGCGGGATTGCCCGTGCGTACCCAACAACCGCGCGGGGATACCGCGGAACCGAAAATTGCGGACGAGTTCATCACGGCAGAGCTGGACCGCGATGTCCTGGGCCGTGTGGTGGCCGTGCGACAGGCCGCGAACTCCGATCAACCGCGGGTCTGGACGCAGCGGGTCGATCATCTCGGGCACTCCGTCCAGGAGACCGACCCGGTAGGCACCATCACGCGGCGGACCTTCGACGAACGCGGGCTTCTTCTGCGAGAAACCCAGGCGGTCGGGACCCCTGAACAACGCACTAGCCATGCCGCCTACGACCGCGCGGGTCGACTAATACGCCTGATCGGGCCCACGGGCGCTCTCACGACCCTCGACTACGACCTCTGGGGTCGGCTCGCAACGCTCCGCCTACCCACCGGCGCGCTGCGGCGGTATCGCTGGGGTGTCGAGGACCGACTGCTCGAAGTCACGGAGGAGGGAGCGCCGTCGGCGGGCGCGCCCACGCGAGTACTGACCCGCAGCACGTGGGATTACGACGAGCGCGGGCGCGTGACGGCCCACGTGAGCTGGGCCTTCGACCACGATCCGACCGCTGAACAGCCGGTCACCACCCGCTACCGCTACGACGGCGGCGACCGGGTCACCGGCATGGAGCTACCCCACGGGCGGATCCTGACGTTCCAGCACGACACGCTGGGCAGGCTGGAGTCTGCGGCCGACGGTGTGGGCACCGAGTACGACGCCGCGTACAACCCGTTCGGCGATCTGCAGAGCCTGACGGTCACCAAGGATTCCCCGGGTTTCCAACGGCAGATCACGTGGACGTACGAGTACAACGCGCGGGGGCTGCCGAGCGCCGTCGTCGGCCCGGACGGCCGCACGGAACTCGAGTACGACGCCGCCGCGCGCGTGACTCGCCGCCGCGAACCGGGCAACGTGGTCCTGGACTTCGCGTGGGACGCGTGGGGGCAGCTGCGGGACACCGTGGTCGACCCGGGTGGTCTCGGGCTGCACACGCACTGGGACTACGGGCCTGACGGTCTGCTCGCGCAGCTCACCGATCCAGAGGACGCTGGCACGTCGTGGACCTATGACGCGCTCGGCCGCGTGCACGAGACTCTCTTGCCGGGCGGGGCCGCGTGGCACACCGCGTACGATCCGGCGGGCGCATGGATCGAGAATGTCTCACCGGCCGGTCATCGGGTTCGGCACCATCTGGACGCGGCGGGCTGCGCCGTTCGGCGCGAAACCGTTGCGGCGGCCGGTGCGCGCACGGTACCGGCTCAGGAATTCTCCTACGATCCGTTGGGACGGCTGATTCAGGCCTCACAGTCCGGGGACACGGCGCAGCGCCGCTACGACAGTCTGCACAGGCTCATCGAGGAGACCACGGACCGCGGATCGGTTCACCTGACCTATGACGACACCGCCGGCACGAGCATTCTCCGGTACCCGGACGGCCGCAGCGAACGCACGACCTATGACCTGGCCGGGCGATCGACGCACGTGCAACTACTGACGGCGGGGAGTTTGGGCGGAACACCCGGGGAAGTCCTCGCGTCGATGAGTCACATGAGGTTGCCCACGAGGTTGGCCCTCCCCAACGGTGTGGTCAGCGAATTCCACTACGACGATCTGGATCGCCTGGTCAGTGTCCGCCACCTCCGCAACGGCATGGTGTTCGAACGCTGGGACGGGCGCTACGACCCGCGCGGGCACCGTGCGCTGACTCGGATTCTCACCGAGCCGAAGAACAGTTCGTTGCACACTTTCGACACCAAGGACCGGGTCGTGGAAGTGCGCAGCGGCTTCGATCCGGGCCTCATGGCGGATGTTTGGACACCCCAGGATCATGCAACTGCTCTGGCCGCGGCTACGGCTGCCGCAGCAGCCGCCACCGTGCGCGAGTCCTACGTGCTGAACAAGGCAGATGCGCGCGTCAGCGTGACCCGTTCGCGCGCCGGCGCCCCGCCTGTCACGGAGCTGCTGACGCTGGGCCCGGACCACCGCCTCCTCTCGGTGAACGGCCAACCGTTGACCTATCACGGGGACGGCCAACGCTCGCGCGATAACCGGTGGGTCTACGACGTCGACGCGCTCAGTCGCGTGGTCGAGATCCGGGACAACACCAGCGGTGCCGTCCGCGCCACCTTTGCGTACGATGCGCTGTCCCGCGTGATCGGCGGCGTCGATTCCGAGGGCTCGTTCACGCGCACGTGGTGGGACGGCCAGCCGCTCGAGGAGCGCCGAGGCGCGCCGGGCACCCTGCGTCAGTTCACGCCCCATCCGCTGCGAGGACTGCCGCTGTGCATCACCGACCAGCAGGGTCGACACTTCCTTCATGTCGATGGCGGACGATCCAGCATGTGCGTCACGAACACCTCCGGGGCGGTGGTCGAGCGGCACCGGTATGGGACGTTCGGTGAACCGCTCATCCTCTCCGGTGATGGCCACGCTCCCCTGGCCGCGCCGTCCGTGGCTGCGCGCTGGCGCGGCATGTCCCTCAACCACGCTCTGGATCTCTACGATTCACCATCCCGGTTGTACGACCCCGGCCAGGGTGTGTTTCTCACTCCCGACCCGCTGCTCTATACGGACAGCCCCTCAACCACGGTCTTCGCCGGCCACGATCCCGTGGATTTTGCCGACCCTTCCGGGCTCGCCAAGAGCCCCCTGGGTGACGACGCCGCCCCAGCACCTCCCGCTGCCCAGGCCGGTAGCGCCCCCGACTGGACCACCCAGACCGAGTGGACCTTTCCCCCACCAGCACGGGGACTGCTCCAACCCATCACGAGCGCGGATACGGGAAACCGTGCGGTGAATGCGGTGGCGAACAAGGTCCTGCTGCCGTGGGTGAACCTCCTGGCCTTCTGGACCAACGTGCCCCTGGCGACTCTCATGGGAGTGGATGACGCCATCAAACACAGTCCGTTCGCCGTCGAGTACGACGCATTCCAACACATGTCTCCCCTGTTCCCGGCCATGGGATTGGCACTGGAGGGTGTCCCCGCGGCCATGGGTGCCCTAGATGTCTTGGGCCGCGGTGGGGCAAGGGGCGCGGTAGCTGCCGCGAAGGCGCCCGTGTTCCTGGCAATGGGCGCGGGCGGCGGCGCTGTCCCTCCCCTGCGTTCTGCGGCGGCGCGAGCGGTCCACGCCACTGAGCAGGGGCTGGTGGATGTCGGCCGAGGTCAGTTGGGGTTCTCGAGCTACAGCACAGCGCCCCTGGTCAGTAAGTCACTGGGGATGGCGGGAGCCGAGATGGAGGCCATGCACATGTTCCCCCAGGCCATCGGCAAGGTCTTGCCAGCGTCTCACGGCTACAGTCCACACAAAGCCTTGACCACCCTGGCACCCCGCGCCCTGCATCAGGCATGGGACCGCACGTGGGTTCCGGTGTGGAACGCTGCCGTGCGCAACGGCACCCCCATGACAGCCAACGACGTCTATCGGATGCTGGTCAACGCCTTGGACCATCCCCTCCCCGATCCCGTGACCGGGCAGCAACTGTTGTTCTCCCCAGAGGTGAGGGGCGCAATCGTGTTCGCCATCGAGGCCGAGATGAAGGCGCTGGGCCTGACGGGGAGCACGGTGATTCTGCGCTGACTGAACATCAAAGTGACGACCAAAATAAACATTGGGAAAACCGCATGAAAAAAGCCCCGCGTATACAACGCGAGGCTTTCTCCCGATACGGGAAATTTGTGGAGATGGGGGGAATTGAACCCCCGTCCGATGCAGCATTGTCAAGGCTTCTCCGGGTGCAGTGTGCTAATAGGTTTCTCAGTTCCGGCCATCCCACACACAGGTGGCCGCCGAACTCAGTTACGTAAGAGTCCCACGAACGCCCGTAACCTGCGTTCGCAGCAGTGACCTTCTAGCTGATGGCAGGATCCAGGTCGAAGGTAAACCTGGGCTGCCAGACTGCTGTCGCTACTTACGCAGCGAGAGCGAAGTCAGTGCGCTTAGATTCGGCACTTATTGTGTTGCAGAGAGCGTTTACGAGATAACTCTGCGTCCTCGACCCGCTTCCCTTGTCTCAACTCACATCGTCGAAACCGATCATCCCCGTATTCAATTACCAAACCCGCTCCCTCTCGGTCGCGGACACATCAGCTTACGCCGCACCCGTGTAACGCGTCAACACGCGGGTTTATGCCCCCATGTTGCGGTACCGCATGGCGCGCTGGGCCTCACGGTTGTCCTGCTTTTCACGCAGGGTCTGGCGCTTGTCGTACTCGCGCTTACCGCGAGCCACGGCGATCTCCACTTTCACGCGCTTGTTGTCCACGAAGTACAGGGACAGCGGAATGATGGTGTAGCCGGCCTCGCGAGTCTTGCTCGCGATTCTGTCCAGCTCGGAGCGGTGCAACAGCAGTTTGCGGCGGCGCCGTGCCGAGTGGTTGGTCCACGAGCCCTGGAGGTACTCCGGGATGTGCGCGTGTTCCAACCACAGCTCACCGCTGCGGTCGAACTGGCAGAACGCGTCCACCAGGGACGCGCGTCCCATGCGCAGCGACTTCACCTCGGTCCCCATGAGCGCCAGGCCGGCCTCATAGGTGTCGTAGATGTTGAAATCGTGCCGGGCTTTCTTGTTGTTGGCCACGATCTGGCGGCCGTCATCGTTCTTCTTCTTGGCCATGGGCCGTTACTTCCTTCAGCGGGTCTCACCCAGTACGACGCCGCTCCCCCACCCTGGTGCCCTGGGGCACCTGCTGGGCGGGGCGGCGTCGTCGTTGGACGAGAGCTCCTTAGTCTTCGTCGTGCTGGCGCGCGTCGGCACGCCAGCGAATGCCTTCGTCGATGAACTTGTCGATGCCACCGTCGAACACGTTGGAGGGATTGCCCTCTTCATAGTTGGTGCGCAGGTCCTTGACCATCTGGTACGGGTTGAGCACGTAGGAGCGCATCTGATCGCCCCAGGATGCCTTGACGTCCCCGGCCATTTCCTTTTTCTTGGCGTCCGCTTCTTCCTGACGCTGCAGCAACAAACGGGACTGCAGCACGCGCAGGGCGGCGGCGCGGTTCTGGATCTGCGACTTCTCGTTCTGCATGGACACCACGATGCCCGTGGGGATGTGGGTCATGCGCACCGCGGAGTCCGTAGTGTTCACGGACTGACCGCCGGGGCCCGAGGAGCGGAACACGTCCACCTTGAGCTCGGACTCGGGGATCTCCACGGTGTCATCGGACTCGATCAGCGGAATCACTTCCACCGCGGCGAACGAGGTCTGGCGGCGGCCCTGGTTGTCGAACGGCGAGATGCGCACCAGGCGGTGCGTGCCGGCCTCGACCGAGAGCGTGCCGAACGCGTACGGGGCCTTGACCTCGAATGTGGCGGACTTCAGGCCCGCCTCTTCAGCGTAGGAGGTATCCAGCACCTTGGTCGGGTAGCCGTGACGCTCGGCCCAGCGCAGGTACATGCGCATGAGGATCTCGGCAAAGTCAGCGGCATCCACGCCACCGGCGCCGGAGCGAATGGTGACCACGGCCTCGCGCTCGTCGTACTCACCGGCCAGCAGGGTCTGGACCTCGAGCTGGCCCAGCGCCTTGCGGATGGATTCAAGCTCTTCCACCGTGCCGTCGCGGGTGTCCTGATCGTCTTCCTCTTCGGCCAACTGCACCATGACCTCCAGGTCATCGATGCGCTCGTTGAGCTTCTTGAGGCGGTCCATCTTGGACTGCTTGTGGGACAGCTGCGACGTGACCTTTTGTGCCCGGTCCTGATCGTCCCAGAGATCCGGGGCCGTGGCCTGCTTGGAGAGCTCGGCGATTTCCCGCTCGAGCGCGGCAACGTCTGTGACGGCCTCCACGGACGCATAGGTGGAGCGCAGATCGCGAATTTCAGCTGCAAAATCAATAGAGGCCATGGGACACCACTTTACGGCATACGTGCGGGTCCTTCAGTGCCGCTATTCTGGTGCCCTGCCACAACAATCAGGAGGGTGACTATGGAGCGTCCCACGGTTCTCGCACTTGTTCTTGCCGGAGGTAAAGGATCGCGGCTGGGGGCACTCACTGACAACGTGGTCAAACCCGCCCTGCCCGTGGGTGGCACCTACCGGTTGATCGACATCTCCCTGTCCAACCTGGCGCACTCTCATATTCCTGACGTGTGGATGGTCCAGCAGTACCTCCCCCACAGCCTGAACAAGTACCTGGCCAACGGCCGCCCCTGGGATTTGGACCGCTCCCACGGCGGGCTGCAGATCCTTCCGCCATTCGAGGGCCGCAACGGTGAGGGTTTCGCCTCCGGTAATTCGGATTCGATCTACCGTCAGGCCGAGCTAATTCGTGATGCCGATCCGGATCTGGTGCTCGTACTTTCGGCCGACCACCTCTACACCGTGGATTTCCGCGACGTGATCGACACCCACCTGACCAAGCGCGCGGATCTGACCATGGTCACCACCCACGTGGACGAGGACACCTCCCGCTACAGCGTGGTGACCACGGATGAGTCCGGTGCGGTGACCTCATTCGCCTACAAGCCCGAGGATCCTGCCAGCCAGCTCGTTGCGGGAGAAATGTTCCTCTTCGATACGGACAAGTTGCTCTCCGCTTTGGACACCTTGCAGGACGAGCTCGGTCAGCTTGCCGACTACGGCGAGGACCTGATCCCCTACTTCATGGAGCACCACAAGGTGTTCGAGCACCGCCATCTGGGCTACTGGATGGACCTGGGCACGGTGCAGTCCTACTGGACCGCGCAGATGCAGTTGATCGACGGCAACGGTGCGACCCTCGACGACCTCGGGTGGCCCATCTGGACCGGTCAGGTTCCGCTCCTGCCGGGTTTCGTCAACGACGACGCCGCCGTCACCAACTCCTTCATCGCTCCCGGCGCGCGCGTGGCCGGCACGGTCGAACACTCCGTGATCGGCCAAAACTGCGTGATCGAGGCCGGTGCCGTGGTGCGCAACAGCGTGCTGTTGGACAACGTGCACGTGGGATCCACGGTGGAGCTCATCAACGTGGTGGCCGACTCAGGCGCGGAAATCACCGGAGGAACTCAACGCGGGTCCTCCCAAGCGATCACGCTGATCGACCGCGACGGCAAGGTCAGCCAACGCGATGAATTCGACCACGAAGCGGTGCTGCCGCGGGGGTGGGAGAAGTACTGAGGTCTCATGTGAGGAAAAAGTGAATTTTGAGTCTCCCACGGGCATTTCCCTCACCCAAGATTTCGATGGCACCCGGTTAGCGCCCCATGACCGCTCGCGCGTCACCGGTGGCAGTGATTGGAACGCCCGCGGGAATAATGTAGTTCACCACCGGCGGGTGCACCACGGCGTTCAAGGTGACCTGCGCAGTCAGCCCGTCAGAGGTTCCGGTCGGTGCACCCAGTGATAGCTGCTGCACCTCATCAAAAGCACCCACGGTTCCAAGGTAGCTCGACGCCGCTCCCGCCACGCCGTCGTGCGTCAGGATTGGCGACGGTGCCGCTCCCGCCGTTCGATCCAGGTCGGTGAAGGTATCCGCGGAAGCGCTGGATGCCCGATCGGCCAGGGACTGAAGTTTCCTCTCTCCGATGTACACACTCGTGATGGCCATGATCGTAATGACCAGCAGCAGAGTGACCAGAGTGAACGCCAAGAGGACGATGGTGGTCTGTCCGGAATCCCGTTCACGAGGATCGCCCCGAAACCGGCGCAACAGGCACGTCACGAGACGTGTGCAGCGAGAAGGACGTTCGATGTCAGACAGAATCGTCACGAATACCTCCCGGACACGACCGTGACATCCGAATTGAGAGTGGCCAAGTTGGCCGTCACGAACCCCGGAACAGCAGGGAGCCCCACGGTAAGACGAGCATGAACCGTTGCCACTGCACCGGGTGAAGTACACGAGCCATCGGAACAGCTCACCTCAAGGGCGAGGTCCTGCGCGTCGAACCCGTGATCCAGGGCGGCGACCGCGGCAATCTCATGAATGGCAGCCTGATTGAAGCTATCCGCTTCCATGACCGAGATGGCTTGGCCAGCTTGTTCAGATGCGGCCACCACGGCGAAAGAACCTGCTTGCACCCGAGACACCGTGACCACCAAATAGAACACAGGGATGAGCAACAGCAGCCCCAACGCGACGAATTCCACGATGGCACTGCCCCGATCCGGATGATCAGGTTCCACAGCCGGTGACGCGGGCATGCGCCCCCGTAAAACGCGACTAGTCCATGACCACGGCATGACCACTCACATTCAACGATTCCGGAGGACCGAACATTGCGACCACGGGCAGTGGCGCGACCACGGTGATCTCAACGGCGGGCAATGATCCCACCTGAGTTCGCGAGACACTCACGTTGTGGGCGTAGCTCTCACCCACCGAGTTGGCGATAATCCCGCGGGCGCGAGCGACGCCGTCGTCGTCGGTGCGGTCCGCCAAACTGGCGTACCGCGCGCCGGCTGCGGCGGCGTCAATCAGGGTGTTACGCACGTGCAAAGCGAAGCCCAACTGCAGAATGCCCGCGAAGATGACCACGGCGAGCGCCAGGACCATCACATATTCGGCGACGGCATTACCCGCGTCCCTGTTGTCCTCAGAGACCGGAGACTCGGTTGATCGCATCCTGGAACAGGCCTTCGAGTGCGGGACGGGCGATGAGGAGCAGGCCAGCGACGAGCACTGCGGACATCAGCGTGAGCATGACCCAACCGGGTACGTCCCCACGATCGCGGTCCTCATCGCTGAAACGAGAATGCAGTGCATTGCTCAAGGTCAACAGCGCGAACAACGGTGTGGTCACTAATAGGCGGTATTTCATGTCTAGCTCCTTTGATAATTGCTAACTCTTATTCGGTGAAGTCATTGGGTAGAGATCAGAAACCCATTTCTAGGACGGCCAATCCGGGGAACACGGCGAAGACAACGCTGAGTGGAAGGACGAAGAACACGACGGGTATCAACATCGCGATTTCCTTCTTGCCCGCGATCTCCATCAGGACGCGCTTATCGTGATCGCGGACGTCCTGGGCTTGAGCGCGCAGGACCTCGGCCAGCGGTGTTCCCCGTTCGATGGCCACGATGATGCCGTCCACGAACCGTCCCAGCGGAATGACGTCGGTACGGGAGGAAAAATCCTGGAGCGCCGTGACCAGCCCCGATCCTGCGCGGGTCTGTGCCAGGACTTGCCTGAACTCGTCGACAAGCTCGCCTTCGGCAACACGGCACACTCGTTCCAGGGCTCCGACGGCGCTCTCCCCCGCGCCCACGGACAAGGCCATGAGTTCGGCCACGGCCGGGAACTCTGCAAGCATGAGCTTCTCCCGTTTGGCGATGCGTTGTTTCAGGAGAAAATCTCTGCCCCATACCCCGCAGAAGGCGCCCAGGACCGCTCCGACCATGACGATGGCGACGCTCACGTCTCCTCGCAGAATGAGGCCGATGCTGAAGACACTGCCGATCAGAACACCGAGCACCGCGAAGACCACTTGCTCCGCTCGGTAGTCGACCACCGACTTATCGAGACCCGCCCGAATGAGTCGTCGCTCAAGAACCGACGCGCTTCCGGCGAAGGGAGTTATCTTGTCGGTGGCCCACGTCAGTGCTTGCTGGAGGACGGGCCCGACACGGTCGTTTCCAGCTGTTCGACTGGCTCTCACGACTCCGCGTCGGTTCAAGGCGGAACTGACCTGAACCATGCGCAACTGCGGCGCAATGCGGTCGGCAAAACTGGGCGCTCCGACGGCACGCACGGCGCTGAGCATCAGCCACAGTCCCCCGGCCAGGACCAGGGCAATGAGAACTCCTGTGGTCCATGTGTTCATCGCAGCACCCTCCGCTCGGTGGGGAGTGCTCCGAGTCGCAGCATCAGTCGGTAGGCAGCGACGGAGATCGCCAAACCGCCCAGCAACACCAATGCTCCGGTGGGAGTGTTGTACGCCTCGATGGCGGCCGGCTGGGTGGACATCAACGCCAACACGAGCCAGGGAGCAGCAACGGACAGTCGAGCCGCGTTCACGGTCCAGGACTGTCGTGCCTCGAGTTCGCTCCGGGTCCGTTCGTTCTCCCGCAGGAACGATGACAAGGTGCCCAGCAGTTTGCCCAGGTCGGTGCCGCCCACTTCACGGGTCACACGTAGGGCCTCCACGATGTTGTCGGCGACCGGATCCGCCAGGCGATTCTTCAGCAGGGTCAACGAACCATGAAGCTGACCGCTGGCCCGGTAATCGGCTGCGAATTGTCCGAAGGCGGGGCGGAGTACCTCAGGACCGCGGTACTGCAATTGCATGAGCGCCTCGGGCAATCCCATGCCGGCCCGAATTGCAGAACGTAAATGGTCCACCACATCGGGCCACACTTCACGCAACACAGCCGAGCGTCGCTCGCCACGTCGTTTGATGAACCAGAAGGGAATGTAGCCCGCGACCAACATGGCACACAGGCCGAAGGCGGGGGCCGACGTCAGGGCCGTCACAGCCAGCCCCGTCACCACAGCGACGGCGATACTCACGGCGACCAACGTTGCCGGTGCCACATTGGGTAGACCAGCCCGCAACAGCGAGGTCTTCAACCGGCCAGTGCGCGCGTGTCGGGTCTTCTTGCTGGTCGGCTGATTCCAGAACGACCACCAGATGAGAAAAACCCCGGCCCCCATGAGGACGCCCAACAACGCGCTCATGAGGTTTTCGCTCGAGTCTTCTTCGCTGACGTCTGCCCTTGGGCGGGTGCCTTGGCAGCCGGCGCGCCTTCCAGAAGTGCCGAGGGCTGGTAGCCCGACCTCAAGAACTTTTCCGGCGAGGGAACTTCGGCGGCAACCGGCACCAGTTCGCCGTCGACGTGGCGGAACAGCGGATAGGTCTCGATGATGCCGTTCTCCACCCGGTTGCCCACAGCCAAAATCTCGGCCACGAACCGATGGCCGTTGTTGTTGCGGTGGCAATGCACAACCATGTCGAAGCACGAGGCAACCGTGGGAACCACAAAGGCCGTGCTGATGTTCTCGCCCGCCAACAGGGGCAACGTACAGATTTTGGTGACTGCATCCCGAGCAGAGTTGGCGTGCAGGGAGCACATCCCTGGCAAGCCTGCGTTCAGCGCAATGAGCATGTCTAAGCTTTCGGCCTCGCGAACCTCACCGACGATCAAGCGGTCCGGGCGCATCCGCAACGCTTCCTTCACGAGGCGCCGCAGCGGAATCTCACCCGCACCTTCCAGATTCGCTTGCCTGCACTGCATGCCGACGACGTCGCGCAGCGCCACCTTGAGCTCGAAAATCTCTTCAACTGTCACCACGCGCTCCCGCGGGCCGATGGATGAGCACAGACAGTTGAGCATGGTGGTTTTTCCGGCCTGCGTCGCACCGGAGACCAGAATGTTGAGCCCGCTGGCGACCGAGGCTTCCAGGAACTTGGCCGCAGAAGTACTGAGGGACCCAAGGGCCACCAGGTCCTGAAGCCGACGAGCACGAGCGACGAACTTCCGGATGTTGACCGCCCAATGCTTGCGCGTCACATCCGGAATCACCACGTGGAGACGGGAACCGTCCGGGAGCGCAGCGTCAACGAACGGGGAGCTGAGGTCCAACCTGCGCCCAGATGATTTGAGCATCCGTTCGACGAGCGTGCGCACGTGCACTTCGCTCAGCACCAAGCTGGTGAGCTCGGACTCGCCGGCCCGGGCGACATAAATCTCCGCGGGGCCGTTGATCCAGATTTCTTCGATGTCGGGGTCATCGAGATACGGCTGAAGCGGTCCATAGCCGGCCACCAAGTCCAGAACGTTTTTACGCACGGCGGCAAGATCATCAACGCGGGGCAGGCCAGCACGAGCCGAACGCAGGTCGTAGTCCTCGACGGCGGCGTCGACAATACGGCGCGTGGATTCCACCTCGTGCAGCGGGTCCAATCCGCTTCTGCGGATCTGCTCCCTGACGTCCGCCTCGATCAACCCAATAGCGTCTTCAGCTACCACTGTGGCCATAATTCCCCCTGGGGTTCCCCCGAACCCAACTGAATGGCTAGTTCGTAACTGAACCTAGGGGAAAACTCCGCGAGCTGTTATTCCACTCCCCGCAACCTGTGGACAACTAGCGCATTTCGGGTTTGACCAGGGTCTTGACCGTGTCATCTAGTGACCAAAAATGTAAACGCATACAGATGTGTGCGAGTCAGACGCTGCGTGAGACCACTACGCGAAGATGCTCACGCCTCGGCGATGGGTCAGCGCACCGCCCAGAGCAATACGACCCGGACCGGTGAACGCGATGGCCAGCGCTGCGGCGCCGAGCACCATGACGAATTCGAAACCGCCGTCGGAGACGAAGAATCCGGCGGGTGCATGCACGAAGTAGATGGAGCCGGCCATCACCACCGCCAGCAACAGGCCGGCAATGCGGGAGAACAGTCCCACAATCAGCGCGATACCTCCGATCAGCTCGGTGAAAGCGGCAAAGGGCGCGGCAATCTCCGGCAGGGGAACACCCATCTCGGCGAAGTTGGAGGTGGTGCCGCTAATGGTCCACTCGTTGAACTTCTGCCAGCCGTGCATCACAAAGGTGATGCCCACGACTACGCGGAGAATCAGCAGCCCAAAATTGACGGAGGTACGGGTTTTTCGCGAAGAGTTCATGACGAACAAAGCTACCGGTCAGATGTTAACGACGTGGGTCGATAGCCTCTGATTTCCCTGGACACGGCCGTACAAGCCAGCCGGGAACCCAGGCTCAGACGGCCGTGGAACCGGTGCGAGCGGCCTCGGCGGGTGGCGGTCCCAAAGGCGAGGTGTGTTTGAAGGCGCGCACCGAACGGCGGTCGGAGTGATCACGGGTGGGTTGCCAGGGCTTCTCGGCCTCGGAAATGGCGATGTGACGGGCCAAGCGCGTGGTATTGGTTTCCTGGATGCGGCGATTATGCGCGCTCGTGAACTGGGTGATCATGAACAACACGATCAACCCGTAGAGCACCAGGTCAGTACCGCGGCCGATACCCAGAAAGCGCGCCATATGGGTCACCATGTCCGGCACGAAAATGGATAGTGCGGCGAACACGAAGAACGCAAGAGCGACCAGGCGGCGAATGGCCTGGTGTTTGGCGTTGACTCCCCCGCGCACCAGAGTGAGCGCGCCGTAGCCCACGGCAAGCACCAGAAGTAACTGAACAATAATCGTCACTGTGAATAGCCCCCGGTTACTTCACGAACAGTTCGGTCAGGATGTTCACGCCGTTGAGAAGGGACTGGCCCTTGCCCTTGGAGTAGTCCGTGTAAATGATCTCCACGGGATGCTCCACCCAGTGCGGTTTGATTTCCGCGAACTGGTTCACGATCTCAGACGCGTGGGCCATGCGGTTCTGCTTGAGGTCGATCTGTTGCAGTGTCTTTCGGTTGATGGCACGCAAGCCGTTGTGGGCGTCGGAGAGGTCCATGCCGCTCGTGAACTTGGACACGAACGCCGCCGTGCGCAGCACCAGTCGCTTGAGTTTGGAGACCTGCGTGCGGTCATCCAGGAAGCGGGACCCGAGCACCACGTCAGCCTCACCGGAGCGAATGCGCTGGACCATGTCGTAGGCATCCACCACGCGGTGCTGACCGTCTGAGTCGAAGGTCACCACGCAATCCATGTCCGGATCCTGCAGCGCGTACTCGAAACCGGTCTGCAGCGCGGCCCCCTGCCCCAGGTTAATGGGATGACTGACCACCACGGCACCGGCCTCACGACAAATGCGGGCGGAGTCATCGGATGAACCGTCGTCAATGCAGACCACGTGGGGAAAAGTCTTCCGGAGGTTCTCCAGGACTTCTCCCACCACTTGGCCTTCGTTGTACACAGGCATCACGATCCACGCACGACTCACGCGGAGTATTCTCCCACAAGCAACCGACCGAACCCTGTTGACCGTTGTGTGCCGCTGAGCACTTACGCGGCGCATTCCGCGCTTGGATGAAAATAATCGGTAGTGCCGGCCGTGCCACCGGACAGAACTTGGCGTGGACGTTGCTCATCTATAGTTGTCCCGAATCTTCCTCAATCTTCAAGGACCGAACCATGCCCCAAGTCAATCCTCGAATTGCAGGTCTCGCGTGCTGACGGAGTGGTGGCAGTACCTGCCTGCGTTACTAGCAGTTCTAGCATTCCTGTGGCTGCCGGGGCTGGCTCTGCAGTGGGCCTTCGGCCAGCGCACCGCTCGGATTGTCTTAGCAGCCCCGGCATTCAGCGTGGCTGTAGTGGGGCTCACCGGTGTGGTCCTGGATCTACTGGGAGTCCCCTACAACTCCCTGACCCAGGCCATAAGTGCGGTGGTTTTGACGGTTCTGGCTTGGCTGGTGGGCCGTCTCATCCCCCGCGGTGGGTATCACGCAGGGCAGAGAGCCGCGGGCGCTTCCGAGAATGTCCATCACCATTCCGTGGGCCGATACCGTTGGTTGTTCCCCGTGGGTGCCGCTGCGGGGCTGGCTATCGGCGCACTCCTAATGGTGCGCCGTTTGATCTCGGTGATTGGCCACCCGGAGGCGCTCACACAACGCTATGACAACATTTTTCATCTCAACGCGATTCGATACATCGTAGATACCGGCAATGGCTCCACCCTCACACTCAACCAGATGACCAACCCGGACAGCACCATCGCGCTGTACCCGGCCGCGTGGCATCAGTTCGCCTCGCTTATGGTCCCTTTGACCGGCGGCAATGTGATGGCGGCCCACAACGTAATGCTGCTAGCCGTGGCAGGGTTCGTGTGGACTGCATCTTGCATTTATCTTGCACGCTGTCTCCTGGGGCCCTCCCCTCTGGTAAGTGTCGTTGCCGGTACTGCCTCAGCCGGTTTCGGAATTTTTCCGCTCGGGTTGATCGCATGGGGACCGTTGTTCGCCAACATTCTGTCTTTGGCGCTGGTCCCGGTGGCCCTCGGCCTGCTCGTGCGCCTGCTCGGAGCGCGTCTGACCGTCGACCCCACCGCGCGCACACCCGACACTGCCGGCCGGATTCGCCTGGGTGCGTGTCTGGTGGTGGTCCTGGGGGCCCTGTGCTTGTCCCAGCCGAATGCACTCCTCGCCTTGTTAGCGGTGGCAGTCCCCCTCGGTGCCACTTCCTGGTGGCTTGCCCTGCAGGCGGCAGCCGTGGCCCGAAAGAGAAAGAAGGCGATAATTCTGGCTGTCCTGGGAGCGGCGGCTGTGGCTGCCTGGTCGGTGGTTTGGAACACGCTGAGCACCGATTATGTCTGGGACCGTTTCACCTCCACCGCGCGAGCTGTTGGGGAGGCACTGTTGTATAGCACCAACGATCGCGACGAAGTTCCTTGGGTCCTTGTGATCCTGACAGCTTCCGGAATTTACGCGGCCATTTCCCGGCACCAGTTACGCTGGCTCGTAGTTGCCCACCTCTTGCTGGTCTACCTTTACGCCGTGGCAGCCGCCGGAGAGAACGGCCCCGTCCGCCAGTGGTTGGTGGGCGGTTGGTATACGGATTCCTATCGTCTGGCCGCTACACTTCCACTCACCGCTGTGCCGTTGATCGCTCTGGGTGCCTTCCACCTTGTAAAGGCCACCGTCACCTGCATTAACAGCTTGTTTAATTTGGAAAAGCAGACCCCAAGCAGGAGCCATACCGCAACCTACCCGATCGTAGCGGTGGTCATGCTCATAACCATCGTTCCTCTTTCCCAAGTGGATTCACTCACGCAGTCCACTCGGTGGGGTAAGCAGGCTTACACATGGGAAGGCTGGGACAATATTCTTAGCTTGGAGGAATACCAACTACTCGAAAACATCGATAAGCACGTGGCACCGGATGAAAGTATCGCCATCAACCCGTGGAATGGCGGCGCCTTGGCCTACGCGGTAGCTGACCGCCCCGTAACTCAATATCACGTCGGCGAACCCGACCCACTATTGCAACCACTTGTTCAAGACATCGACGACGCCACCCCAACCAGCCCCGCGTGTGAGGCTGCCGATGAACTCGACGTAGAGTGGGTACTGGACTTCGGTACCCAGTTCTTGCCCGGTGGTGCCGATGCGGCTCACCTGTACGACGGTGTCACGGCCGTCGATCCCGTGATTGACCAGAATCTGGAGCTCGTCGACCGCAACGGATCAGCCGCGCTGTACGAAATTGTCGGTTGCAACGGGTCCTGACCGATCAGCAGGGCCCGAACGCCAAGCTCTACGAGATCGTCGGCTGCGACTGATCCCAACCGCATACAGAACGACGGCGCCGCGAGACCAGGTCTCGCGGCGCCGTCGTCGTGTGTGGAGCTTTCAGGCGGAGGTGGCGTCCTCTTCTGAGAGCGGCCCGTCCAAATCGGGATCGTACTGGGGCTTGAACTCTTCACCGCGTTCGAGGGCCTCGGCCTTCTCGCGCTCACGGTGACGCTTCTTGTCCTCGATAGCGCGGGCCAGGTTCTCCCGGTGCTCGCGCTCCACGACTTCCGGGTCTTGGTGGCGCATATGGGCCACCGCGCCGAACACTGTGCCGTCGTAGACCTTGTTACCGTGATCCATCACGATGCCGCGTTCGCAGATGTCCATGACCAGGCCCAGATCGTGGCTCACGACCACCAGGGTCTTGCCGCGACGCACCAGGTCCTTGATGCGGCCGATGCACTTCTTCTGGAACGGCTCGTCACCCACGGACAGGATCTCGTCCACCAGGAATACCTCGGGGTCCGTGTGGACAGCCACGGAGAAGGCCAGGCGCAGGTACATACCCGAGCTGTAGAACTTCACCTCGGTGTCGATGAACTCCGCGATCTCGGAGAAGGCCACGATGTCGTCGAACTTCTCGTCGATCTCTTCCTTGGTCATCCCCAGGATTGCACCGTTGAGGTACACGTTGTCGCGTCCGGTGAGGTCCGGGTGGAAACCGGCGCCCACCTCGATCAGACCGGCGACCTTTTCACGCGTGAGCACAGTGCCAGAATCCGGGTTCATCACTCCGGAAATCATCTTGAGCGAGGTGGATTTGCCGGAACCGTTGAAGCCCAACAGGGCCACGGTCTCGCCATCGTAGATGTCGAAGGAGACATCGTTGAGGGCCTTGAACTTGGCCGTGAGGTCGCCCTTGCGGCCCTTGACCAGCCACACGAAAGCTTCCTTCATGGAGCGGGTGTGGCGCAGCACGAACTCTTTGCTCATGTTCTGCACGCGGATCGCAAGATCCTGATCCGTGCGTTCCTTGACGTTTTTGCTAGCAGTACTGGACACGATGATTTACAGCTCCTGCGCGAAGTTGCCCTCTTGGGCACGGAACAAACGGTCGCCAATGAAGAAAATCAGCAGACTCACCACAATGGTCAGTGGCGTCCACCAGGTCAGCAGGTGCGGTGGCACGTGCCAGATCTGCGGCATGTCGGTGGTAGGGAACCAGAAACCGTAGTGGAACAGTTCCACCGCCACGGTCAGTGGGTTGAGCATGTACACGAAGTACACCCATTCCCAGAGCTTGTCGCGCACCATGATCCACATGTAGAGCACGGGCGAGGCCCACGTGGCCACCATGACGATCAGGTCCACGATGTTTTCCGCGTCGCGAAAGAACACGTTGAACGTGGCGAACAGCATGCCCAGACCCAGTGAGAAGACCGCCACGATCAGGGTGCCCACGATGACCGCGAGCAGCTGCTTGAGATCTGGTCGCCAGCCCGTGATGAAACACGCGATCAGCAGGATGGCCAACTGCGGCACGAAGTGCACGAACGCGACCAACAAGTTGGAGACCGGGAACAACTGTCTGGGGAGGTAGATCTTCTTGAGCAGACCGCCATTGGCCACGACCGAGCGTGACGCGTTACCGAAGACCTCACCGAACAGGTTCATGACCACAATTCCGGAGAACAGGTACACGGCGAAGTTCTCGATGCCGCGATTGAGTTCTAGGAACACGCCCATGGCGATGTAGAACACCAGGAACTGAACGCCAGGCTTCAGATAGGACCACAGCAGTCCGAGGACCGTTCCGCGGTAGCGAATCTGAATTTCCTTGTCGACGATCAGCTTCAACAGGAACCTGTTCGCCAAGACGTCTCGCAGCCCGCGATCCTGTCCCGGGGGCTTCAGATGCGAAACGGGAGCATTCATACGGTGGTGCCATCCTTTCCTCGTGACGCACCTTTGACGGCGTCACCGGATACAAGACGACGCCGCACGCGAACGTACACGTGCGGCGTCGCGCATGGAGCAAAGTTACTTCTTAGGACCGTTCTCGGCAAAAGTCTGAGCCCACGCCTCAGGTGAGGTGAACTCCGGCAGTGCCGCGCGGTACTGTTCGGCCAGCTTGTCCCAGTCGCGGTACAGACGCTGGTGCAGCGCCAGGCTACGCTGCATCATGCGCTTGAACGTGGCATCGTCGCGCTTGTACCAGGACGCACCGGAACCGTCAGCGCTGGAGACCAGAGCGGAATCCAGGGTGGCCATGCGCCACCACTGCAGGTTCATGGCGGGAATGCGGGACTCGGGGTGATCCGACTCGTCCGCTTTGACGGGCAGCACCTGGTGTACGGCACCCGACAGCAACTTGGCGGCGCGGCCAATGCGGCTCTTGGGCGGGTGCGGCTCTTCACCGTGCGGGAGCGGCTTGCTCCGGCGCACGGTCGGGAAGGCCGAAAGGTCCTTCTTGACCTGCGCGTCGGAGAATGATCCGCGGGTGGAACGCACCTCGGGGAGCTTGGTACCAATGGTGCGGTGCAGGTGCTCCGGGCCTTCAAGCAAGTCCTCGAGTGCCATGGCCCGCAGCTCGGCGGCGGAGTACTGCATGGACACCAGGTGTCGCACGTCGGTCAACAGTGATTCCTTGGGCAGACGGCCGCCCTTGGAGTACGGGCTGTACAGCAGCGCGGCCAGCCAGCGGTTGCGGGCGTGGTAGTACGCCTGCCAGTCGATGGTGTCGTCCTTCTCCGTCCACGGCATGTGCCACACGGCCACACCGGGCAGGGAGACGGTATCGTAACCGGCCTTTTTGGCGCGCAGACCGAATTCGGCGTCGTCCCACTTGATGAACACGGGAAGTGCCAGGCCGATCTCACGGATGATATCCGTGGGGATCAGGCACATCCACCAACCGTTGTAGTCCACGTCGATTCGGCGGTGCATCCACGGGGTCACACGCAGGTTGGAGGCAGCGAAGTCATGAGCCTCGCGCACACCTTCCGCCGAACCCCACATGAAGCGGTACTCGTTGACACGTTCACCAAAGCTGTGGATAACGGACTTCTCGTACAGGTTGAACATGTGTCCACCCACAATGGTCTTGTGGCGGGTGAAGTCCGCGAAGCGAGCGGCGCGACGGATACTCTCCGAGTGAACGTCCACGTCGTCGTCGAGGAGCATCACGTAGCGGCTGGTGCCGTCCATGGTGGCCTCGTACATTCCGCGGGCGAAGCCGCCGGAACCGCCCAGATTGCCCTGTTCGATGTGAACCAGCTTGTCACCAAGAATCTCCACGACCTCGTCGTAGCCGGGCTCATCGCGAACCTTCTCGGTACCCTGGTCGGTCATGATGAAGCGGTCCACCACGTCTGCTAGCGCGTCGGCTTCGCCCAAAGTCTTGAGGTTGCGCACGCAGAAGTCGGGGCGGTTAAACGTGGTGATGGCCACGCTCACGGTGCCGGGGGTGAAGCCCTCGGGCTCGGGAACGGACCATTCTGCGTATGCGAGCTCGACGGCAGCCTTTGAAGTGACCACGTCGATCCAGTACCAACCGCCGTCGCCAAAGCTCGTCAGCGGCAGGTCAGTGTGCTGCTCGGTGCCGTCCATGTCCAGCGTAATCACACGGTTGGAGGTACCACGCGCAGTGGAACGGTAGACCAGGATCTTGGCCGGTCCGGTGGTGCGAGCAGTCAGGCGGACCGTGTCCACTGCGGTGTTCGCGCGCCAGTAGGAGGCCGGGAACGCGTTGAAGTAGGTACCCAGCGAGATACGGGTGTGCGCCGGAATGTGGATACTGCGATCGCTGGACAGGTACTCCGAATGGATCTGGTTCGCCTGGGCGGAGGCTGCGGCATCTGCCTGCTCCGCAGCGACCGTCTGCTCCTCGCCCGCCTCGGACGGACGCAGGGACTTCACAGCTGTGTGGCGCTGAGCGTTGAAGTCCACGAACAGGGGCAGCGTGTCCGTGTCAGCATCGGTCGGGAAGATGATGTGCGCAACGGTCTGCCAGGTGCCCGAATCCGCCGTCTGGTTCTTGGTCGTCGCGGTCGCTTCGTTCTTCACAGTGCTCATTCGTCAACGCCTCCGCTGTTCAGCTGTGCACCGGACGTGAAGTGCGGTGCAATCTTGTTGTCCACCATGGACAGTGCGGCGCCAATTGCCATGTGCATGTCCAGGTACTTGTAGGTGCCCAGTCGTCCGCCGAACAGCACGGACTGCTCGCCCTTGGCCAGGTCGCGGTAGGCCAGCAGCTTCTCGCGGTCCGCGGAGGTGTTCACCGGGTAGTAGGGTTCGTCACCCTTGTCCGCGAAGCGCGAGAACTCGCGCATGATCACGGTGGCGTCCTTGGTGTAGTCACGTTCGGGGTGGAAGTGACGGAACTCGTGGATGCGGGTGTAGGGAACATCCGCGTCCGGGTAGTTCATGACCGGGGTGCCCTGGAAGTCCTCGATGTCCAGGACTTCTTCTTCCAGGTCGATGGTGCGCCAGGAGAGGTCGCCCTCGGTGTAGTCGAAGTAGCGGTCCACCGGGCCGGTGTAGATGACCGGGACCTGGCCCACCACGTTGGACTTGGAGAACTCCTGGGAGTCGTCGAAGAAGTCGGTTTCCAGGCGAACGTCAATGTTCGGGTGGTCCGCCATCCGCTCGAGCCACGCGGTGTAACCGTCCACCGGCAGGCCCTCGTGGGTGTCGTTGAAGTAGCGGTTGTCGTAGGTGTAGCGAACCGGCAGGCGCGAAATGATGGACGCGGGCAGATCCTTGGGATCCGTCTGCCACTGCTTGCCGGTGTAGTGCTTGATGAACGCCTCGTACAAGGGGCGGCCGATCAACTGGATGCCCTTGTCGTTGAGGTTCTGCGGGTCGGTTCCCGCGAGCTCGCCGGCCTGTTCACGAATCAGGTCCCGGGCCTCACCCGGCGAGTACGCCGAGCGGAAGAACTGGTTGATGGTGCCCAGGTTGATGGGCATGGGGAACACCTCGCCGTTGTGGCGGGTGTACACCCGGTGCACGTAGTTGGTGAACGCGGTGAACCGGTTCACGTACTCCCACACCCGCTCGTTGGATGTGTGGAACAGGTGCGCGCCGTAACGGTGCACCTCGATCCCGGTGCGTTCCTCGTTCTCGCTGTACGCGTTTCCACCCAGGTGAGATCGGCGGTCAATCATGGTGACCTTCAATCCCAATTCCCTGGCGGCTCGTTCTGCCACGGTCAAACCGAACAGACCCGAACCCACGACCACCAAATCAGTGTTCACGTGTTTACTCCCTACCATCTTCACGACCCCGTGAGGGTCAAGACATCTTGCCCTAAGCTACCGGACTCCGCTGGTTCAGTACCTTCTTGACGCTGTGTGGACCGTCACCGCGCTCGGTCCCGAACGAATCCGCTGAGCACCCATTTCGCTGCGGCGCGGCCCGAGGCACCCAAGGAGGCGTGGGCGCGGGCCCAGTCCGAGCGGCGTCGTACGCCTGTATCGCGATCGTGCAGACCGGAGGGCTCCAGTGCGGCGCGCATGGCCGCGGCCACTTCGCTCGCGTCGTGACCGACCGCCTGGCCCAGGCCGTTCTCCGTGACCAGGTCGGCAGCCACGCCCTTGGCACCCGCGTAGATCACGGGCGTTCCGCACGCGGCGGCGGCATAAACCTTGGTGGGCTTGGAGAAGTCGTAGCCCTGACCGGGCACGATCGATGCGAGCGCGGCGACCGCCCCGCGCGTGAAGGCGGCGGTGCGCTCGGGCGGCTGGACGCCGTCGAAGACCACGTTGTTCGGGGCCACCTCTCGCGCCACTCGTTCCATGCGTTCCACGTCCGAGCCGCGACCCAGGAAGTTGATCTTGACGTCGGGGTGCTCGTCGAGAAGCTGGGCGAGCGCGTGGATGAACACGTCCGCACCCTGCCACTCGGACATTGACCCCGCGTACACGAAATAGGGGTCGGCGAGGTCCTCGGAAGGGCCGTCCGGGGTGAAAATCTCGGTGTCGATCCCGTTCTCCGCGATGAACATCTTGTCGCGCTTCACGCCCGTGACCTTGGCGAGCTCCGCGCCCATGGCCTCGGACACGGTGATCACGCCGCCCGCGCAGCGCGCCGACACGGTCTCTGCCACGCGCATGAGTTCGGTGACGATCCGCGGCACGTCCATGGTGATGGTCGCCGCGGTCCACACGTCCGGGTTGTACCAGATATACGGACGACGCCGCAGCACGCTCGATGCCCATACGGCCAGTCCCGTGGTGGGCGGGGGCTCGCTGACCACGATGTCGGCGTCCATGACGAGCAGCCGCGCGAAGGCCTGGATATCGAAACTCAAGTATTGGGGAATGCCGCGCACGTAGTCGTATTCATCGCGCAGTACCGGGACGCGGATGACCGAGTACGGCTCGCCCGCGGTTGATTCGACCATGCCGCGCGGCGGGCGCGTGGTGAGCACGGTGACATCCGCGCCTTCAGCGGCGAATCCCCTGGCCAGGGCGCGCAACCTGAACGACGCCGCCGCCGGTTCCGGCGTGAAAATCCGACTGACAATGACAACCTTCCGGGGTCTCATAGGCACCACTGTCTCACGTACCCCGGGCCCGTGACCTGCCTGTCCACCGCTGTCATCCGGTAATTTCCCGAAATTTTCCTCGCCGCACGGGGTGCACGCTCCACAACGACGACGCCGCACGGGGCCTTTCGTACCGCTCCACACGTTGACTGTTCGGCGCGGGTGGTGATCAGGTGGCGTGCTGTGCTGAGGCCATGGAAATTATGGTCGGCCTGCGCTGGGCAGGTGCGGCGGAGGTTCAGAGCCACGAGGTTGCCATCACCGCCGAGCCGGGCACCGCCGGGAGCAGCGTATGCCGGGAAATCTGCACGTTCATCGGAACCCGCGCGGAGCTGACGGCCGACGGTATCGATGTGAGCTCGGTTCGTTTCGCCGAGCCACCCCTGGTGGACGGCGCGACGATCACGCTTCGTCCGGTTACGCCGCCTCCGAGTGGCTCACGGCTCCCTCTCCTGCCGTTGCGCGTCACCGAGGGGCGACGCGCGAACTCTCCGGATCGGGACGTTCCGCATCGTGACCTCGCGGGCCGTGATGGATCGGGGGATGATGGTCGGGGCCGTGACGATCAGTGCCGTGCTGATCTCGGACTGGATGCTGACCGCCACCAGAACAGTCCCAGGCTGACGGTCGTGTCCGGGGCCGCCTGCGGCACGGAGCTGGTCATTGCGAGGGGCTCTCAGTGGTTGGAACCCATGGCGGGAATCCCCAGGCTGGCCACGCGGGCCGCCACGAGTGACGCGACAGAGATCGTGATGGATCACGCTGACGTGCGGATCATGCCCGGGCCTGTTCCGCTGCGGGAGGGTGACCGGTTGAGGTGCGGAGATTCATGGCTGCGGTTGACCATGCCCTCCGATGCCACGTCCGCTCGACACCGGGTGTCATGGGCAGCCCCACCAACCGACGACGACAGCCCTTCTCAGATCATCACGGTCCCCCGTGCTTCGGGACAGGGCGCACGCATGGGCTTGCTCCTGGGACTTCTACCCCTGGTCCTGGGCGTGGTGATCACCGTGGTCACGGGTATGTGGTTCTTCATGCTCTTCAGCGCCCTGGGCGCGATCATCGCCGTGGTCAGTTGGAGCGTGGGACGTGCCGCGAGAGCCCGGGAACGCACGCGCGTGGCGGCCGCGCTGGAACGGGACCTGAGACGTTGCGGGGAGGCAGCGCCGTCGGCGGCGGAGGTCGTGGATCGTTTGCGAAGGTTGGATTCCGGCGTGTCCATCGCGATTCCCACCCACGGATCCGCACCCACCTCTGTCAAGCGAGTCGAGCGATGGGTGCACCTGGGTGAGGCCGGACGCGTAGCGGCGGTCCACTTGGGCGATGGGCCGGGTGCTGTTCCCGTTGAGCACCGAATGGCGCCGGTGCTGATCGACCTGTCGCGAGTGCAGCACCTGGAGCTCGCCGTGCCGTCGCGTCATCGAGAAGGCGTGATCAACGCCCTCGCGGTGCAGTTGCTGACCGGTCCCGGGGCGCTCCACCAGCTCATCGTGGATCCGGAAGCGGGCTGGCGAGCGCCGCTGCTCCCCAATCTTCGCGTGGTGGACTCGCAGCGCCATCGGTCGGTGACTGGCCCGGCCTTGGAAGTGTGTTCGGCGCGGACGGCCGCTGCTCTGCCGGTCGCGAAGGAGCGCGTGCGCATCGTGGTCTCGGTGGCGGGAGACTCGACGGAGGGCAGTGGATCGAGTGCCGTACTGTCCTGGAGGTCCACGGCGGTCCTGTTCTGCGACGCTGCGGGCGCGGTTCCCGGCCTGGATGCGAACGCGGGTCGAGGCCGTCTCACATTGCGCGTGGACAGTGTGACGACCCGGGAGTTCTGCCGGGCAATGCAGCAGTGGTCACGGGTGCAGTCCGTGATTCCAGCCCTACGGAACGTGTCCGGGCTGCCCGCGTCGGTGGGTTCCCAGGTGATTTTTCCCGAGACCGAGCAAATACCTGACCTGTGGACTGCGAGCGCCCGGGTGCCATCGTTGGAGGCCCCGATCGGCGTGTCTCGCCACGGTGCCGAGGGTCTGTCCCTCGGTGATGAACACCCGCACATGTTGATCGCCGGGACCACGGGGTGTGGGAAATCCGAGGTGCTCCGCACGCTGGTGGCCGCACTGGCCTGCCGCTATTCGCCCGAGCGACTCGAATTCCTGTTCGTGGATTTCAAGGGTGGCGCCGCGCTGTCTCCTCTCACCGGTTTGCCGCACCGGTCCACGCTTCTGACCGACCTCGCGCCGGAGGACGTGCGGCGGGCCTTGGAGTTCCTGCGTTCCGAATTACGACGCCGCGAGCGCCTCCTGGCGGGCCTGGGCCTCTCCGACTTCCAAAGCCTCCTGACCACCACGCCCGCGTCACGGGAGCTGGAGTTTCGGGAACTGGTGGTCGTGGTCGACGAGGTCAAAATGCTCGCGGACGCGTTCTCGACCGCCGGCGACGAACTCGCCAAAATCGCCACCGTGGGACGCTCCCTGGGGATTCATCTGGTCCTGGCGACTCAGCGCCCCCAGGGAGCGGTCCCCGCGGACGTGCGCGCCAACATCACTCAGGCCATGTGTCTCAGAGTGCGTACCGAGCAGGATTCCGCGGATATCATCGGGGCGGTTGTGGCCGCGGGTATTTCGTCGACGACACCGGGCCGAGCGTTCATCGATTCTGGGCACGGCGCACCCGTGGAAGTTCAAACGGCCATCCTCACGACGTGCGCGGCGACCCCGGTGGATGAGGTGCGCATCAGGCTCGCTGGACGGCAGCCTTCGGACGATCCGCTCGGCGGGACGGGTTTGGCCGACGGTGGGCCGGACATGACCGTCGGTACGGTTGGCACCCGCCTGGACCCCGGGGTGCAGCGAGTGGTCACCGAGATTGCCGAAACCCACCGGGGTTGGGTTGCCGCGACCGGTGAGCATCTGACTCCGGCTGACGCCCCCGCTCCGGACGTGTCGTCGGTACGACCCGTACCCGCTCCCCTACCTCAAGCTGCACGGGCGCATCCGAACGAACTGGGTCACGTGGATCTGGGACCCGCGGAAAACTCCGTGGAACACTGGACCGGCCGAGCCTCCTGGCGCCCCCTCGAAGACGGCACGTTGTTTCTCATCGGCCAACCGCTGCACACATCACGCACGCTGTTATCTGCCCTCGAGCAGTTGGTCCGTGCCCGTTCAGGTCCGGCTCTCTACGTCATATCGGCCACGTCCATGATCGAAGGACCCGCTCGACGCTGGTCGGACACCGGTCTCATCCACGGGGCCGCCTCCGCACAGGACGTCTCGACCATCAGTGGCCTTCTCAATCGTCTCTCCGAAGGGGCACAGCGGTTCTCGTCCCTCTCTGAGGAGGCGCGCCACGGTGCATCCGAAGCTGCGGTGCTGATGATCGAGGACTGGGATCGCTGCTGCGCCCTCCTCCGGGCGGGGTCGTGGGCGTTTCTGGAGGATGAACTGCTGGCTCTGGCCGGGGCTGGTTCGCACAACGGGGTGGCCGTGGTCATGTCCGGGGATCGTTCCTTGTCGGTGGGGCGGGCATCCTCTGCGGGACGGACCCGCGTGTACTTTCCGGCCGATCAGACTCCCGAAGCACTCTTGCAGTGGCCCAAGCTTCCGGCGGTCAATCCCCTGCCACTACGAGGGGTCGTGCAAGGCGCCGCCGCGTACAGGTGCTCCACATCCCGCGGGCAGCAGTCTCGGGGCGCTCTCACGGTGGTGCAGGTTCCGATTCCCAGTGGAGGTTTAGTCACCGGTCAAGATGCCGCCACCAATGAACGAGTTCTCCATGGGTCGGCAACGCACGAGGAGGAACTCACAGAACATTCGAAACTCTCTCAAGTCACGATTCCCGCCCCGGACTCGAGTGTCTGGCCGCGGTACCGGCCGCTGCCCGATCACTGGTCCGGGCCGGGCGGCCCCGTCTCAGGGCTCCTCATGGGTTTGGGAACGGACCACGCCCCCGTGACACGCGGCTGGGGTCCCGGTGACACGTTATTGGTCGTGGGGCCGACGCGTTCGGGCCGCAGCTCCTACCTGGACTCGGTCGAGAAGACGTTGCCTTCCCGCGCTGCGGTTCGCTGTCATCCGCACTCGGTGGAGGAGTTGGAGGCAGTGTTCTCCGAGATCCGTGCCGGAACAACCGTGCTGATCGACGACGCGGATTCCTTGGCCACCCAGGTGATTCAACGCCTGGGTGCCCTGTGGCACCCAGGCGCCGGAACGAGCGGCGTCGGCGGCCGGAACGATCTACGACTGATCGTGGCCCTGCGGCTGAGCGACGGGCTGCCAGCGCTCTTTCCACCACTGATGCAGTGGCGTCATGTGGCGGACACCCTTTTGCTCCGGCCCAGAAAGGCCTTCGACGGCGATCTGTTCGGAGCATCATTGTCCGGTTTGCCGGTGGGCGGGCCGCCCGGTCGCGGGTACTGGATCCACCGCGGCGTACCGGTTCTGGTTCAAACCCCGTACCTGGGCACCGAACTCAGCGGGACGGGTGACGCGTGGACTCCCCCATCCATGCCACGGTCCCTCGGTTGAACAAAGCCATGAGGGCTACGATCGCCGCCGCAACGCACGCCACACCAATCGCCCGGGCACCCACCTGAGTCAGGGAGATCCCCACGATCACCAGGAATGCCTGAGACACGAGAATCGCGGCGCGCGGCCATCGCAGACCCCTCACCGTTCCCCAGGCCGCCGAACCGAGCCAGGCCGCGGCGCCCAACATGACCACCGCACCGAAAATGATGCCCGCCGTGGGGATCACATGATCCGAGAACAACGAAATCACGAAGCGAACTCCCACATAGGCCAGGGCCGCGGCTTCCAGTCCGACGATCACACCGATCACCCACACCGTCCAGGGACGGTCCGGTGACTGCTGCTGGGAGGCGGGGACCATGGAATGGGCCTTTCATGAGGGTGAGCAGGGCACCCCCAACTCTAATCTCGATCTCCCACCGACATGATCGGTCAGTTAGTCAGGCAAAACTTTCCGTGTGATATACCGCTCAGACTCTTGTTCACGAGTTGTTCACGTGAGAAAGTATTGGGCAGATCATCTTTTGAGGCCCGGCCAACGCGGGCCTTTTCTGTGTGTACTCCCCCGAACATTCTCCCGTCGCGCTCAGCCCGCGCTCGATGGTGATGCGGTGTTTCTGTGCACACCCAACTGAAGTGAAAGGAGCGTCGCCGCAGATCATGGATTGGCGTAGTCGCGCAGCATGCCTTGAGAAGGACCCAGAACTATTTTTCCCCGTGGGTAATACCGGCCCCGCTCTGTTGCAGATCGAAGAGGCCAAAGCCGTGTGCCGCACGTGCGAGGTCATGGACACCTGCCTGCAGTGGGCCCTCGAATCCGGTCAGGACGCTGGAGTATGGGGCGGTATGAGTGAAGATGAGCGCCGCGCCCTCAAGCGCCGTGCCGCTCGCGCACGTCGCGCCTCTTGAGCCTCATGGCCCTAATTTCATCGACCAAGCCCTCGCGACGATAGATGTCGCGGGGGCTTCGTCATTCCCTGAGCTCCTCACCGCCACCCGGACACTCACCGGTATGCCAGTCGCTCAGACGGAGAACTGCGCCTGAATCACCACGCATGTGCCGCCGCCCTCACGCGGTTGCCAGCGAATCTTGCCTTCGAGCTCACTGGCCACCAGGGTGCGCACGATCTGCATCCCCAGGCCTTCACCATCACCGGCCTGCCGGAACGCACTCGCACCCGATTCTTCAATCACGGTGTCGCCCATGCCCCAGCCGTCGTCGCTGACGGTCACCTCGATAACACGACGAACGTCACCGTCCTCGTTGAAGATGTCCGGCAGGCGCTCCACCTCCAGAGACACGGTTCCGTTCCGGTCCTTGAGCCCGTGCTGCACGGCGTTGGCCGCGATCTCGTTGATGACCAGCGCCATGGACGTGGCACATTTGGACGGTAGCCGGCCGAATTCGCCGTGCACCTCGGTGCGAACCGTTTGAGTGGATGAGGCCGTCTCGACCGCGAGCTTCACCTGGGGCCTGATCAACTCGTCGAAATCGACGTCCTCCGAAATGTCGTGGGACAGCGATTCGTGCACGCGAGCGATGGAACTCACCCGCCTCATGGCCTGCTGCAGACCGTGTTTGGCCTCCTCGGACGTCATGCGGCGCGACTGCAACCGCAAGAGCGCCGACACCGTCTGCAAATTGTTCTTCACCCGGTGGTGGATCTCGCGAATGGTGGCGTCCTTGGAGACCAGCTGGAGGTCCCTGCGGCGCAGTTCCGTCACGTCCCGGCACAGCAGGAGCGCGCCGGTTCGGGAGGTTCCCCGCCGCAGCGGGATGGCCCGCAGGGTCACGGACACGTTCCCGGCCTCCAATTCGCCGCGCCACGGCATGGTCCCGGCAAGCACGGGGGCAATCGTCTCGTCCACTCCGTTGCCGCGGACATCGAGACTCCGCGCAATCGATACGAGATTCGCGCCGGCCATGTCGCCCTCGTGTCCCAACCTGCGGAAAGTGGACAGCCCGTTGGGCGAGCAGAAAGCCACCCTGCCGTGAGCGTCCAGGCGCATCATGCCGTCTCCCACACGGGGCGCACCCCGGCGGGAATCGCTGCGGACGGCAAAATCCGGCCATGTACCCTCGTTGGCCATGCGCAACAAGTCCTCTGCCGTTTCGCGGTAAACGGTTTTCATCTGGGACATCGGACGCCCGAAATGCTGGTCCAGCGTCATACTGACCACGGCAATGGTGCGCTGATTACGCACCAGCGGCACCACCAGAATCGACTCCGCGGGCTGGGCTTCGGTGGCCGTGAGCTTGAACCGCTCGATGCGCTGGTCGACCCACGCGGAACGCAAGGGAGCGGCGTCCGCGGCGGGAATCATCTCTCCCACCATGTCCTTGTGGAAGACCGTGGGCCCGGTCGTGGGACGCGCGTGTGCCAAGACCGTGAAGTCGCTGTCCGGGGCGGGAATCGCCGAACCCGTGGGGCTGTCCTCGGCCGAGATCACCCGGTTGGGAAAGCTCAGTAGCAGATCTGCGAACCCAAGATCCGCCACGAGCTGCCAGTCCCCCACCAGCAGGTGCAACCACTCGGCATCGCCGGCGTCAAAATCCTTGATGGAACGCAGGGGATCCGTAAACGCCACGGCGGGTCACTCACTTTCAGGGGACTTCAACGGCGCAACCACGCGCCCACTCGTTGTCCCAGCCTAGTCCCCGGCGCGGACCCTGCCGCCGAGGATTCGCCAACGACGTCGCTCTCGGGACTCAGCGCGCGGACGGCCAGATCCGCGAGTTGTTGCCGCAGCGGGCTCTTGGCCGCCGACTCCGCCAATACGGCGCCCGCCAGTAGCGCCTCGTCACACGCGGCGGGGTCCCAGTCGAGCGTGGCATCGATTCCGTGGCCGGGTGAGAACCGATCCCACGCCTCGGCCACGGCATCCGCGCTTGCGCGTCCCACGGAGGCCTTGCGAAGTTTGTTGATCACCACGAGCAGCCGCGCGGTGGGCGCCACATCGGTCAGGTCGGGAAGGGTCTTGACCAGCCGCGGAATCCCCAGGGCATCGGCGGTGCCCAGCACAATGATCGAGTCGGCCATGGCGCACGCACACAATGTGGCGGCATTGCGCCGCGGGGCGACCATGTCCAGGCTGATCTCCTCATCCGATTCAAGACTGAACGACGTGTCGACCACGACTGCCTGATAAGCGGTTCGGGCGTGCAACAGGACGGTTTCCAGCGCTGCAGCACGAACTTCCGGCCACCGATCGTGGCGTGTGAGACCCGTGAGGACATCCACTGAGCCGCCGGCCACAGAGACCCGGGTGGCGCAGCGCTGCAATCCTTCGGCATCGAGCCGGCCCTGATCCGCCAGGCGACATGCCTGGGCCAACCCGGCAGCCTCCTCGAGCATGCCCAGGCTCGCGGCGATCGAGGCCGCGTACGTGTCGGCATCGACCAGCAGAACCCTTGAACCGCCCAGTGCGAGTTCGGCCGCCACGTTCAGCGCCGTGAGGGTGCGCCCCGGCGCTCCCATCGGCCCCCATACCGTGATGACACGGCCCGACTCACTGGTCTGGGGCGGGTTCTGATCCGGGGAATCCGACTCCCTCTCACGTGTGGCAGGAGCATCTGTGGATTCATGGATCCGCTCGGTGTCCTCCACAGCACGCGGGTGATCGTCAGGGTGGGAATGGCCTCGATAGGAAGGCACCGGGTCGGGTGAGTCCACGACCTCTTCAATGAGGGTGGTGACGTCCTGCCCCGTGGCTCCACCGGGAACGATCGTGACACCGAGCGCGGCCAGGCGATTCTCGTCATGACCGGCAAGCACAAGAACCCGGACCGAGCTGAGGCTCAGTTGCTCCAGCAAGCTCGCGGTCAGTTCCTCGGCCCCTTCGGCGAGCAACGCAACCCTCGCCATACCTGTGTGGGCGCACGCCAGGAGTTCTGAGAGGTCCAAACACCGCCGCACCACGGTCACGGACCCGTGCTGTCTTTCGATCTGGTCAACCAGCGGCCACGTTCCCGTGCCCAGGGTCACGACCGAGATACTCATGAGTCGTCACCCGAGGGGTTGAGCACCAGGGTGACCTTGGCACTGTTACCCAGGGCGTCGACCAGTGGCTCCACCTGTGCGGGCGTGGCCAGTACGTGCACCGTGGTACCGGTTGAACTCCCGAGGGCCGAATTGGTGGTCTCGATCTTGGAGATCTCCGCGCCGGGCACGAGCTTGCGGGGCTTCTCGTAACCCCGTCCGGACGCCTTCTGCTCCGCAACCCACACGTCCACGCGCGAACCGGCTCTGGCCTCCGCGGGCAGGGGCGTCTCCAGCGCAATCCCCACCGGGCTGCGATCCAGTTCGTCAGCGGTACCCACCGCATTGGTCGGAACCAGTTGCCCCTTGGGAACGCGCTGCACCAGGACATCGTTGTCCTTGAGATCTGTCTCCGCCGACACATACTGTTGCGATGCGTCCTGCAGTCTGACGTCAACCGGCACCAGATCATCGTTCGAGACACTCTGTCCGACCGGCAGATCGTGGGCGGCCACGTAATAGGGCTCGGTTCGGTTCAATGTCGAGATGAGAAGAACCACGGCCACAATGGACGTGAGCACGAGCAATAATCCCACCACCAGTCGAGGGTCGCGCCACGTGGGTTTCTTGAAGCGTTGCGCCGCGGCCGTACCGTGCTGTGAATCGCTGGACATGAGTGTTCCCTTCCCCCGGAGTGGATCCGGCCCCCACCGAATCTTTCATGAGTGTGCACCGTGAATCGCACCGGAGGAAATCAGGTTGTGAAACATGTGGACATCTTCGGTACGGGGCGGCGCTCGGGAAGAGTTTCTGTGCATATCGCGCCCTCCTCCGAGATCCGTGGGACACTGGACGTGATCAAACTGCATCAAACCACCTGAGATGAGGCGAACTACTCCATGGCACAGCCACGTTTTCTCACGCTGTCGGATGTTTCCGAAATCCTGTCGATCTCGGTGGCCCAGGCCCGCGCCATGGTCCGCTCCGGTGAACTGCCCGCCATTCAGGTGGGCGGGCGAGGCCAGTGGCGCGTGGAAACGCAGAAGCTCGAGGAATACATCCAGAAGGGCTACGAGCGCACGGAGCAGGCCGTGCGCGAAGGGTCCGTCGGCTAATTCAGGCGGTGTCCGGCGACGAAATCAGCGCCACGGACCCGAAGGGAACGGTGCGCACTGCCTTGACCGCCGCGCGCCGTCGGAATTGGTCGTCGGGATGCAAGGCAAGATCGAAAAAATCGTGCCCCACCGCATCCAAGGTGCCTTCCAGATCCCCCCGAGCGGACGGATCCACGAGTAGAACCCGCACGTGCGCTCTCGACGCCGCCAACGCACGGAGCACGTGCCCCATTCCTAATTTCCGCAGTACCGCACGCTCATTGATGATCTCGAACTTACGGTGCAACCCCTCCCACCACACCACGGAATGCAAAGGCACCAGGTGTTGGAAATGCCGTTCCCGGATGACTGCCCAGCCTGCACCGATGTCGGTGAGCTCGCCTTCCAGAACGTCCCCGTGAGCCGGCAGAAGCCGCACCATCCGGTTCCGATGAGCAGAGAGTCGTTCCGCCAAAGTGAGGCGCGACAACTCCGCCCTCGCCGTTTCCGCGGCCTCGAGTTCCACGCTGCGCTGCTCCGCCTGAGCCAGCTGCGCTTCCATGTCCGCGAAGAGTTCATCCCAACGCACGGTCTCCCCCTGGTGATTCCGTCCGGCCACCTCTCGTAGCGGGGCCGCATCGATCCAGTACATCACGCTGGGCCACCACGAAATGTGACGCCGGATGTGCATGCACAATCATTCATGCTTGACGTACATGTTTCCGCCCTGAATGATCTAAACATTACTAAACGACATCAAACAACATCATTGGGGGTCCAAAGTGATGGAACGAACTCAAGGTGCCGAGAGCGGAGGCGACGCGCCTCGCGTGGAGTTCGCCCTTACCATCTGGATCATCCCGCTCCTATCCGGCGTGCTGATGGCCATGGGGTGGAGCCTCCTGGAGCGGTACCGCCAGGACCTGACAGCCATGAACGCGGATCTGGCCGTTGCTCTCGTGGCAGCCGTGGCCGGAGTGTTGTTGGCGGCGTGGTGGTTCGGCGGCATGCTCATGCTCGTGTGCGCCGCCGGGGCGCGCAGATTTCAGTGGCATCGCGTGGAGCGTTTCGCCACTCGGCTCACTCCTAGGCTCATGGCCCGCACCGTGGGAGCGGTAGTGGGGATTCATTTGGTGACCGTGTCCGCTGCGCACGCGACCGAACCCGTCAACCCCTTCTGGTCCGATTCCGAATCCGGAGTCAATCAGGTTGAGGAACGGGATCCCGCGGCTTCCACGGACACGCCTCCCGGCCAACCGTCCGCGCAGGCGCCCGGTGCCGCTCCGGAGGTGGGCGACGAGCCTGCGCAACCCAACGCAGCTCATCCTGGACCGCAGACACCTGCCCAAACCCCTGGGCTCCCTGGTCTCCCCGGTCTCCCCGGTCTCCCGGCCGCTTCCACCGGCCCTGATGCCTCAGACGCCCGCGACCTCACGGCATCTCAGAGTGAGTCCGGAGCCGTTCCCGCGCAGCACCGAGTCACCGACTCGATCCTGACCGTTGTCCGGGGTGACACCCTGTGGGACATCACGGCGGAATTCCTGGGCCCGCAGGCCACTCCCGCACAGATCGCTGCACAGACTGCCACGTGGCTGGAACACAACGACCTCCAGAACGGCGGCGACTTGATCCGTCCCGGAGACCAGCTGCACGTTCCACCCCAGCTACTTGAAAAAGTCTCCATCCCACTGCCCACCGAAGGAGCCTCGTCATGAGTGTTGCCACAGCAGTTTCAGCTCCCCAGCCTCCTTCGGGCGGATACACCTGGCGAGCCGACAGGTCCCGTGCGGGCCTCACCCACAAGAACGACCTGGAACGTGTCACGGCCATGTCCCGGAGCTTCGCCCAAGCCGCCGTGGAAATCCTGGGCGGCACACGCCCCGCAACGCAGCTGGCCCGGTGGACCACCCAGGATGTCGTGGAACGGTTCGAACAGCGTGCAGCGATGCTCCGGTTGGTGCAGGAACAGTACCGGGACCGGGCCTCACTCTTCGAGGTCCACAAGGCCCCGAGAGTACGCAGGGTCAGGGTCTGCTCCCCCGCGCCCGAGTGCTACGAGGCATCGGTGGTCATCGAGGAATCCGCTCGGGTCAGAGCCGTGGCGCTCAGAATCGAGCGAATCAACCGACAGTGGCGCGTGGTGCACCTCGAAGTCGGGTGAGCCACAGCCTCACACGACAACAGTCAGTGAACCGATGAGAAACGAGGACGGGTGGCACACATTGTGTGTGCCACCCGTCCTCGTTCGGATCTGCGAACGGACGCTACTTGCGCGTGCCCTTCTTGGAGCTGCCGCCCTTGCGAGCGCGACGTCGGGCGCGGTTCTCGGTCGGCTCCGAGTTCTCTTCGCCGGCAGCGGCGCCCTCGGCTGTCTTGGCGGCTTGCGCACCTTCACCGACCGGAGTCTGGTGATTGTCCTTGGCCTCGAGTCGGGCCATCGGCTCGCCGTCCTCGTTGGGCGCGGAGTACTGCAGGAACGCCGGACGCTGAGGACGGGCCATCTCCACCTCGCCACCGTCCTGACCGGTGCGCTGGCGCCGGACTTCCAGGTGATACATGGTGACCACAGTTTCCTCGCGGATCGTGTCCATCAGGCCCTTGAACATCTGGTGGCCTTCGCGCTGGTACTCGACCAGCGGGTCACGCTGGGCCATGGCACGCAGGCCGATGCCCTCCTTGAGGTAATCCATTTCGTAGAGGTGCTCCGGCCAGCGGCGGCCGATCACCGAGAGGAGTACGCGTCGTTCCAGGTTGCGCATGGCCTCGGAACCGAGTTCGTCCTCGCGTTCCTGGTAGACGAGCTTGGCGTCCGAGAGGATCTGTTCCGTGAGGAAGTCCGCGGTCAACCGCGGGCGTCCGCCGGCCTCGTCAATGATTTCCTGCTGGGTCAACGTGATGGGGTACAGCTCACGCAATGCCTCCCACAGACCGTCCAGATCCCAGTCCTCGGAATGACCCACGCGAGTGCGGTCTTCGATGGCGGTGGTGATGACCTCTTCCACGAACTGCTGAATCTGTTCGGCAATGTCATCGCCCATGAGGATTCGACGGCGGTCACGGTAGACCACTTCGCGCTGGCGGTTGAGCACGTCGTCGTACTTGAGCACATTCTTGCGCTGCTCGGCGTTACGGCCCTCCACCTGGTTCTGCGCGTTGGCGATACCGGAGGTGATCATGCGGCCGGTCACCGGAACGTCGTCGGGGGCGACCGCCATGAGGCGCTGGGCGACGGCCGGATTGAACAGGCGCATGAGGTCGTCCGCGAGCGAGAGGTAGAAGCGAGATTCACCCGGGTCGCCCTGGCGGCCCGAACGGCCGCGGAGCTGATCGTCGATACGACGGGACTCGTGGCGCTCGGTACCCAGGACGTACAGGCCACCCAGCTCGATGACCTCTTCGTGCTCGGCTTTGGTGGACTTCTCGTAGTGCTCGAGAACGGAGGGCCATTCGGCCTCGTACTTCTCGGCGTCTCGCTCCGGATCCAGGCCCTTTTGTTCCATGGCTTCCACGGCGTCGAACTCCGCGTTACCGCCGAGCATGATGTCAGTACCGCGGCCGGCCATATTGGTGGCCACGGTGACGGAGCCCTTACGACCGGCCTGCGCGACGATCGCGGCCTCACGCGCGTGGTTCTTGGCGTTGAGCACCTCGTGCCGTACACCGCGTTTGGCCAGCAGCTTGGAGAGGTACTCGGACTTCTCCACGGAGGCGGTACCGACGAGCACGGGCTGACCCGTGGCGTGGCGCTCTTCGATGTCGCGGACCACGGCGGCGTACTTGGTGGCCTCGTTCTTGTAGACCAGATCGCGCTGGTCGATACGTGCCATGCCCTTATTGGGCGGGATCGGCACCACGCCGATCTCGTAGGTGTTCATGAACTCCGCGGCCTCAGTCTGGGCCGTACCGGTCATGCCGGAGAGCTTGTCGTAGAGGCGGAAGTAGTTCTGCAGGGTGATCGTGGCCATGGTCTGGTTCTCGGCCTTGATCTCGACACCCTCCTTGGCCTCGATAGCCTGGTGGATGCCTTCGTTGTAGCGACGTCCGGCGAGCACACGACCGGTGTGCTCATCGACGATGCGCACCTCGCCCTGGGCCACGATGTAGTCCTTGTTCGCGTGAAACAGCTCCTTGGCCTTGATCGCGTTGTTGAGGAAACCGATCAGCGGGGTGTTCTGGGACTCGTACAGGTTGTCGATACCCAGGTAGTCCTCAACCTTTTCAATACCGGGTTCGAGAACACCCACGGTGCGCTTCTTCTCGTCGACTTCATAGTCGGTGTCCGCCTTGAGGTTCGTGACCATTTTGGCGAATTCCTTGTACCACCGGTTGGCCTCGCCGGAGGCGGGACCGGAAATGATGAGAGGGGTACGCGCCTCGTCGATGAGGATGGAGTCCACCTCATCCACGATGGTGAAGTGGTGGCCGCGTTGGACCAGTTCATCCGCACTCCAAGCCATGTTGTCGCGCAGGTAGTCGAAGCCGAATTCGTTATTGGTGCCGTAGGTGATGTCCGCGGCGTACTGCTCGCGACGGGTGGCCGGATCCTGTCCGGAGAGAATCACGCCGGTCTCCAGACCGAGGAAGCGGAACACGCGGCCCATGAGGTTGGCCTGGTACTCGGCGAGGTAGTCGTTGACCGTGACCACGTGTACACCCTTGCCGCTCAGAGCGTTGAGGTAGGCGGGTGCGGTGGCCACGAGGGTTTTGCCCTCACCGGTCTTCATTTCGGCAATGTTGCCCAGGTGCAGTGCCGCGCCGCCCATGAGCTGGACGTCGTAGTGTCGCTGCCCCAGGGTTCGCGACGCCGCCTCACGCACCGCGGCGAAGGCCTCCGGAAGCAGTCGGTCCAAGGATTCGCCGTCTTCGATGCGCGCCTTGAAAGCGTCAGTTTCTGCGCGCAATTCGGCATCGCTGAGCGCTTTGAAGCTCTCTTCCAGGCTGTTCACGGCGTCCGTGTAGGACCTCAGTCGCTTCAGGACCTGCTTATCCCCGGTCCGAAGGACTTTTTCCAGGAATGACGCCACGTGTGTTCGCTCCTCAGTTGTGGACGGTGGTGCACCGCCGATCAGTGTACGTGAGTCCGGCTGGGTGATCTCGGGATGGTGTGGAACACCACCGGGCCCCGCGCTGGTTGGAAGCCGCGGGGCCCGGTGGCGACGGTTGAACCGTCAACTGTTACTGAACTTCTCAGACGCTGGCCTGAGGCTGGTAGGCGCGGGTTTGCTCTTCCGCAGCCGTGCCGTCCTTGCTGAGGCTGATCACGCCATACTCCCAGCCCTTGCGGCGGTACACCGCCGAGGGTTCCTGGGTTTCTTTGTCCACGAACAGGAAGAAGTCGTGTCCGACCAGTTCCATCTGGTCCACGGCCTCGTCCACGCTGAGCTCGTCAGCGGGGAAACGCTTGCGGCGGATTTCCACCGGGGTGGGGGTGTCACTCAGCGCGTATTCATCGCTGAAGGCCTCGTCCTCGGCGGCGGAGAGTTCTTCCTCGATGGCCGGGGCCGGGAGTCCCTCACTGGGAAGTACCGGCAGAGAACCGGTGGCTTCGTGCACCGCAATGGGGCGTTGGTGGCCCCCGCGGTGAATTTTGCGACGATCACGGGCCCTGCGCAGCTGTTCGATCAGCTTGGCGTAGGCCTCGTCGAAAGCGGCGAACTTGTCGTCGCTGCGCGCCTCCGCACGCACGACGGGACCGCGGCCAATCACCGTGATCTCCACGCGAATGCCTTGGTGTCCCGATACTCCGTTGTCTTTGGTGACCTTGACCTCGATGGTCTGCACCTTGTCACCGAGCTGCGCAAAACGCTCGCTCTTCTTCTCCGCGTATTCTTTGAATCGCTCCGGCACCGCAACGTTTCGTCCTTGGACGTTCAGTTCCATGAGACCCTCCAAATCTTGAGGATGACGCGGGATAGTGCTGCTCCCACACGGGATACATTTGTTCCGTTCCCGTAACCCAACGTTAGTTCAAACTGTGGGGAAATTCACTGACATGTGACCCGGTCGTGGTGGAATCAGCCCCGGGTGAACACCCGGCCCGCACGGTGGCGAGAACCACGATTCCGGGCACGTGTGCGCCCGCGTCCCGCAGGACGGAAACGGCCTCCGCGGCCGTAGCACCAGAAGTCATGACGTCATCCACCACGACACACATGGCGCCACGAACACCCACCGCGCGCATGCTTCCCTTGATGGCCCGCGCCCGATGGGCTACATCCAGGCTTTTCTGTGAACTCGCCCCGAGTGCCGAGCGGTGACGGTGTTCCAGGCCGGCGTGGACCCGGGTGCCGTGCGGTAGTGAGGTGCGGGACAAAATCTCCTGTACCGGGTCGAACCAGCGTTTCCACCGAGCTCGGGCAGAAGTAGGAACGGGCACCCACAACACGGCCGCGGGGCTCACGGCCAGATCCTCCGCGGCCCGCAGCAGCACCCCGGTCAACACCGTTCCCAACACGGGAGCAAGGTCCGCCCGCCCGCCGTTCTTGAAGGACAGCAGGCACGAAGCCAGCTCGTGTTCATAAGGACCGGCGGCCCACACCCTCGCATTGGAGGCCAGTAGCCCTCGCGGCGCGGGGACTTCTGCGGGGCGCACCGTGGAACGGCGCAACATGATTCGGCACCCTCGGCACAGTGTGGCTCCCGGCGCTTCGCACACTGCGCAGCTCACGGGCAGGAGGACCTCCGACGACGCCGCGGCCCAGTTCCAGAGGGTCGCACCGGCACGGTCCAGCGCGCGGCTGGGAATCTTGGTCATGGCCCCAGCCAACCGACATCGGGGCCGAAGTGCCAGGGCCGGTGACCATTGTGGAGCGCGCTCGCCGCGGACCCGCACACCCGGGCCCTACGACCTACGGGACGCCGGCGCAGCGGACCGGGAGCGGAGCTCAACCCGGCCCAGCGCCGTCGTGGCATGCCACAGACCGGACGAACCCCGTCCAGCGTCGTCGCCGGGCACCAGGATTCGTTGCGAACCCGGCCGAGCGCCGTCGCCGGACAGGTCAGCCCGCGAAAGCCGTGTCCGTCACGCTGTCGCTCTGCTGGGCCCACGAACTACCGGTGAGCATGTAGAGGTTCCCGTCGGCCGCTCCGTAAATCGCGGACGGACCGTTGCCACCGGCCAGGGACGTGACTCCCACGAGGGACGGCAGAGCGTCGTTGGTGCCGGACACGCTGTACTCGTGTGGCTGTGAGTTGTCGTTCTTCCCGAGTGCCGTGGTGATGAACTCGGTGCCACTGATCCACTGCACCGTGTCCACGTCCACGTCCGCCGCCACCAGATTGCCTTGGTTCAGTTCCGTGGGGCGGCCGGAATCGTCCCGCACGATGCCTGCGACCCACACGTTGGAGGTTTCGCCCTGCTCATCCGTGGTGACGATGAGCGCGCGATTACCTTCACGTGAGATCCGGAGCCCCGCAATGCTTTGGTCGTCCAGCCATGACGCAGCCACGGTGATCGAATCGTCATCCGAGTCCGTGCGGGCCGCGTGCACCACCCCGTCCGTACCGGAACCCCACACCCATCCTTGGATGTCGAAGCTCGGCCGAGTGAGGTCCTGGCCCGTCCATCGCTGCACGGGCGACTCCCCCTGCACCGCGGTGTACACGGTGCCGCTGGCGTCGTCGACCCACCCGAAATGCTCCATCGCATGGTCCATTCCTGGCCGCACGATGCGCGCGTTCTGTGGCAGCGGGACGTCCGGGATGAGTTCGGTCTGCCCGCCCTGGTAGAAAGCCAATTCGTTGTGGGACACCCCGATCTGACGGTTGGGCACGGTGACCTCACGCACCGGATCGTCCATGTCACTACCGGAGGTCTCCACGGGCGCACCGTTGACGGTCAGTTCCACGCCGTCCACGCTGGGAACGGATTGCAACGAGGCCTCGAGCTGCTGCTCGATCTGCTTGCCCAACTCCACGTCCGCCGGGTCGAACTGCCCGAGATTCAGGTCCACCGACGCCGTCGTGTCGGACACGGGGACCGCGGACCGTGCGAGGCCGGCACCCGGGGGAATCGCGGAGGTCACCGCGCCGTCCAGGTGGGCTGCCGGGCCGGCAAGGAGTTCACGGACCATGGCCGTGGGAACCGTGGAGCGTTCGGCGAACCACCGGGGATCGGGGACCAGCCGCCCGAACTCGTCGTCGAAGAAGTAGAGCGTGTAGGCCTTGAAGATCTCGGCGAAGTCTCCGAAGGGCACGATCACGCCGTCCGGGGCGTTGGAAATCCGCCACTGCCCGTCCACGGAGGTGAGTGTGAAATCCAGGACTCGAGTGGTGCCCTCGGGCTGTTGTTCCAGCACGCCGTTGGCCGCGCGTTCGGCGCTGACTTCCAGACTGGTTCGGTACTCACCGTCGTTGAGCCGGGGCACCGTACTGGGTTCGCCCGTGTGCACCAGCACACGCGCATCCGGTTTCCAGGTGTTGGCCAGTTGGGGTGTCAGATACTGCCGGGCCACGGCGTAGTCATCCTGCGCGCCGACCCCCGCGGCGAGGAATCCCTCCACGATCTCCTGCGCGCTCGCGCCCACCTGGGGCATGGCCGGTGAGTACTGCGTGGGCTGTTCCTCGGCCTCGGTCGTGGGCTCGACCACCTTGTGCACCGGCCCGGAACGCGGCATTGCACCGCAGCTGGTCAGGGCCAGCCCCGCGGCCAGGGCGCAGGCCACGGCCCATTGCCGACGCCGCCGCGGTCGTTGTTCTCTCACGTCACGTCTCATGATTTCCCCGTTCCTGCCTGATCGGCGGAGACCGCGGTGGATCCGCCGGCGGGTAAGGAACCGTCCGCGCCGTCGAATGTTTCGATGGCGGCCGTGGCCTGTGGGTCGACGGACAACACGGGGTGCGATCCGGTGGCAGCAGCGGACGGGTCCAGTTGGGTGGTGAGAGCCAAGGAACCGGTGTCGGTCACGTGTGCGGTGGAATCGGCCAGCACGGGTGCCGGTGGCATCGGCAACGGATTGGGTAGTTCCGGATCCAACGGCTGGGTACGGATCAGGGGCAGCGTCAAACGGAAGCACGCACCCTCCCCCGGGCGGGCCCAGACATCCAGTTGACCGCGGTGCAACCGGGTGTCTTCCTGGGCAATGGACAGCCCCAGACCGGTGCCACCCACGGTTCGGGCGCGTGCCGGATCCGCCCGCCAGAACCGGTTGAAGACCTTGGCCGTCTGTTCTTCCTCCATGCCGATTCCATAGTCACGCACGGCCACGGCCACCGCGTTCTCGTTGGCGGCCACGTAGATTTCCACGGGTTTGCCGTCACCGTGCTCGAGCGCGTTGGAGACCAGGTTTCGAATGATCCGATCAATGCGCCGCTGATCCATTTGCGCCACGCAGCGGGTCAGCTGGGATCGCACTGTGAGCGTGGAGCCGCACTTGAGCACCAGCGGCCCCGCGGCCTCGACCACGTCGTAGATCACCGAGAAGATGTCAGTGGAGGCGATGTCCAGTCGCGCCGCGCCGGCGTCGAACCGGGAGATTTCCAAGAGGTCGGAGAGCATCGAGTCGAAGCGGTCCACCTGGTGGTGCAGCAGCTCGGCGGAACGGCGGTTCACGGGATCGAATTCCTCACGGGCGTTGTACAACACCTCCGCCGCCATCTTCACGGTGGTCAACGGGGTGCGCAGCTCGTGGGACACGTCCGAGACGAAGGTCTGCTGCATGGTGGACAACTGCTCGAGCTGGGTGATCTGTTCCTGCAAGTTGTCCGCCATGCGGTTGAAGGACCGGCTCAATCTGGCCACCTCGTTGGAGCCGCGCACTTCCATGCGCACGTCCAGATCGCCCTCGGAGAGCTGCTCCGAGACCTTCGCGGTGCTGGACACCGGGCGCACCACTTCCCGGGTCACGTACCAGACGATGGTTCCCACCAGCAGCAGCAACGCCAGCATGGACAGCAGCAATACGGCGTGGATGGAGTTCAGGGTGACCTGGGGCGCCGCGAAGTCGTAAACGAAGAACAGCCCGTAGCGAGCGTTCTGGTTCAGCTGAACCACGTCACCGATCACGATGACGGGCTGTTCGGCGCCGCCCTCTTCCATGCGCACCGAGGCCGGCTGCCAATACGTGCCGTCCCCGTCCGCCACGCGCTGTTGCAATTGCTGCGGAACGGATGCGGAGGTCATCCAGGGACTCTGGGTCTGCACACCCACGAAGGACTGCCCGGCTCCGCGGTCAAAAGGAATCAGGATCCAGTGCCGCCCGGCCTCCTCCGAATCCATGCTCATGGCGCCCATGGTGGAGTCGATCAGTGCTTGCACCTCGGTGCGGTCCGAAGCGTCAGAGGCGTCGAAACTGGCCTGCACATCGGAAATGTCCGTGCGGGCCTCCGCCAACACCTGGTTGAGTCGGTCGGAGAACAACCGATCCGCGATCTGGTGTGACATGAAACTGCCCGTGGCGAAAAACGCGAGCAAAGTCAGGGTCAGGGCCACCAGGATGGCGCGGAACTGCAGGGACTGGTGCCACCGCCGGGACAGGATGCGACGTCCCAGGCGAAGCCGTCGGAACAACCTGGGATTGAATCGCGTGGAGCGTTGCTCCCGGCTATCGGCCGTCATCGATGTGAATGGCCCCCGGCCTTGTAGCCGATGCCGCGTACCGTCAGCACGAGTTCAGGGTTCTCGGGGTCGCGCTCGACCTTGGAACGCAACCGCTGCACGTGCACGTTGACCAAGCGGTTGTCGGCGGCGTGCGGGTAACCCCACACATCGCGCAACAGCTCGTCACGGCTGAACACCTGGTTGGGTGACTTGGCCAGAGTGGTCAACAGGTCGAATTCCAGCGGCGTCAAGGAGATCTGTTCGCCCTCGCGCGTGACGGAGTGACCGGTCACGTCGATGACGATGTCACCCAGCGTGATCTCCTGGGTGGCGCCGCGTTCGATGGGACGCAGCCGCGCCTTGACGCGGGCCACCAACTCGGCGGGCTTGAAGGGCTTGGGGACGTAATCATCCGCGCCGGCCTCCAGGCCCCGGACGACATCCGCGGTGTCCGATTTGGCGGTGAGCATCACAATGGGAATGTCCGAGCTCTGCCGGATGGTCTGGCACACCTGGATGCCGTCCATACCGGGGAGCATGAGGTCCAGCAGGACCAGGTCCGGGTCGGTGGACCGGAACGTTTCTTCGGCTGCGGAGCCGTCGTAACAGAAGACGGGCTCAAAACCCTCCGAGGACAACACAATGCCGATCATCTCGGCCAAAGCGGCATCGTCGTCGACTACCAAAATACGTGCCTTCATGTGCTGCGTGTGCCCTCAACTTTCTACCGTGGCCGAGCTGGGTGGCCGCTGACCGTCTCTGCGGAGCAGTCTACGGCCTAGAAGCCTCTCAGCCGTTGTTGCAGGTCTCCGTCAGCGCGCCCGCCACGTCCGTGCACCGGCGCAGCGCACCCGGCAGCTCCGGCGGAGTCAGTCGTTCCAGCTCCGCGACGGGCAATACGCGCGACCCCAGCAGCGCATCCGGGGCCATCCCCAGGTCACGCCACGGTCGCGCAATGACGTCCACGATGTCCCGGATTGCGGCTCGCCCGGTCACGGGCACCACGGGGAACCACAGCTTCTGTCCCGTTTCCACGAGTGCCGCCAAGGGCTCCCACTCGTGAACCGAACTCGACGGCGGGACGACCACGGCGGCGTCGGCGCCGATGTCACGCGCCCACCGTGGCTCGGCGCGGCCCGTGTTGATCGCGACCTCGACCGCGCCCGCGTCACGGCACGCCGCGACGGCGTCGGTGAGTGCGTTGCGGACCTCTTGCCGACCGATCGCGCGCAAGGTGCGGTAGCCGCTCGCGGTGGGGATCGTGCCGTCCAGCACTCGCTGCAGCTCGCTTTCATCCAGGTGGACGACGACGCCGCGGCCTTCCGTATTGCGCGCCATGTCGCCGATGAATTCGGCCACTCCCGAACACCATGACTGGAGCAGCTCGCGCCGTGCACCGTGGTCGGACTGCAACTTCTCCCCGTTGTGCGCGTGCACTCCTGCGGCCAGGGTGATCGGACCCACGATCGAGGTGAGCACTGGACCACGGTCGACGTTGGATTCGTGACCGATCACGTCCGCCATGATGTTGAGGTCGCTGTGCAGGACATGGCGAGCGGCTCGTGAGTCCTTGCCCGGGACCGAGGTGATGCGCCAGCCGTGCGGCTGCCGATCCGCGTACAGGGAGTCCAACATGGCGGAAGTGCGGGCCAACGGCTCGGCCTGCGGTCCGCGATCACCCAGGACGGGCAGTACTGAAAGGTGAGGTGCACCGAGTTCTCCGCGGATCACGGTGAACGTTTCCACCATGTCGGTCCCGCGCAAGGGCTGGGTGAACGTGGCGGTCAGGGCCGTTGCCGCGGGACTCGTCACCGTGGCGGACGTGGTGTCGCGGGCGCTCACGAGGCGTCGGTGCGCTGGTGGTCTTCGGAGATCGCCTCGTGATGGCGGATGACCTCGCTGATGATGAAGTTGAGGAACTTCTCCGCGAACTCCGGATCCAGGTGGGCGGCCTCGGCCAGGGCGCGTAGTCGTTGGATCTGGGCCTTCTCGCGCTCCGGGTCCGCGGGCGGGAAATCATTTTTGGCCTTCAGCACGCCCACGCGCTGGGTTGCCTTGAACCGCTCGGCCAACAAGTGCACCAGGGCGGCGTCGATGTTGTCGATGGTGCCACGCATGCTCCGCAACTCGGTCAAGGCATTCTGCGACGCCTGACCGCTCAGACTCGAAGCGGTGGGGTCCACGATGGCGTGGTCGGTCACGGGCGGGGTGGAATGCTCGGAGGCGCTGGTCATGCTGCCACTTTAGTGGGCACCGGCCACCGCGGTCTGGCGATCCGCGTATGCGGCGTCGATGGTGGCCTGACCGAGCACGCGGGTGCCCTGATAGACGACCATGGTCTGGCCGGGGGCCACACCGCGCTGGGCCTCGCACAGTCGAACATTGAGTCGTTCCTCGCCGTCAGGACGAGTCAGCCACGCGACGGCATCCGCGGGATCGCCGTGGGCTCGCACCTGGACCTGCACGTCGAATCGCTCACTTGTTTCGTCATCATCGGTCATGTTCTGCACCTCGACCGGCGGCAGGCCGGCCCACGAGGGGCGGATGCCTTCCATGACGTCGATCGACAGCAACGCCTCGGGCCCGACAACCACCTCGTTGGTCTTGGGTCGGATCTCGAGCACGAAGCGGGGCTTACCGTCCGGGGCGGGAGTGCCGATTCGCAGACCCTTGCGCTGTCCCACGGTGTAGGCCTGCGCGCCGCGGTGTTCACCGAGTTCATCGCCCTCGGAATCCACGATGCGACCGGGATTAAGTTCCATGTGGTCCTCGAGCCAACCGCGAGTGTCACCGTCCGGGATGAAGCAGATGTCATGGGAGTCGGGCTTATTGGCGACCGACAGGCCGCGAGCCTCGGCCTCCGCACGCACTTCGGCCTTGGACGGTGTCTCGGCGAGCGGGAAGATCGCGTGATCCAGCTGTTCGGCGGTCAGAACGCCCAACACGTAGGACTGATCCTTGGCCCAGTCGGCCGCGCGGTGCAGTTCCTTGTGGCCGTTCTCGTCCTGCACGACCTTGGCATAGTGCCCGGTGCACACGGCGTCGAATCCGAGAGCGAGTGCCTTCTCGAGGAGGGCCGCGAACTTGATCTTCTCGTTGCAACGCATGCAGGGATTCGGTGTGCGCCCGGCGGCGTACTCGGAGATGAAATCCTCCACGACATCCTCTTGGAAGCGCTCGGAGAAATCCCACACGTAGTACGGAATGCCGAGTTTCTCCGCGGCGCGCCAGGCATCACGGGAGTCCTCGATCGTGCAGCAACCGCGAGCGCCGGTGCGCAGGGTGCCCGGGGTCCGTGATAGCGCGAGGTGCACGCCGGTGACCTGGTGCCCCGCTTCCACGGCGCGTGCTGCGGCCACGGCGGAGTCCACTCCACCACTCATCGCTGCCAAAACCCGCACGGAACTGCCTCCAGAAATCTGTTCGAAAAATTAGGTGTGGAAATCGTTTAATTAACGGTCAACGGTGGGCATCTATTCCCCGTGACCGTCAGCGGATCCGCTCTCGCGGTTGTCACCGTTCCGCCTCAACCGCGGTTCGGATCAGGCGGTCAGCGCGCGCCCGTGGTGGGTACATGGCCGGACAGCCCAGCCGCCCTGGCGCGCGTGTAGACCTCGGCCACCGCGGCAATCACGGTGTCCACGTCTTGCTCGGTGGTGCCATGGCCCAGGGAGAATCGCTGCGCGCCGCGGGCGGTCTGCTCGTCCACTCCCATGGCGAGCAGCACATGCGAGGGTCGGGGAACTCCGGCGTTGCAGGCGGATCCCGTGGATGTGGACACCCCTGCGGCGTCGAAGAGGAATAGGATGGAATCGCCTTCGCAGCCGGGGAACGTGAAGTGGGCGTTGCCCGGCAAGCGGGTGGGGTGCTCGGCCTCGCGCTCGGGTGAGGCGGGAGCGGCACCGCGCAGCACGGCGTCGGGAACTTCTTGGCGGATCCCCGCCACGAGACGGTCACGCAGGCCGGCAAGACGGGTGATCTCGGCGGACTGATGGGCGAGCACCGAGTCGACTGCGGCACCGAACGCGGCGGCGCCGGCGGCGTTGACGGTGCCCGACCGTACGTCGCGTTCCTGTCCCCCGCCGTAGCTGGAGGGTTCGAGCTTCACGGTGCGCGGCGCGTAGAGCGCACCCACGCCCACCGGGCCGCCGAGTTTGTGCGCAGACACCGCCAGTGTGCTGATCCCGGTCAGGTGCGCGTCCACGGGAATGGAGCCGAAGGCCTGAACCGCGTCCACGTGCAGGGGAACACCGAAGGTCGCACAGATCTCACCGATCTCCGCGATCGGCTGGACGGTGCCCACTTCGTTGTTGGCCCACATGACCGTCACCAGGGCGACGTGATCGGCCACGCGCTGCAGAGTTTCGCGCAAGGACTCCGGGGCAACACGCCCGGTTTCGTCCACGGGAAGCCATTCGAGCTGGGCGCCCTCGTGTTTCTCGAGCCACTGCGCCGTCTCCGTGACCGCGTGATGCTCCACCGGGCTCAGCACCACCACGGTGCGCGCGGGATCGGCCGCACGGCGAGCGCGGTACAGACCCAGGATGCCCATGTTGTCCGCTTCGGTCCCGCCCGAGGTCAGAATGATCTCGACGGGCTCCGCGCCCATGCCCAGGGCCACCTGTTCACGCCCGATCTCCAACGCCATGCGAGCGGAGCGGCCGCCCGAGTGCAGGGACGCCGGATTGCCACCGCGACGCACCTGCTTGGTGAAAGCCTCCAGGGCTTCGGGCAGCATGTCGGTGGTGGCGGCGTGATCCATGTAGACGTGTTCGGACATGCGCGTCATTCTAGATCCGTTACGCCATCCTGGCTGTGACGGTCACCTCCAAAGGCCACGGAGCCCGGCGTGACCACCATCCCATGTGCCGCCGTTGGCGCCTTTAGAATCGCCCCTATGCTGCACATCCTCTTTCACACGCCGGAAATCCCGGGCAACACCGGTAACGCCATTCGCCTGGCCGCCTGCACCGGAGCCCGGTTGCACCTGGTCGAACCGCTGGGATTCAACTTCAGTGACGCACACCTTCGCCGAGCGGGGTTGGACTACCACGACCTCGCGGTCATGGACGTCCACCCTTCCATCGAGGACGCGTGGGAGAAGCTCGGCACGGCGCGGGTATTCGCGTTCACATCCCATTCGGACGTGCGGCACACGGATGTCAGCTACCGGGACGGGGACGTCCTGCTCTTCGGTCGCGAATCCACGGGGCTCCCGGACGAGGTGCTGCACGACTCGCACGTGACCGAGCGCGTGCGCATCCCGATGCTCCCCGGGAGGCGGTCACTCAACCTGGCCAACTCTGCCTCGATCGCGATGTACGAGGCCTGGCGGCAGTTGGGTTTTCCCGACGGCGTGTGATCAGCGCTGCTCGGCGGCGTCGGACACCGTGACGGTGACCTTTTCTTCGTTGCCGTTTCGGATGTAGGTCATCTCGGCTTCGGAGCCGGCGGCCAATTCGCGCACCGTGGCGGTCAACGCGTCGGCGTCTTCGATGCGCTTGCCGTTGAATTCGGTGACCACGTCATCGGCGCGCAACCCGGCGTCGTCGGCGGGCGAACCGGACTCGACACTGCGCACGAGCGCCCCGTTGGAGAACTGGCCCGAGGCGCCGCTGGAAGATCCCGAATTCGCGGAAACCGACGCGCCCAGGTACCCGTGGGTTGCCTCGCCGTTGTCGATGATTTCCTGGGCCACTCGTTTGGCCGTGTTGGACGGAATGGAGAAACCCACGCCAATGCTGCCCGCCGCGGTGTTCGAGGACCCGGCGGCGGATGCAATGGCCACGTTGATGCCAATGACTTTGCCGTCCGAATCGATCAACGGTCCGCCCGAGTTACCCGGGTTGATGGCGGCGTCGGTCTGGATCACGTTCAAGTACACCGAGGACTGGGCCTGCTGCGAGCCGGACTGGCCGTTGTCCGGGAAGTTGAAGAAGAAGTCCTGCGGGCCGCCCGGGCTCTCCTGGGATTCGCTCGGGGTATCGGGAGCCGCAGATGAGGCCACCGAAATGGTGCGGTTGAGAGTCGAGACGATGCCGTCCGTGACGGTTCCGGACAAGCCCAGCGGCGCGCCAATGGCAATGGCCGTGTCGCCCACATTGAGCTGACTCGAATCCGCGAACTCGGCCGGTGTGAGACCCTGCGGATCCACCTTGAGCACGGCCAGATCGGATTGCGGGTCCGTGCCGACGATTTCCGCAGAACGCACCGAACCGTCCGAGGTCTGCACCTGAATGGTCGCGTTCGAGGCCGTGCCGTCCAGGGTGACCACGTGGGTGTTGGTCACAATGTGGCCCTGATCGTCGATCACCACGCCGGAACCGCTGCCCTGCTCATTGTTCCCGGTCGCGGAAATGGTCACCACGGACGGAGAAGCCTTCTGGGTGGCTGCGGTGGTCGAGTTGACGGACTCGGTGTCGTTGACGATCACCGGTGAGGTGTTGCCGGTGCTGCTGACGCCCGAGCCGTTGTCGTTGAGGGCGTCCGTCCCCACGGCCGCTCCGGCGCCCACGAGACCGGCCAGCAGCATGCCTGCGATCATGGCCCCGCCGGAGAACTTCTTGCGCGCGGGAGCCTGGGCGCTAGCCGCGCCGTGCCCTCCGTAGGGCTCATACTGCTGGGCACCGTACTGATCCTGGCCACCCTGGTGGCCTTCGGATCCGTAATGGCCCTGGGGCGAGTCGCCCGTGCGCGGCAGCGGCTCCGTGTACTGGTTCTCCCAGGCACCGTCGCGCTGGCTCTGGTAGCCATTGGGGGTCCGCTCCGCTCCCCCGGTGTACTCCCCGTACTGGGGTACGGAACGCTGAGGGTCGCTACCTGGGCGCGGCTCGTGCGGGTCGTTCATGTGTGCTCCTCACAACGTGTGCCGGTGGACGTCCGGCATTTTCTGAGCCCCAGTATGGTGCCCGGCACTGAGTCGTGGCTGAATGAACTGGGTTCTCTGTGAACACTGCCTGAATGTCATCCCTATGGTCTCTGATCACGTGACGCTCCCAGGGCTGACGCGTAGGCTTTCAGCGAAGAGACCGCGCGCCTGTCCCGGCAGGCTGTGTTCTCGCCCCGGTAGTTGCTCAACGAAATGAGGATCATGAGCCGTCACAGCTCACTTCGTCGAACCATTGCGACCGCCGGTGCGTGCATCGCGTTGGGGGTCACGGCCCAGCCCGCGTTCGCCGAGCCACCGGCCCCGGTAGACCCCGGGACCCGCATCGTGGATTCGGCCAACGTGCTCAACAACGAATCGCAGCTGCAGAATGGCGTCAACGAGGTCGCCAACGAGCACAACATCACGTTGTACGTGGTCATGGTGGACCGCTTCACCGAGCCCTCCGACCCATCCGGTTGGGTCCGGGATTTCGCGGAGGAGAACGGTTTCGGCACCAACGACGCGGTTCTGGCCGTGGCCACCGACTCACGACAGGCCCGCCTCTACGCAGACAGCCGCGGCCCCCTGAGTCAGTCCCAGGTGCAGGACATCTACAACAACAACGTGGTCCCCGCCCTGCGCAGTAGTGACTGGGAGGCTGCCGCGATGGGCGCCGTTGACGGCATCAACAGCAAACTCGGCGGAATCAGTGTCGACGGCGCGGGCGGAGTGGTCGGCAGCGTCGTCGTTCTGGGTGGCATTGCCGCGGCCGGCGTGGGCGTGGCAGCGCTGATGAGCAAGCGACGTCGTGGACGGAACCAACCCCGCCAGGGCAACGCTCCCGGTGGGCCGCGCAATGCGCCCCCGCAGCGGCCACTGGTCCCGCTGCCCGAACTGCGCAAACGAGCCGGCGCGAGCTTGGTCGAGGCGGACAACGCGATCCAGCATTCCGAGCAGGAACTGCAGTTCGCGCAGTTGCAGTACGGCAACGACCAGACCAAGCCGTTCGAGGCTGCCCTGGCGCAAGCCAAGGAGCACATGCGTGCCTCCTTCGAGCTGCAGCAGAAACTTGAGGATCACATCCCTGACACCGAGGCCGATCAGCGTGCGTGGCTCGGCGAGATCATCGACCGCACGCAGAAGGCCCGCGCTCCCCTGGTTGAGCAAGAGCGGAATTTCGCCAATCTGCGCCAGCTCGAAACCCGCGCTCCGGAGGCGCTGCAGGCGGTGGAAACCGAGCTGCGCAACACCCAACCTCGCCTCGCCGAGGCCGAGAAGCTTCTCGTGTCGCTGGCCGCCCACTACGACGACGCCGCTCTCGCCCCCGTGCGTGACAACGGCGAACAGGCGCGTGATCGCCTCGAATTCGCTGAAACGGCAATCCAGGAAGCGCACACCGCGCTCAACGCCAACAACCGTTCCGAGGCCGTTCTCGACATCCGCGCCGCCGAAGAAGCGGTCGGTCAGGCACAGGGTCTCGTGACGTCCGTGGAACACGCTCAGCGGGACCTCAACCGCGCCGAGGAAACACTGAAGGACGCGGTCAGCATTGCCCAGCGTGACGTGGCCGAGGCCGAGGGCCTCGTGGAACAGGGCTCCCGTCCCGAACTGGCCGGTGCCGCCGCGGGTGTGCGATCCGTGTTGCGCACCATCACCCAGAACATGGCCTCCGGCCGCTACGACCCCTTGGGATCCACTCGCCGTTTGGCCGAGGCGAAGGACGAGCTCGACAAGGGGCTTGCCGCAGTGCGCACCCAGAACGACCGCGCCCGCTCCGCCCGGGAAACTCTCGCGCACACGCTGGTGAGCGCTCAAGCGAGCCTCTCCACTGCCGGTGAATACATCTGGGCGCGCCGCGGCGGTGTGGGGTCGCAAGCCCGTACCCAGCTTTCGGAAGCCGAGCGACACCTGGACCTGGCCCAGCAGCTGCAGAACTCGGACCCGGTGCGCGCGCTCAATGAGGCGAACCAGGCGATCCGCCTGGCGGACGGGGCACAGCGCGCGGCCCAAAGCGACGTCGACCAATTCGATTACCCCGCCGGCTACGGCGGATACGGCGGCATGGGACGGCGCAGCAACGGAATGGGCGGTGCCATGTTGGGCGGCATCCTGCTGGGCGGGATGCTCGGCGGGGGCGGCTTCGGCGGCGGTGGTTTTGGCGGCGGCAGCATGGGCGGCGGCTTCGGGGGTGGCTTCGGCGGCGGTGGCGGAGGCGGCTTCGACATCGGCGGCAATTTCTAGCCCCGCGTGTTAGCTGTCCGAGAATTCCGCCCGGTAACTGTTCCGCAGACCACCCGCTGTCCTGCACGCTGAAGCAGAACGGCCAGATCAGAGAATGTCTCAACAACAAGGGAGAACACCATGATGAAGCAGTCCATCTTCGGGCGCATTGCCCAGTTGGCCAAGGCCAATATCAATTCCTTGATCGATTCCGCCGAGGATCCGCAGAAAATGCTGGATCAAATGGTGCGCGACTACACCGAGAACATCCGCGAGGCCGAGGCAGCCGTGGCCCAGACCATCGGCAACCTGCGACTGTTGGAGAAGGATCACGCCGAGGACCTCCAGGAAGCCCAGCAGTGGGGCTCCAAGGCTCTGGCCGCGTCCAACAAGGCGGAAGAGTTCCGTTCGTCCGGTAGGGCCGGCGAGGCCGAGAAGTTCGACAACCTGGCCAAGGTCGCCCTGCAGCGCCAGATCCAGTCGGAAACCGAGGCCAAGGCCGCCGAGCCGCAGATCGCTTCGCAGACCGAGGTGGTGGACAAGCTCAAGAACGGCCTGAACACCATGCGCGGCAAGCTGCAGGAGCTCTCTGCCAAGCGTGACGAACTCAACGCCCGTCAGAAGACCGTGCAGGCCCAGTCGCAGGTTCAGGACTCCTTGAAGTCGTTCGACATCATGGATCCCACGAGCGAGGTCTCCCGTTTCGAGGACAAGATCCGCCGCGAAGAAGCCCGCGTGGCCGGCCAGCAGGAACTCGCCGATTCGTCCCTGGATCGCCAGTTCGAGGCCCTTGAGGACATGGGCCAGCAGACCGAGATCGAAGCTCGCTTGGCAGCACTCAAGGCAGGTCAGGGCAACAAGGACGGCGAGAAGATCGTTTCCTCAGAGGAGATCTAAGTGGCGGGTCAGGCACTCCCCGGAGCCGTGGCACAGCTCGACGTCATCCGTTCCGGTTACACGTTCGACGCCGCTGCCCTGGAGCTCGGCGCGGCCCTGGACGGGGAGTCGGCCCATGCCGACGCTCCCGTCCGGGTGCCGCTGGCCACCCTCAACCGGCACGGTCTGGTGGCCGGCGCCACCGGTACCGGCAAGACCAAGACGCTGCAGGCCATGGCCGAGCAGCTCTCGGCCCAGAGCGTCCCGGTGTTCCTCGCGGACATCAAGGGTGACCTGAGCGGTCTGGCCGAGCCGGGCGCGGACAATCCCAAGGTTGCAGAACGCGCCGCGTCCGTTGGTCAGGACTGGACTCCCGCGGCCAATCCGGTGGAGTTCTTGTCCCTGGGCGGCCAGGGTAAGGGCGTTCCGATTCGGGCCACGGTCACGTCCTTCGGACCCACGTTGCTGTCCAAGGTGCTCGGCCTCAACGCCACGCAGGAATCCTCATTGGGACTGGTCTTCCATTACGCGGACTCCCACGGTCTGGCCCTGCTGGACCTCAAGGACCTGCGCGAAGTGATCATGTTCCTGACCTCCGACGAGGGCAAGGACGAGCTGAAGGCCATTGGCGGGCTGTCCAAGCAAACCGCGGGAGTGATCCTGCGTGAGCTGACCACGTTCGCCAATCAGGGCGCGGACGTCTTCTTCGGTGAACCCGAGTTCGACACGTCAGAGCTGCTGCGCACCGCCCAGGACGGTCGGGGCATCATCTCGTGCCTGGAACTGGCGGACGTCCAGGACCGGCCGCAGCTGTTCTCCACTTTTCTCATGTGGTTGCTCGCGGATCTGTTCCAGGACTTGCCCGAGGTCGGTGACGCGGACAAGCCCAAGCTGGTGTTCTTCTTCGATGAGGCACACCTGCTCTTCAACGACGCCTCCAAGGAGTTCTTGGACTCGATCGAGCAGACCGTGCGGTTGATTCGTTCCAAGGGTGTGGGCATTTTCTTCGTGACCCAGTCCCCCAAGGACGTTCCGGCCGGTGTGCTGGCTCAGCTGGGCAACCGAGTGCAGCACGCTCTGCGCGCGTTCACCCCGGACGATGCCAAGGCTCTCAAGGCCGCGGCCCGCACCTACCCCAAGAGCTCGTTCGACCTGGAAGAGTTGCTGACCCAGCTCGGCACCGGCGAGGCCGTGGTCACGGTGCTGTCCGAGAACGGCGCACCCACTCCGGTTGCGTGGACCCGCATGCGGGCACCGCAGTCGTTGATGTCCCCGGCTTCCGCGGCCACGGTGGACGGGGTCATCTCGGCGTCACCGCTCAACGCCAAGTACGCAGAGGCGGTGGATCGCGAGTCCGCCTATGAGCTGTTGCGGGCCCGCATGGAACCTGCGGTGGAGCAGGCACCGGCTGATCAGACCGGTTCCGAAGGCCGGCCACAAGGCCTGCCCGATGCGCTCCCCCGTCAGGACGCTCCCCGTGAGGCCCCGAGCGAGTCCCGCGGCTCCGACAAGAACGACGGTGGCTTCCTGGGTTCCGTCATGGACAACCCCGCGGTGCGCTCCATGATGCGCTCGGCCGGCACGGCACTGGGGCGGGAAATTACCCGCTCCATCTTCGGCACCTCCCGCCGACGACGCCGCCGCTAGCGCACCGTCACCTGCAACGGCCCCGCACTTCGGTGCGGGGCCGTTCTCATGCTCCCGTAAAGGCGCTCGAGTGGAGGTGCCCGGGTGACGCGCTCTCGAGGGTGCGTCATGACCCTGGTGGTTGCATGCGCCCCCCGTGGCTGCTCGGTTGTGCTCACGCCATGGGTTGCTAGAACCCTCCGATACGGCTGGTGTGCCGGTAGAACCTTTTTGCAGCGGCGAAAGGGTGCCTGCGACACCTGAGGTGTGATCCAAGGTTCCAACCGCCCCAAGCGCGCAGGAATGAGGTGAGAGTTCCAAGGAGAAACGTGGACCGCCATCCCGGGCATGGAAAAATCCCCGGCCAGCTGTACTGACCGGGGATCTCTATCGAGTTGCGGGGGCAAGATTTGAACTTGCGACCTCTGGGTTATGAGCCCAGCGAGCTACCGAACTGCTCCACCCCGCGGCGATGAATAAAACTATACGTGCCTCGTCCACCCCGTGCAAATCGACGGTGTCCACGGGGTGAACGCGGGGTTCCGCCCTCGCCTGACTATCGAAGTCCCGCACCGACACGAGTATCGGCCCAGGTGAAGCCGGGTTCCGGCAATGACCGAGGGCGGCCAACCGTGTGGTTAACCGCCCTCGATCGTTGCGGAGTCAGGTGCTCACGTGAGCGAGATTACTCCGTGGCGCCATCCTGCTCCATCGCCTCGTTGAGCGACTGCTGCAGGCGTTCCTGAGCCTCACCGTATTCGGCCCAGTTGCCATCGCGGCGAGCCTGATCGGCATCCTGCATGGCCTGGTTCGCGTTGTCCAGGGCCTGCTGCAGAGACGTCGATCGAGGTGCCGGGGCGGGTGCGGAACCCGACGGCGACGGCGACGGGCTGGCGGACGCGCCGTCCTGCTCGTTGCCCGTTGCACCACCCTCGGCGCCATCGCCCTGGGCCTCACGGGCCTCGGCTTCGCTCACGCCCGCACCGTTGGCGGTCGTGGCACCGGAGTCGCCGCCGAAGACCTCATCGAGAGCTTCGTCCAGGGTGGGTGCGAAGCCCACGTTCTCACCGAAACCGACCAGTACACGACGCAGCGTCGGGTAAGCGGCGTCGCCGGAGGACTGCACGTAGACCGGCTGCACGTAGAGCATGCCGCCACCGGCGGGCAGCGTCAGCAAGTTGCCGTTGATGACCTCCGAGGCACCCTGACGCAGCAGGTTCAGCTCCGTGGACACGTCGGTGTCAGAGTTGAACACGTTCTGCGCCTGGCCCGGTCCGGGCACCACGGAGGAACGCGGCAGCTCGAGCAGACGCAGCTTGCCGTAGTCCTCGGACTTCACACCGGCTTCACCGGTACCCGCATCCGCGTTGGCCGAGAGGTAGCCGTACATCACGTTTCGAGTGTTACCCGATTCGTTCTGCTGCGGAATGAACGAGGTGGTCAACGAGAAGTTGGCCTTGTCCTCGCCCGGCATGCGCATGGACAGGTAGTACGGCGGCTGAGCGACGTCGCGGTTCTGCTGGGTCGGGTCGTTGGGGACCGACCACACGTCGTCGGACGCGTAGAAGCTGTTCGCCTCGGTCACGTGGTAGCGGTTGAGCAGCTCACGCTGAACCTTGAACATGTCCTCCGGGTAACGCACGTGGGCCATGAGGTCCGCAGACATCTCCGAGTACGGCTTGATGGTTTCCGGGAACACCTTCTGCCAGGACTTCAGGACGGGGTCCTGATCGTCCCACGCGTACAGCTCCACGGAACCGTCGTACGCATTCACGGTGGCCTTGACCGAGTTGCGGATGTAGTTCACGCGCTCCGGGGGCAACGTGGCTGCCGCACCCTGGGCCGTCTGGGTGTCCTGCGTGGCATCCTGCAGCACGGACGGCGTGGAGTAGGGGTACGAGGTAGCAGTGGTGTAGGCATCCACGATCCACACGACCTTGTCGTCCACGATTGCGGGATACGGGTTGCCATCCACCGTGAGGTACGGGGCTACCTTCTCCACGCGCTCACGCGGGTTGCGATCGTAGAGGATCTGGGACTCGGGTCGCACTGCATCCGAAAGCAGCATGTCCGTGGACTGGAACTTGATCGAGTAGGACAAACGGTTGAACCAGTTACCCACGCCGGGGCCGCCGTTACCGGCGAAGGTGGTCTTGGCGTCGCCGGCGTCGTCGTCGTTGGTCTGGGGACGGTCGAGCTCGAGTGGCGCGTCGTCCTCGGAACCACCCACGATCGAGTACTGGGGAGAGTTCTCACCGAAGTAGATGCGCGGTTCGTAGCTGTCCGAGATCTCACCCGTGGACGGGATGCCGGCCTGCATGAACTCGGGTTTACCGTCCGCCTGAACCTGGGAACCGTACGCGGCGACCACACCGTAACCGTGGGTGTAGACCACGGCCTGGTTGTACCAACCGTCGATCTGATCCGGGTTGAGCTCGCGGGTGGAGATCACGGTGTCCTGAATCTCGCCGTCGATCTCGTAGCGGTCCACGTTGAGCATGTCCGGGAACTGGTAGTACGGGCGGAACTGCTGCAACTGCGCGAACGCGGAGGACACCACGTTGGGGTCCAGCAGACGGATGTTCGAGGTTGTCTCGGTGTCCTCGCGCAACGCACCCTGCTCGGTCTGGGTGGTGGCGTCGTAGGGCATGACCTCGGTGTCGTCCAGGCCGTAGGCCTGCCGGGTCATGTTGATGTTGCGCTGGATGTATTCGTTCTCCAGTGCCTGCTCGGTCGGGGTCACCTGGAAGCGCTGGATGGCCCAGGGGTACAAGCCACCGGCCACAACGGCCACGACCACCAGCATGGCCGCACCGATCAGCGGGAGCTTCCAGCGACCGATGAAACCGGCCACCACAAAGAGAATGGCCACCAGCAACGCTGCGATGGCCAAGATGCCCTTGGTGGGGATGACTGCTTCCACGTCCGTGTAGAGCGCACCGGTCCACTTACCCGAATTGGAGGTCAGGGTCGAGTAACGGTCCAGCCAGAAGTTCACGGCCTGCAGCGCCAGGAAGGCTGCAGCAATGGACCCCAGCTGAACACGAGCGGCACGGGTGGAATCGATACCGCGTTCGTGGAGACGGATACCGCCGTACACGTAGTGCATGAGCAGACCGGCCACACCGGCCAGCAGCAAAGCGGTCACCAGGAAGCCCAGTGCCAACCGCAGGAAAGGCAGGGTGAACACGTAGAAACTCAGGTCCAGGTTGAACTGGGGATCGGTCTGGCCGAACGGTTCCTGGTTGAAGAACAGTGCCACGGTCTGCCACTGGGTGGCGATCGTGGAGGCGGCGAAGAGACCGAAGATCAGCGGGACCGCGATCATGACGATCTTGCGCACGGGATCCAGCGCCTGCTGGTACTTGCGCATGGTGTCCGTGGTCTGGGCGGCGCCTGTCTTGGGCCGTGACCGGTAGGCCAGCCACAGGCTCAGGAACATGAGACCGGCCACGATCAGCGCGGAGATGATGAACAAGCTGATCACGGTGATGTTCTGCGTGACGAACACGCGCAGGTATCCCAGCTGGTCGTACCAGAGGATGTTGGTGTAGACCTGCGTGAAACCCACGAAGGCGGCGATCAGAACGACCACCGCAATCACCGTGGGGATCAGTGCTCCGCGTTTTTGGCGGCCTCCCGAGGAGGTTCTGGATGGACGTGGGGCAGCAGATCCGGCGGTCACTGATTACCTCTGAGCTTCCTGCGCTGATGAAAGTGATCTGTCAATTGTTAAAGGTCAAGACTATTCTGCGGGGTGGTCTCGGGACGTGCAATTACACTCCCCGGGGGTGTCATCGAGTGCCGCAACTCGGGAGGTTCGAAATGTTGCCCACGGCCGCTTGTTCCACCGCGTTGACGGCCTCGCCGAGGGTTTCCACCTCGATCACGTCCAGACCGTCCGGGACATACCCCTTGACCTCGTTGCAGTTGCCGCTGGGTGCCAGGAAGTATCGGGCGCCGGCATCCGCGGAGCCTTCCAGTTTTTGGCGGATTCCCCCGATCGGCCCCACCTCCCCCTGCGGTGTAATGGTTCCGGTGCCGGCCACGTGCTCGGAGCCGACCATGGATCCCGGGGTCAGTTCTTCGATCACACCGAGTGCGAACATCATGCCGGCACTCGGGCCGCCCACCTGCTCGAGTTCGAAATCAACGGTGAATGGGAAGTCGTACTCGGGGGTGAGGTACACACCCAGTTGCCACCGCCCCGTGTCCTCACTGCGGGTGAGGTCCAAGTGGCGGGTCACCGTCTCGTCACCGCGTTGAAGGGTCAAGTCGATACCTTTGTCCCCCGCCTCGTCCAAGCCGTCCCGCAACTGGTCCAGCTCGGTGATGGGCTCCGAGTCCATGGCCAGCAGAGTGTCCCCCGGCTCCAGGACCCCGTCAGCGGGAGTGTCCGGAATGCTCGCGTGCACCTGGAGCGTGGTCTTGTACGGCTCGTCCAAGTAGTCCAGGGCGGCCGCAACCGAGTCCTCTTGCGAGGTCTGCATCGCAGCGGCGTTGGAGTCGTCGACTTCCTGACCGGTCAAGGTGGGGTCGTACACGGCATCCTGCGGCAGCACGGTGTCCGTCGGGTTGAACCACCCCAAGAGCACGTTGACGGCATTCACCTGGCCGGCCGGACCACCCTTGACGTACACCGTGGTCAGGTCCAGTTTTCCGTCGCTGGGATAGGTCTGGGCACCCTCGATACTGACGAGTTGGTGGTCCTCGAACTGACCCACGGTGTTGAAGGTGGGGCCGGAGGATTCAATGACGAACGGCGCGGGCAACACCACACCGGCGATCAGCAGGGCCGCGGTGCCCAGCAGACCGACCGATTCCAAGGATTGCTTCTTGCGCCATCGCGACCACCGCGAGGTGCCACCACTAGCGGGCACGCGCGCTCCTCTCACCCATTGTCAGGACCGTCCCAGCCTACTTGCCTCCCCTGGGAACCGCCGCCGCCGCGACGCGACCACCACGCAGGGTGCCGACGCCGCTCGGCCGGGTGGGCGGCGTCGGCAACGGATGTTGTCGGCAATCGTTGGGGACCGGGGCGGGTCCATGAGCTGGCAGCGAACTGTAGGGCCCTGCCGGTGGTACTCCCGGGGGCCTGCCGATAGGCTTAACCGAATCCATTTTTCCCCACCAGATTGGCGGTACCCATGAGTTCGAACCCTCCTCGTGACGAGAACGGCGACAACCCGAAGGATCCGTTCCAGGAGATGTTCGAACGCCTGCTCGGATCCCAGGGAATGTCGGGTGAGAACATGCCCGGCGGGATGCCCGTGAATCCGCAGGCGATGTCCATGATGTTCCAGCAGATCCAGTCGATGATGAGCTCCGGCGGAACCGACGAGCCCGTCAACTGGGAGCTGGCGCGCAATCACGCGCGGCAGGTCGCCTCGCAGAAGGGCGATCCCTCGGTGACCAGCAAGCAGAAGGGCGCCGTGGACGACGCCATGAAGCTTGCGGAGCTGTGGCTCACGCCCAACACCGCGTTCGCCGAGCCCAATACCCTGCCCGCGGCGTGGTCGCGTGCCGAATGGATCGAGGCGACCGCGGAGACGTGGAAGGAAATGACCACCCCTGTGGCAGCCTCCGTGACCAAAGCGATGAGCGAGGCCATGACCAAGCAGTTGCCACCGGAGCTGTCCCAGGCCATGGGCGGCGCGGACTTGTCCGGAATGCTCTCCGGCGCGGGTTCCATGCTGTTCGGCATGCAGCTGGGACAGGCCGTGGGTGCTTTGTCGTGCGAGGTCGTGTCCTCCACGGACGTTGGTCTCCCCCTGTCCAAGGACCACTCGGCCCTTGTTCCGTCCAACGTTGCCGAGTTCAGCGAGGGGCTCGAGCTGCCCGCATCGGACGTGATGCTATACCTGGCCATCCGCGAGGCCGCGCACATCCGCCTCTTCCACGGCGCTCCGTGGCTGCGAGATCACGTGCTGGGTCTGATCACCAGTTTTGCCGCGGGGATTCACATCGATATGGACCGCATCGAGACCATTGCGCAGGATCTTGATCCCATGGATCCCTCGGGCATTCAGGACGCCCTGGCTTCCGGTGTGTTCAGCCCGCAGATGACCCCCGAACAAGAGGCCACGCTGGCTCGGCTCGAGACGGTACTGGCTCTCATCGAGGGTTGGGTCACCCGGGTGACGGTTGCGTCCACGGGCAATATCCCGTCCGCCGCTGCACTCACCGAAATGATGTCCCGACGCCGCGCCGAGGGCGGTCCCGCCGAGCGCACCTTCGGTTCGCTCGTGGGTCTTGAACTGCGCCCGCGCCGCATGCGCGAGGCCGCGGCATTCTGGGAGTATGTGGAGAGCAAGCGCGGCATCGATGAGCGCGACGGGCTCTGGGAGTCCGCCGAGCTTCTGCCAACCAATGAAGACCTTGACGATCCCGAAGGCTTCGAACAGCGCCGGGGTCTGCTGACCGCAAGCGACGACGAGATGGACGCCGCACTGGCCAAGCTGCTGTCTGGTGGGTACGAGGGCCCTGAGGGCGGCGACACTGCTGGTTCCAAGGACTCGGGTTCCACTTCTTCGGATTCCGGCACGTCGGACGGCTCGGGTGAAGCAAACGAGTCGGGAGATTCGACCGGCTCCGGTGACTCCACGGACTCCGGCGATGACTCGCGGGAGGGACCCGGGGACTCGCCCAAGGCCTAAACCGTGGCTGCCGGTCCCCCTCGGGGGTTGGCATCCGCCCATGCGACGCCGTCCAGGAACTGGGCGGCGTCGTTTGCTTTGGGGTGCCTGCGCGCCAGCGACCAGAAGCGATCGTTGTGGTGGGCCTCCAACAGGTGCACCAGTTCGTGGAGCACAACGGTCTCCAACACCCAATCCGGCACGGTGGCCAATCGCGTGGAGATCCTGATGACACCGGTGCTGGGTGTCGCCGAGCCCCAGCGGGTGTTCTGTCGGGAGGACCACTTCACCTCGGTGGGTCGCGCCTTGCCGTCCAGGTAGTTGGCCGACAATTCCTGGGCCATGCGCCAGAGCCCGTCGTCCGTGCTGCGCCGCCGTGCGTTCCGCTGAGCCCGCTCCCGCTTGGCAACGATCTTGGGAACCAACGTGGTTTTCCACTGCTCCACCTCCCGGCGAGTGGCCGACTGGGGAACGGCCAAGATCACCGACTCACCACTGAAGTGGGCGCTCACCGTCTTCTTCCGGCGCGCGCTGCGCTGCACGATTACTTCAGGCATCTCGGACGGTAACTGCGGCTCGGTGTGGCGCGGCTGCGTGTTGCGGGGCTGCGTGTTGCGGGGCGAGCGGAACGGGGACATGGTCTGTAGTTCACCACTCCGGGGCGGTCGGTGACCAATCGCGGGCACAAGTTTCGGTGCACCGTTCCCCACTTGACCAGGCCTGGCGGCAGGATGCCCGGGCGACGTGTGCCCCAGCCAAGACTGCGTACCCCGTGCAGTATCCACTCGAACTGTGGATGACGGGATTTCTGCTGCGTAGCGGACCGTAAGTTGACAGCCTGAGAGACCCACCCGGTTCCCGACCTCGGAGCAGTTCATGACGCCTACACCCGCCACTTCATCAACTAATTCGGGGGAAGCCCCCGAATCGAACGATCAATGGTCTGCCAGCCCTCAGATGCACCCGGATGAGGTGCACGTGCTGATCGCGGGTCTGGATCCAGTGACCGCGACCGCCGCCCTGCTCCTGGCGGATGCGGGGGTGTGCTTGATCAACGTCACGGATCCGGGCCCAGTGACCTCGCAGGACACTGCCACGGGACCGTATCCACCCGCCCTGGAAGGGTCCCCGCGGGAGTATGCGCTGCGCAAGCTACTGCGTAACCGGTGGCCACGTTGCGTTCCGTTGAGCGCACCGGAGCTGTTCTGCTCCTCGGTCATTCCCTCGGCCGCGATGCTGCGCAGCGCCTCTGTGACGGGACCGCTTCCCCAGGACCTCACCGTTGTGGACTTGGCCGCTTCCCCGGACGCTCATCTCCCCACGATCACGGTGGTCACGGACGGATCCGTGTCACTGACCTGGCCACTGGTGCCCTGGTACCGGCGCCCGTGCAGGGAGTGCATAGTCAATGCCGTGCGAGATGCTCGAAAGGTGTTGCGGGATCAACCGCCGCTGGATCCTGACGCCGTGGCCACCGCGCATTCCCTCGCACTGACCACGTTGACTCGCGTCATCACCGCGTCCGGGATCGCCGTCGACTTGCTGGGACAGTCACTCAATCCGCAGAACACTAATGTGCAGAACACTTGGGATGCCGAATCTCCGGGAACGATCACGCTTCGCTACGGTCTGCATCGGTCGACGTTGACACCGCGAGCGGACTGCCTGTGTGCGTTGGATGGCTGAAACTCCGCCTCAGCGGCGCGTGCGAACGTGCCGCTGAGCCACGTTCGATGCCGCCGCCGGCAGGATCGCGTCCAGGAATCGCGAGCGCGACCGGGTGGGTCGTCCTCCCGGAGTGCGCGACAGTGACCAGGACAACACCAGATGCTCACGGGCGCGGGTAATGCCCACGTAGAGCAGCCGCCGTTCTTCGTCCACACCGTCCGCGGTGTCTGCGAAGGAGATGGGCATGAGCCCCTCGGACAGTCCTGCCAGGAACACGGCGTCCCATTCCAGGCCCTTGGCCGAGTGCATCGAGGCCAGCGTCACGCCGTCCATCACGGGTGCCTCCTGGGCCTTGGCCCGCCGTTCCAGTTCGTCCGAGAACTCCTGGAGGGTGAATTCCTCGTCCTCCTCGGCGGCCCGGTGAGCCATGGAATCAGCCAGGGACACCAACGCGGACAGCGACTCCCACCGGGCACGGGTGGCACTGTCTGAACGGGGCGCCCGCGCCGAGTATCCCAGGGAACTGAGCATGTCCCTGACCTGCTGCGGAACCCGCACGGGCTCATCCCCCAAGGTCTTGGCCGCAGAACGGATCTGCACGAGTGCCTGCCGGATCTCGGGGCGGTTGAAGAACCGCTCGGTGCCGCGCAGTTGGAAACCGATGTTGGCGTCTGCGAGAGCGGCCTCGAAGGCTTGGGATTGTCCGTTGGTGCGGAACAGGACGGCGATCTCTCGGGCGGGAACGCCGTCGTCGATAAGGTCCTGGATGCGCGTGGCCACTCCGGCGGCCTCGGCCTCGTCGTCCGGGTATTCGTTCCAGGACGGTTCTGGGCCGGCCGGGCGCTGGGAGATGAGCTGCAGCGGCGTCGCCCAGGTTCCGGGGGTTGAACCGGCAGCGGGGCGGCGAGCGGCGAGCAACTGGTTGGCGGTGTTGACCACCTGCGGAGTCGATCGGTAGTCGCGGATCAGTTCGACCACGCGAGCATTCGGATGACGGGACGGGAACTCCAGCAAGTGCCGGGAGGTGGCGCCGGTGAACGAATAGATCGTCTGGGAGGCGTCCCCCACCACGCACACGTCGTCGCGCTGTCCGAGCCACGCGTCGAGCAATCGCTGTTGCAAGGGCGAAACGTCCTGGTACTCATCCACCACGAACTGGCGGTACTGCGCGTGGACGGCCGCGGCAATCCGCTCGTCCTCCTCCAGGATGCCCACTGTGATGAGCAGGACGTCCTCGAAGTCGATCAGGTGGCGGTCCGCCTTGAGGTCCTCGTAGGACTGGTAGAGACGCTGCATGGTGCGCACGTCGTAGCCCATGGGCATGCTGCGCTTTTCGGCCGCGGCGGCATAAGTGTCAGGGGTGAGCATGGAGACCTTGGCCCACTCGATCTCCCCTGCCACGTCGCGCACCGTCGCCCGGTCGGTGGTGAGACGCATGGATTGGGCGGCCTCGGTCAACAACCGGGCCTTGTGATTAACCAGGCCGGGCGGGGGCCCGCCCACGGCCTGCGGCCAGAAGTACTGCAGTTGCCGCAGTGCGGCGGAGTGGAAGGTCCGTGCCTGAACTCCGGGGGCGCCCAGTTGCCGCAACCGCTGCCGCATCTCGTTGGCCGCCCGCGCAGTGAACGTGAGCGCCAGGGTTTTCTGCGGCGTGTACACGCCTGAGGCGATGCCCCACGCAATGCGGTGGGTGATGGCGCGGGTCTTACCCGTCCCTGCTCCGGCCCGCACGCACACCGGACCCTGCAGAGTGGTCGCCACCACGCGCTGTTCGGGATCCAACCCGCCCAGGATTCGTTCTTCGGCCGATGCGTCACTCGCCAATGGCTCAGTTGCCTTCCGGTAGCGGTTCGCCCAGCCAGCTCACGATCAGGGCGTGAGCAATGGAAATTCGGCCGGGCAACACGATGGACTGCTCGATCGCCGCAGCCTTCAACTCCGCCCGGGTGAACCAGCGCAGGTCCAAAATCTCCTGACCGTCCGGGGTGAAGTCGATAGTTTGGGCAACGGCGCGGAACCCCAACATGAGGGAGCGCGGGAACGGCCATGGCTGCGAGCCCTGGTAGTGCACCGAGCCCACCACAATGCCCGCCTCCTCGAAGATCTCGCGCACCACCGCTTGTTCGGCGGATTCACCAGGTTCCACGAATCCGGCCAGCGTGGAGAACCGGTTGCTGGCCCACAGCGACGATCGACCCAGCAGAATACGTTCCTGCTCCGGATCCTCGTTGCCATCCGTGATCGCCACAATCACCGCGGGGTCCGTGCGAGGAAAATGCAGGGACTGGTCCTCGGGGCATTCGCGCGCCCAGCCGGACCGGATCACCTCGGTCACCGTGCCGCAGCGCGGGCACCGCGGGTGGTCACGGTGCCACAGCGCCACCGACTGCGCGGTGACCAGGAGCGACGTTTCTTCCGGCTCAAGTTCGGTGCCGAGCACGCGCAAACCGGCCCGCACAACATCGTCCTGGCCGGGAAGGTCTGTGCCCGCCGGGAAGCTGCGCAGCACCACGGGTGCCCCGTCCCCGCGCAGTCTGCCCAGGTACACGTCCGGGTGGGCCGGGTCATCGCTCGCGGCCGGGGCGGCGTCGTAGTCCTCGAGTACCAGACGCCCGTCACGCACGGGCGCGTCGCCGCCCACCATGACGAGCACGCGCGCAGCCGGGTCCGTGGCCGCTGCGGCCCGCAGGTCGTGTTGCTCGCGGTCCACGGCGTCGCGGTCGAACGACGACGCCGCGAACGGCAGGTCCGCAGGGTTCAGTCCGGGCACGGAGCGGTCATGCGTCCAGGTGATGGGGTCGGAAGAAGTCACCCGTCCACTGTAGTCCGCGTCCCCCGGTAGGTCGCAGGGGGCTGTGGGTAACCGTTGGGCCCGTGCTCAGCGCACTCCCGGTAGTGTGGATGTGGTGAGAACGACCCCCGAATTGCTCGCAGCCATCGCCGCCGCCGCCGTGCCAAGTATCGCCCCGGTGGCGACCGGTCCTTCTCCCGATGACAACTCTGATTTCCGATCGTGCGTGGTCAAAGACACGCAGAACAAGCGGTGGCGTGTTCGCAGCCCGCTCAATGCCGAGGCCAGTATGCGGCTCGAAACCGAGCACCTGGTTCTGGGGGCCTTCACGCCGTCGGTGCGTGCCCACCTGCCGTTCCATTTGCCCAGCGTGGTGGGTTCGGTCGAGCAATCCGGGCTGCGCACATTCGTGTACTCACACCTGCCCGGGACCACGCTCACACTGGCTGAGATGTCCCGGCAGAACGAGAATCCTGTAGCGCCGTCACGGGCTCCCGCTCCCAGTGCTGAACCGCGCGCCCCCCTGGCGGTTCAGGTCGGCAGGTCACTGGCCGCCATTCATTCCCTGCCCCGGGCGCTGGTCATGGACGCCGACCTGCCCGCCTACAGTGCCGAGCAGTGCCGCAGCCGCATGCTGCACGACCTGGACCGGGCTGCGACTACCGGACGGATTCCCGGTCAGCTGTTGCGCCGTTGGGAACATGCGCTCGAGGACACCACACTGTGGCGGTTCTCGACCCGCGTGGTTCACGGTGACCTCCATGAAGACAACGTGATCGTGCACGAAGGTGCCCTGGGAGCCCTGACCGGCTGGAGCGACCTGCACGTGGGTGACCCCGCCGTAGATTTCGCGTGGCTCGTGGGCATGGCGAATTCGGAGTTCGCGGACACGGTACTTGAGGCGTACTCGGTCGCGGCCGTGCAACCACCCGACCGGCACCTGTTGCGCCGGGCCCATCTGGCCGCGGAGTTCGCTCTGGCCGAGTGGCTTGTGCGCGGTGTGGACCGCGGCATCGAGTCCATGGTCAAGGACGCCGAGCGGATGCTCAACACCCTGACGCTGGACGTGGAACGCACCGGTTCTCCAGCACCAGGAGTGATTCCGGAGCCGTCAGAGGTGGAGCCGGAGAAGGGATTGCGTCCAGAGGCTACGCCAGCCGTCGGATCCGGCTACCGCTCTGGCTCTGGCTCTGGCTCTGGCTCTGGCTCCATAGGATCGTCCGCTGCGCGCCCCCAGGATTAATTCCTACGCCGTAATAACTGCATTGCAGCCACGTTGACACCAAGGGATCTTGTCAGCCATGCACTTGATACATCGACTCGACGATCGCCTCCAGTTCCTGTTCCGTGGCGAGGTCGTGCGGGCGGACTTCCCTGTCCTCGGTCACGTAGTAGAAGGCGGCAGAGACATCGCTCAGGTCCAGTCCGTGCAACCGGGCGAATGCCAACCGGTAAAGCGCCAGCTGTCCTGACTTCCTGCGCAAATCCTGGCCGTGAGGCACTCGTCCCGTCTTCCAATCGATGAGGTCCCAACCACCGGAGTCCGTTCGGAAGACGGCGTCGATCCGGCCGCGCACGGTCACCGAGCCCACTGGCGTCTCCACCGGCAGCTCGATCGCGTACGGTTGACGATTCGCCCACTGGCTCGCGCGGAAGGTCTCGGCGAGCGCGGGCAGGTCGAGCTCTTCATCCACGTAGTCGTCGGCACCCGGCAATTCATCCATGTCGAAGATCGCCGAGTCACCGAAGAAATTCTCGACCCACGTGTGGAACGTCGTACCAGCGCGAGCCGCAGAGCCGGGTCGTGCGGGCATAGGACGGCGCAACCCCATGATGAAGGCTTCAGGGTTGGAGTCCATGGCGACCAGGGCGGACGCGGAGACGTGAGAGGGCATGTGCACGGTGTTGCGCTGTTCCACCGCGTCCCGCTTGGCGATGAGCAGTTCCGCCTCCCGCCGCCAGCGTTTGACGGTTTCCCCGTGCTCACCGGTTTCAAGTTGCTCCGCCGTGAACTCCCGGGTGGTATCGAAGCCACCTGTCTGGACCGCGTGGGCCGCACGGTCCATGCGTTCGCGCCGACCGCTGTGCACGGGCGTCGAGACCGTGAGCTTTTCCTGGCCGTCAACGGACCGCTCCTTGCGAACGATCTCCGGCCCCTCGAGGGGATCGTAAGGCCACAGCGCACTCAACACGGTGTCCGCCTGGGGATTGTCGGTGCCCGGCTCAACCTCGGCCCACTCCCCCAGCTCGAGACCGGGATGGGACTCCTCCGTCATGGCCCGTACTTCCTCCAGGAAGACCGACGGGTCATGCGCGGTTTTCGCGGTGCCTCGGAACACCGAACACGACAGTTCAAGTAGTGTTTTGGCTCGTGTGCAGGCAACGTAGGCCAGGCGGCGTTCCTCGGCTTCATCATGCGTGCCGGCGTCTGCCAGGAAGAGTTCGAACGATTCCTTGAGCGTTTCCACGTCCGTGGGATCAGCGTTCCACTGCGGCAGCTGTTGGGCATCACCACGCAGGGGCCACGGCAATTTTGAAGAGTCTCCGGTCCAGGCTGATTTCCGTTTCGAGGGAAAATCTCCCTGGTTCATCCCCGGCACGTAGACGTGATCCCATTCCAGGCCCTTGGCCGCGTGCACCGTCAGCAACTGAACGGCGTCGTGACGGGTCTCCCCCGGCGGGAGTTCCAACCCGTTTTCCTCGTGGGCGGCGGCCTCGAGCCACGCAAGGAAGGTCGCAACGTCGTGCGTGCGGGTAGTCGCGCTGAATTGGACGGCCTGGTCGTAGAAACTGTCCACGTTCTTTCGTGCCTGAGCGGGCGTCATGCCGGGGCTCGCGGCCAGTTCCACGTCCAAACCGAGAGTGGTCTCCACCTCATGGATCACAGAGGTGAGTTCGTCACCGAGCACCGACCGCAAATGGTTGAGTTCGGATCGAAGTATCTGCATCCTGCCCAACGCCTGGGGGCTGATGGAGCGACCACGGTAGGACACCCACGTTTCCGAGGGCAGCGTCTCAATGGCCTCAATCAGACTCGCCCGGTCCACGATGTCGCCTTCAACCACGGCAACTGCGGGTTCTTCAGCGGGTGATTCTGCGAGTTCTTCCGCGGAGAGTTCGGTTCGCTGCGCCGCAGCCGCGCGGGACCGAGTTTGCTCTAGGTGACCCGCCCAATCCCCCAGCGCCGCGAGATCCTTGGGTCCGATCCGCCAACGGGAACCGGCCAACAACCGCGCCAGTGCATCGGAACGTCCAGGGTCGGTCAAGACGTACAGCGTGGCCACAATATCTGCGACTTCGGGGGTGCTGAGGAGCCCGCCGAGCCCGACCACCTCGTACGGCACATCCAGCGCCTCGAGTTCCAAGCGGATCGGTTCGAACTGAGCCCGCTTCCTGCACAGAACAGCCATGGTGGGCATCTCGTCCAGCGGCTGTCCTTCGTGGGCGCGCCGCTGTTCCGCGATAGCCCGAGCCGTGGCCTGAGCCTCCTCCGAGTCTGTGACGTACCGGCTCACCCGCACAGTCCCGACCGTGGCATGGGGCGAGGGATCGAGCGGGGGCACCTGCACGGTAGACGCGGAACGATTCCACGGTGGTGGGGTACGCAGGGGCGCGGCAATCCGGTTGGCCGCGTCCAGGACGGACTGGCAGTTCCGCCAGGCCACCGTGAGGAAACTCGAATCCGCAAACGCAGCCGGCTCTTCGGAATCCCCGTTGCTGCGCGGAAAGTTCTCCACAAAGCTGAACAGCTGCCCCGCAGACGCGCCACGGAACCCGTAAATGGACTGCTGCGGATCACCCACGGCCATCACGCAGTGCCCGTCCCCAAAGAGTCCGGAGAACAGCTTGAGCTGAGCGTGGGAAGTGTCCTGGAATTCGTCCAACAAGACCACTTTGAAGCGGTCACGTTCGGTGGCACAGGCTCGAGGGTCTACATGCACGATCTCCGCCGCGAGCGCCAGCAAATCGCCGTAGTCCAGGGCAGATTCAATCGTCTTCACTCGTTGGAATCGCTCGACCAGTTGAGCGAGTAGTTCCGTGGTTTCCAATCTTTTGAGCGCATCTTGGATGGGCTTGGCAATCGCCTTTTTCCTACCGACCGGCGGAACATCCACACAGCTCATCCGGAACTGGTGGGCCCACTGCCCCACGTGGTGCGGCGAGACCAAATGCTCGGAGGACTCCGAGGCCAGACTCATCAATCCGGTCGTGAGCGTGGAGACCGCCGGCATGCTTTCCGGCAATGGTCCGTCCCAGCTCTCCACGAGTCGGTGCGCCAATTGCCACGCCTGCGCCTGACCCATGAGCACAGTATCCGCCTCGACCCCCAACCTGAGTCCGTAGCTGCGCACCAGCGAGTTGGCGTAGGAGTGGTAGGTGCTCACGGTGGGTTCTTGCGGCACAACCGGTTCATCGGAATCACCGGGCTCGGGTGCAAACGGCGACTCGTGGGGTGCCGCGACCAGTTGTGCTTCCGGCCCCAGCAGTCCCGCACGACGCAGTCCGCGCAGCTTGCCCTGAATGCGCTCGGCCAGTTCGCCGGCGGCTTTGCGGGTGAAGGTCACACCCAGTATTTGTTCCGGTTCCACGAGCCGATTGGCCACCAACCACGCCACCCGATCGGACATGGTGGTGGTCTTTCCGGACCCCGCACCGGCCACCACGAGCCGTGGCGTCAGCGGAGCTGAAATGACTTCGGCTTGCTGCTGTGTGGGAGGGAAATCCCCCAGTGCCTCGGCAATGTCGAAGGGAGAGTACTGGGGGGTGGTCATCGTTCGCTCACCTGTCGACCTTCTGCGCACAACGGACACACCCAGGGCAGGGTGCATCGCAAACCGAAATTGGACCCGTGTTCCGAATCGTGCCGGGCTTCGAACCGCGTTCCCGAGACCAGGTCCGCGGCACGGGTAATGAGGTCCCTGGCCCACAGATGCTCCGGATCCAGGGGCTGCTGGTTTTGGGTTCCCACTTTCTTGTTACTCGTGCCCAGTTGAACCAGCAGCGCTCCGCCTGGCTGGGCGATCACGGTTCCCTGGGGCAGTTCGATGGGTTCGGAACCGGCCTGCCGCACGGCGGCATCCGGATCCTCGCCGGCAGCCACGGCTCGTTCCCTGATCTCGACTTCGCGACGCATCTGCTCACCCGCCCCGGCCTGCAGGGCCACTTGGTAGGCCCCCAATTGCGGGTGGTTCTCGATCTTCTTGCTTGCCGGCTGGTGTTTGCCCGTCTTGAGGTCGACCACCATGTGATGGCCCTGAGCATCAACCTCTAATCGGTCCACGCGACCGCGCAGCAGAGCATCTCGGGCTTCCCCGCGCACGAGCACGTGGAAACTCCCTTCGACTCCCACCAGCTCGCGTCCGTCATCCTTGCGCGCATTGATCACATATTCCGCGAACTTGCGCAGCATGATCTCCGCGCGTTCCTGTTCCGTGTCGGTGATCCACCCGGGAGGCATACCCAGGCTCGGCCACCGGCGTCGCAGCTCCGCGATCAGTTCGGTGCTCGGAGCATCCGGCATGGTTTCGGCAATGTCGTGAACGAGGGTTCCTAGGCTCCGGCTGAAGTCGGTGACCTCCTCGGCCTTGGCCTCACTCACGAACCAGTCCAGGGGTGACCGGTGAATGGTTTCGATCTTCGACGGGGACACCGGAATCGGATCATCCGCAGCGAACAGCGGCTCGTCGCTACTGAGCGGGGCCCACCCCCACCATTCCTGCGGATCTGCGCCACGCACGGGCTCGGTAAGAGAGGTGAACTCGTGCAGCAACCGCGCTGCCGCTTCGCCCAGTTCGGGGGCCTCCTCGGCATCGAAAACCGTTCGACGCAGTGACCCCGTCAGCTGGCGCAAGGTCAGTGGCACCGGCGCCTCCAGATACTCCAGCTCATGCCCGGAGTCCTCCCCGCCCCATCCCGAGGCGACCAGGTCCAACAACTCTGAGGGCTGCTCATCCTGATTGGACACCGCCGAAACCACCAGCGAAGAGCTCGCACGCGAGACCGCCGTGGCGAACTGACGCAGCTCGTCGAATCGCACCTGACGCAACCGGTCCAAGGGCCCCAACCGGGCCGCCTGCTCCACCCCGAAATCCAAGGCATCGGTGAGGACATCTGTTCCGAGCAGCTGACCGCGCAGAGTCGTGTTGGGCCACACGCCCTGCTGGACTCCGGCCACGACCACGTGGGCCCACTGGCGCCCGGCGGACCCCGCCGGGGTCAAGATCGACACGTTGTCCTCCGCGGGAGCACGAGCGGCCAGCGTGTCCATGGGCAATTCCTGGTGCTCCATGTAATCCATGAAGGCCTGCGCCGTGGCCCCGGGTACCTGATCCACGAAACGCTCGGCGGATTCGAAGAGCCCGACCACGGCATCCAGGTCACGATCGGCCCGCACGGACTCCGCGCCACCCGAGATCGCTCGACGCCGCCACAGCTCGGCAACCCCCGACGCATTCCAGAGCGCCCACAAGACCGATTCGGCGGTGGCACCGGGGGTGGCCAAAGCCTCCTGCCCCGCGTGCAACATGTCCGCGATGCGGTGAGCCGGGCCCGACCGGACCCCGGCGGCCTCCAGCAGCACACCGTCAGTCAAGGCTTCAACCAGCAGTGTGTCACTGGTGCGTCCGCCGCCGGTGCTGAGTTCGTAGACACGCAGTCGCTGCCGGATGCGACGCACATCCATGGGCGAAGCCCCTCCCAACCGGGACGTCAACAGAGCGACCGCGGCCTCCGCGGTCAACAACCGCGGTTCTTCGTCATTGATGGCGGTTTCGCGGGTCTCAGCTCCATCGGGGCCGGAGGGCTTCCCTTGGGAGTCCAGCAAGAGCCGTAGTGCGTTGAGCAGCGGAATCACGGCCGGTTCCTCGCGCAAGGGCGTTTCGGCCGCGGAAGAGGTGGTGGGGACCCCGAGCGAAGACAGCTGCCGGGTCAACGACGACAACTGCGAACCGCTGCGCACGATCACTGCCATCTCCCGGTACGGCACCCCTTCCAGCACGTGGAGCCGCAGGAAGTGATCGGCACACCATCGGGCCTGAGCCGTGGGCGAGTCGAAGACCACCGCGCGCATCGAGCCCGTGTTCTCTACGGAGGACTCCGGCGCTCGGTTGATCCGGGCTCCGGCCACGACTGAAATCGCTCGGGCAACGCGTTGCCAGGCTTGATTGACGTCCGATGGGAGTCGATGAGTGAGGTCCAATGACATCCGACGTAGCGGGTACCGCTCCGTACCCACGCGGTCCTGCAGAGTACGCAGCAGGTCCGGGCGCGCGCCACGGAATCCTTGGACGGTCGTATCCGGGTTAGCCGTATAGATGGCATCCGCCCCGCGGGTCAGTACTCCGATCAAGCGGTAGACCGAGGGCGTTGCCTCCTGCAGATCGTCCACCAGAACGACACCGAGGCGCGCTCGTTCCTCCGCGAGGAACTCGGAGTTCTCCTCCAACACCCTGGCGGCACGGTCCACGAGCTCGGACGGGTCGAAGGCGTTGGGCATGCGCAGCGCACGCACTTGCTGGTACTCGGCACGAAACGCCGCTGCCGTGCGCCATTCCGGGTGGCCCAGCGGCTCGGCCCATGATGAGAGCCGCTCCGGCGGCATGCGGTATTCGTTCATGCGGTCGAACAGTTCGCGCAGTTGTCCCCTGAAACCCCGCGTCTGCAACGCGCGGTCCAGGTCCGCTGGCCACACCATTCCTGTCCCGTGCCCCGCGGTGTGTCCGCGCATCATGTCCGCGATGAACGCATCCTGTTCCGGACCCGACAGCAAGACGGGGGGCTCCATGACACCGGGGAGCAGACCTTGCGCGTGGGCTCGGCGCAACAGGTCGAAGGCGTAAGCCTGCCAGGCCCGCACGAGCGGCGTGCTGATGGTGGCTGCCGCGCGCTGGCTGATCGCATCGCGCAGCTCGGCGGCCTGAGTTCGCGTGGGTGCAAGCACCAGCATCGATTGCGGATCTGCGGCCGCGGCCAAACGCCGCACCACGAACTCCACGAGCGTGCTCGAACGACCCGTACCCGGCGCCCCCAACACCAGCACCGGGCCGTGTCCCGGTTCCAGCTCGGTCACGGCCCGCTGATGGGCATCCGGAGTGAACGTCCGGCCACTCCCCGTGACGGAGCGCGGCGGAAGGATCCGCCAGGGGGTCTCATGCTGCGTCTGCATGGTCCCATCACATCACGCCCGGCGGACACGCATAACGACACCGACGGACGGAGCCGGTAGCGTAAACACCATGCCTTCCCCGCAGCAGCACTCGCCGCACGATCAGCCGGCTCTCTTCGACGTCCCCGACACCGCGCAAGCCACCGATTCCCAGAAATCCGCCGAAGATCCCACACAGGACACGCTGTTCGACGTCGCGGAAAGTCCCGCACTTTCGACGCCCCAGGCGCCTCCCGCCGCACCCGCCCGACCGACGGTCCACATTCCGGCAGACAGTGAGCCCGGAACCAAAGCTTTTGCAGTGCCGGAGGGCACAGGTGCTGAGCCCGCACCGGTCGATCCCATGACGCCCTGGACCGCACTCCCCAGGGCGTGCTTCGACCTGGAAACTACCGGCCGCGATCCACAGACCGCCCGCATCGTCACAGCGTCGGTCGTCCTCGTGGCTCCCGACGGCGCCGTCGTCAGCGAGTGGGAATGGCTCGCCGATCCCGGCGTCGAGATCCCGGAGGCCGCCGCCGCGGTCCACGGGATCAGCACCGAGAAGGCGCGGGCCGAGGGACAGGCCGCGAGCGCCGTCGTCACCGAATTGACCGCCGTTCTGGCCGAACTGTGGGGGCAAGGCACCCCGGTACTCGCCTTCAATGCCGCCTACGACCTGACGGTCCTGGCTCGCGAGGGCGAGCGACACGGCGTGCCCTGGGTGGAGCCGTTTCCCGTGCTCGACCCGTTCATCCTGAACAAGCAGGTGCACAAATTCCGAAAGGGCAAGCGCACGCTGGGGGCCTTGTGCGAGGAGTACGGCGTGGTGCTCGACGCCGCTCACACCTCCGCCGCAGATGCCCTGGCCACCGAACGGTTAGCCGCGGCCATGGCTGAGAAATTCGCCGAACTGCAGGCCACGGCGAGCGAACTCCACAGGGCCCAAATCGGATGGGCCGCTGAGCAGGCGGCGTCACTGCAGGAGTATTTCCGACGCCGCGACCCGGACGCCGTGGTGGAAGGCACCTGGCCGGTCCACCACCGAGTTTGACCGAATGTTGAAGCCAAATCCGCCCAGTGTCCAGAAAGAACGACGGCGCCGCGCCCCGGCAAGGGACGCGGCGCCGTCGCCGTCGTGGGAGCCAACCACCTTTTGATGCGGTCTTACTGCACGGTAAACCGGTCTACCGTGGAGTAAACCCGCACCAAATGGCCCGCATCCCGCAGAAACGGAATCAGCCCCGCTCGGGCTGGGCCTCCGCAGCGGCCTGAGCGGCGGCGGGCAGTGCGGAGATGATCCGGTCCATGGCCGAGTCATCGTGGGCTGCGGACAGGAACCACGCCTCGAAGACCGAGGGCGGCAGGTACACGCCCGCGTCCAGCATCGCGTGGAAGAACGGGGTGTAGCGGAAGGTTTCCTGTGCCTTGGCGTCCGCGTAATTGTGCACGCCGGTGTCGCGAGTGCCGAACGCGATCGAGAAGAGGTTGCCCGCCTCCTGGATCGAGTAGTTCACGCCAGCGGTGTCCAGTGCCGAGCGCACGGCGTCACGCAGCTGCTCGGAGCGGCGATCGATCGTCTGGTAGGCAATGCGATCGGCACACTTGAGCGTGGCCAGGCCGGCCGCCATGGCGATCGGGTTACCGGACAGTGTGCCCGCCTGGTACACCGGACCGGTCGGAGCCAGATAGTTCATGACGTCCGCGCGGCCACCGAGTGCCGCGGTGGGCAGGCCGCCGCCAATCACCTTGCCGAACGTGAACAGGTCGGGGGTCCAGCCGCCCTCTGCCTCGTTAGTGAGACCCCAGTAACCGGCCTCGTGCACGCGGAACCCGGTGAGCACCTCGTCCAGGATCATGAGCGCGCCGTGTTCCTGGGTCACGCGGCGGATCTCGGCGTTGAAGTTGTTCTCCGGGGTCACCACGCCCATGTTGCAGGGCGCTGCCTCCGTGATCACCGCGGCGATCTCGCCCGGGTGATCCGCGAAGGCCTGTTCCAAGGCGGTGACATCGTTGTACGGCAGCACCAGCGTCTGGGATGACGTCGCTTCGGTCACGCCCGCCGAGCCCGGCAGGGCCAGGGTGGCCACGCCGGAACCGGCCTCGGCCAGCAGCGAGTCCACGTGACCGTGGTAGCAACCGGCGAGCTTGATGACCAGGTCGCGGCCGGTGAAACCGCGGGCCAGGCGCAAAGCGGTCATGGTGGCCTCGGTGCCCGTGGAGACCATGCGGATCTCCTCCACCGGGCCCACACGATCGACCAGCAGCTCGGCCAGTTCGGTCTCGCCGCGAGTCGTGGCACCGAAGGACAGGCCGCGCTCCACAGCCTCGTGCACCGATTCCAACACCACGGGGTGCGCGTGGCCCAGCAGTGCCGGACCCCACGAACCCACGAGGTCCACGTATTCGCGACCGTCCACATCGGTCAGGTACGGACCCTTGGCTGCGGAGATGAACGGAGGGGTACCGCCCACGGAGTTGAAGGCGCGCACCGGGGAGTTCACGCCGCCGGGCATCACGCGTTGAGCACGGTCGAACAGTTCTTGGGAGACACTCATGAGATCACTTGGTTCCTTCCACCGGGGATCTTCCCGGTCGTGTGTGCCGCGGCCGGTTGGGGGCACGCGCGGCGGCAGTCTGATTTAGTTCCCGTTGTCCTGGCGGTACCAGCGCGCCAGTTCGGCGGCGTAGTACGTCAAAATTGAATTGGCTCCCGCGCGCTTGATGGACAGCACGGACTCCTTGACCGCTGTGTCGCGGTCGATCCAGCCGTTACCCGCTGCGGCCTCGATCATCGCGTACTCACCGGAGATCTGGTACGCGGACACGGGCACCGGGGACACCTCGGCCACATCCCGCAGGATGTCCAGGTAGCTCATGGCCGGCTTGACCATGACCATGTCCGCGCCCTCGTCCAGGTCCAGTTGCAGCTCGTGCAGCGCCTCGCGACGGTTCGACGGGTCCATCTGATAGGTCTTGCGATCACCCGTGAGCGCCGAATCCACGGCCTCGCGGAACGGACCGTAGAACGCCGAGTTGTACTTGGCGGAGTACGCCAGCACCGAGACATCCTGGTAGCCGGCGGAATCCAGTGCCGCGCGGATCACGCCCACCTGGCCGTCCATCATGCCGGACGGGCCCACCATGTGGGCTCCGGCCTGCGCCTGGGCCACGCCCATTTCGGCGTAGATCCGCAGCGTTTCGTCATTGTCGACCACGCCGTCATCGTCCAGCACGCCGCAGTGGCCGTGGTCGGTGAATTCGTCCAGGCACAGGTCGGACATGACCACGATGTCATCGCCCACCTCCGCCCGCACCTGAGCAATGGCGTGGTTCAGGATCCCGTCCTCGTCGAGGGAGGCCGACCCCACGGCGTCACGGGTCTCCGGGATGCCGAACAACATGATGCCGCCCAATCCCAGCTCCACGGCCTCCGCTGCGGCCCGCTTGAGCGAGTCCACGGTGTGCTGAACCACTCCGGGCATGGACTGGATCTCCACGGGCTTGGAGATGCCTTCCTTGACGAACGCCGGCAGGATCAATTCCGCCGGGTGCACACGGTTCTCCGCGGCAAAGCGGCGCATGGCCGGGTTGGTGCGGAGCCTGCGCGGGCGTGACACCAGGTCGTACAGCGGTGCGTGTGAGCTCACGATGTTTTCTCCTCGGTCGAACTAGTGATCTTGAGTACATCTTCCAGGGCGCGATCCACGGCCGCCACCAGGGCTGCCGGACTCGGATCGTCGGCGACAAAGGGTGCAAGACCGCGGAGGCGCAGCGCGGCGGCGGTGGGCTCGCCAATGGCCACCCACTTCGTCTCATCGGGCGGTCGCGGTTGGTTGTCCAGCAGGGCAGCAACGCGCGACGGCGCCGTGGCCACCACCGCGCCGAACTCGCCGCGCGCGCACTGGTCGCGAGCGGCGTCGGCAGCCAGAACGGGTGGGTCCTGCGCGGAGCCGACGTCCGTGTGCAGACGTGTGGCCGCAGGTGCGGGGACCATCCGGTACGCGACGGCGGTCGTGACTTCGTAGCCGCGCTCGGTCAGCCCATCGGCCAGGGTCGGCGAGGCGAGCTCCGACGCGGGCACCAACGCGGCCTCCCCGGTGAATGCGGACGCGTCGGGCCATTCGGCCAGCATTCCGGCGGCGCTCTGTTCGCGCTGCGGGGTGAAGTCCACGCCGATCCCTGCCTTGCGCAAGGCCGACGCCGTGGCGCGACCGACCGCTGCGACGGACAGTCTGGGTGTGCTCGCCCGCGCTCGTTCCAGGGCGCCACCCCACCCCGGATCGGAAGCCACCGCAGCCAGTGCCAACACCGTGTTCGCGGACGTGACGGTGAGCCACGTGGGAACCTGAGGGCGAGCGGCCCGCTCGAGCACGGACCGCAGGGCAGTGGTGTCCTCCGGCAGCTGTGCCTCGAGCAGCGGGGCCACGCGCACGTTGTACCCGCGGTCCCGCAGTAGCCCCGTGAGTTCACGGGACGAAGCAGGATCGCGGGTGACCAACACGCGGGACATCACAGGGTCAACCGCGCCAATCGGTCGGCGCCGGCGGCCAAGAGTTCATTCGCGATCCGCACTCCCAGGGCGGCCGCTGCGTCCACGGACAGTTCGTCCGTGGCTTCCGATCGGCGCATGACCTCGGTGCCGTCCGGATTGGCGACCACCACGTCCAGGTGGAGATCACCGCCGACCACGCGGGCGTAGGTTCCCACCGGGGCCGCGCAACCGGCCTCCAGGCGCGCCAGCACGGCGCGTTCGGCCGTGACGGCCAGTCGGGTGGGCAGGTCGTCCACGGCGGCCAGTCCGCGGGCCAGGGGCGAGTCCTCGGCGAGTTCGCTCGAGACCTCGAGGGCCAAGGCGCCCTGTCCCGGCGCGGGCAGCATTCGTTGCGGATCCAGGTATTCGGTGATCCGGCCCTCCAGACCCAACCGTTTCAACCCCGACGCCGCCAGCACCACCGCGTCCAGGTCGCCCGGGGCCACTCGGTTGAGACGCGTGCCCACGTTGCCGCGGATATCGACAATTTTCAGATCGGGACGCAGCGCCCTCAACTGGGCCACTCGGCGCGGCGATCCCGTGCCCACCGACGCACCCTGCGGTAGCTCGTCCAGGGCGAGACCGTCGCGGGCGCACAGGGCATCGCGCGGGTCCTCCCGCTCGGGAAGCGCCGCGATGACCAGGCCCTGAACCGGCGCGGTGGGCAGGTCCTTGAGGGAGTGCACCGCCAAATCCACATCGCGATCCAACAGTCGAGCGCGCAACGCGGTCGCGAAGACTCCGGTGCCGCCCATTTGCGACAAGGGCCCGGTCAGCACATCACCCTCGGTGCGCACGGTGATCAGTTGGGGGCTCAGACCCGCAGCCGCTCCCAGGGCGTCTGCCGCGTAACCGGTCTGTGTCATGGCCAGCTGGGAACCACGCGTTCCGACCCTGAAGGTGCTCTCGGTCACCGGTACATCACCTCGCCCTGATCGTCCATGCCCACGGCTATGGGTTGATCCAGCGGGGTCTGTGCCACGGTGGGCCGCGGTGCCGACTGGCCTCGCAGGATCTTCTTGCAGCAGTCCGCGGGACAGTTGTCGAACCAGGTGCCCTGCCCGCACGCCGAGACGCGCGGCGGTGCCGTCTCGGTGCCGAGCCGCTGTTCGATGGCGTCCGCGAGCGCTCCCACGAACGCGGGGTGCGTTCCCGCGGTGGCCACTCGTTCGAAAGCGATACCGGCCTCGGCCGCGGCGTCCTTGGCTTCGGTGTCGAGGTCCCACATGACCTCCATGTGATCGGACACGAAGCCCACCGGCACAACGGCCACACCCCGGACTCCGGACTCGGGCAGCGTCTCGATCACATCACAGATGTCCGGTTCGAGCCACGGGATCTGCGGCGGGCCGGAGCGGGACTGGTAGACGAGCTGCCAGTTCACGTTGTCCATGGCGTCGCCCAGCTGAGCCACGATCCAGCGTGAAGCGGCCAGGTGCTGGGCCACGTACGCGGAGTTCTCCTCGAACTCGATGCGTTCAGAACCGGAAGCATGGGCATCGGTGTCCGGGACGGAATGGGTCGTGAAGAGCACCTCCAAAGGGCCCTCCGCCGTGCGTTCGCGCAGCTTGGCCAGGGCGTCCCGCAGACCTTCCACCGAGGGGGTCAGGAACCCCACCTCGTCGAAGTACGGGCGCACCTTCTCCACGTGCAACGTGTCCGCCAGACCGAGTTCTTCCAGCCCCATGCCGTAGTCCTCGCGGTACTGTCGGCAGCTGGAATACCCGGAGAACGCACTGGTGGCCAAGATCAACAGGTCCCGGTAACCGCGGTCGTTGCACTCCGTGAGCACATCGGCCACGTAGGGGTCCCAGTTGCGGTTGGCCCACAACAGGGGAACATTCAGGCCGCGGCGGCGCAGCTCCGCTTCCAGCGCGTCACGCAGCGCACGGTTCTGGGCGTTGATGGGGCTCACGCCACCGTTAGCGCGGTAATGGGTGGCCACTTCTTCGAGGCGCTCGTCCGGGATACCGCGACCACGGGTGACGTTGCGCAGGAACGGGATCACGTCGTCCTGGCCCTCGGGGCCACCGAAGGACGAGAGGATCACGGCGTCGAAGGGGCGGGGCTCAGCGGCCCGAGCGGCGCTCAGGGCATTGGTGGTTTGCTGGTCGGTGGGTGTCATGCTTAGCGCAGCACCTCGGCAATCTCGGTCGTCTGGATCCGGCGTCCCGTGTAGAACGGGGTCTCCTCGCGCACGTGCAACCGCGCCTCGGTGTTGCGGAACTCGCGCATCAGGTCCACCAGGTCCACGAGCTCGGGGGCCTCCAGGGCCAGCAGCCACTCGAAGTCGTTGAGACCGAAGCACGCAATGGTGTTGGCCAGCACCTGCGGGTAGTCGCGGGCCTTCATGCCGTGGTTCTTGAGCATTTCGGAACGGCGTTCGGAATTCATGTAGTACCACTCGTAGGAGCGCACGAACGGGTAGACGCACACCCACTTCTCGGGGGCGATACCGCGCGCGTACGACGGCGCGTGGTTGCGGGTGAATTCTGCGTCGCGGTGCACGCCCATGGCGTTCCACACCTGCCGGGTACCACCCAGCAGCGGCTGGCGGCGGATCTTGCGCACGGCCTCCTGCAGCACGTCGGGTTGATCACCGGTCAACCACACCATGAGGTCGGCGTTGTCACGCATGCCGGAGACGTCGTACACGCCGCGCACGGTCACGTTGTCACCGGACAGTTCCTGGACCAGACGATCGAATTCGGCCTGGTTGGCCTCGGAATCGGCGTCCGGGGTGCGGTCCCCGGTTCGCTCCAGCACGGTGTAAACAGCCCAGTACAGCTTCTCCTCGGTCGTTTCCTCCGTCTCGACGGCGGATTGCTGTGCTGCGTGTACGTGCTCACTCATCGTGTGTGTCCTTTCGATGCTCGTGTCATGGCTGAAGTTTCAGTCCCGCTGTGCGGGTGTTTCGTACCCGTGGTTGCGCAGCAGTTTCGCGACCTGCTGGCGTGTGTCGGCCACCACCGCGGCCAGTCCGGTACCGGACAGCCACGCGCCCACGGCAATCACGTTCGGGACGTCCTTGATGGCTCGGCGGAAATCGTTGACGCGCTTGCTGTGGCCCACGTCCGTGCGTGGAAGGGCCGTGTGCCAACGCACCACGTCCGCTCCGACCAGTTGTTCGGGTCCGATGTGCACCCCCATCAGGGTGCGCGCGTCGCTGATGGCCAGTGAAATCAGGTGCCCGTCGGGCAACGCGACCTCGGGTGGGACCGTGTCGGAACCGGCGTCAGCACGCCCGTAGGACAGCCGCAAAACGTGCCGGTGTTCTCCGGCCTCGCGCTGAACCCACGCCCACTTGGCGCTCGAGTGCGTCAGCGCCTTGGCGCGCACCTCTTCCACGTCCGAGCTGACCAGCAGCCCGGTGCCGCGCGGGGCGCCGTCGAGATCGGGACAGTCCAACACCAGCGTGGCCAGGGCAACGCGCGGCCCGGGCTTCGGAGAGTAACGCTGCGAATCGGGCAGGTGACCCCCCATGAGTCGCACCGTGGTGGGGCCGTCCGCGCCCATGACCAGGAGCTCACCGCGCGCCACGGCAGTCTTATCGCCGTTCTGTGGCTGACGTTGAATGACCATCCAGCCGGGGCGGCGGGGATCGCGGTCCAGGGCGATCACGTCGTAGTCGGTGACGATCTTGACGCCGCGGGATTCCACGTCGCGCACCAAGCGCTCGCTGAGTTGGTTCATGCCGCCGTCCAGACTGGCCACATTCGCACCGGCCGGACTCTTGGCGCGTAGGGCCCCGGCGGCCGCACACAGGCTGCCGTGCTCGCGGAGACCGGCGCGCAGACCGGGGGCGACGGCGTCGACGTCGAGTTCATCTGGGTGGGTCGAGTACACGCCGGACACGAACGGGGTGACCAGCCGCTCGAGCACACGGGCACCCAGACGGGCGCGCACCAACGAGCCCAGCGATTTTTCCCCCGCCCCCACCGAAGCGGGCAGCATCCGGTCCATCCGCGCGCGGGCGATTCCGGAGCGTCCCAGGGCGGGTCGCAACGACGACGCCGCGGGGTCGGCGGGAATGCCCAGCACGCCGGTGTTGGGCGCGGGCATCGCACCTTCGGGAAGGTACAACCACGAGCCTGCCGGATTGGGGCTGACCACGCGGTCACTGAGGTTCAAGTCTTCGAGCAGCTGCGGGACGGCGTCCGAACGGGTCGCAAACGACTCCGCTCCCGAGTCCAGGACCAGCCCGGCGACCTCGTGGGCGCCCACGGCACCGCCGAAGTGATCGTCGGCTTCGACCAGCGTGACGCGCAAGCCCGCGGCGGCCAAATCTCTGGCCGCCGTCAAACCGGCAACGCCACCACCCACGACCAGGGCCGTGCGGGCCTTACGCCGAGTACCGGTAGCGGCCGTTGCACCTGGCGAAGTTGTCACTGCGTCTCCTTGTGAATGAAGGCCACCAGGTCGGTCAGTACCTCGGGGTCGGTTTCCGGAGGAACGCCGTGACCCAGGTTCACCACGTGTGCGAGCGCGCTCTGGCCGCGGCGCAGAACGTCGCGAGCGTGTTCGTGCAACACCGATCGAGGGGCAGCCAGTAACGCGGGGTCGATATTGCCTTGTACCACCGTACGCTTTCCGACCCGTTCCACGGCGGTGTCCAAGGGGATGCGGTAGTCGACACCCACGGCGTCCGCTCCTGCGTCACGCATGGCGGCCAACAACTCACCCGTACCGGTGCCGAAGTGGATGCGCGGCACTCCCAGATCGGCCACGGCGGCCAGTGCATCCGCCGAGTGACGCTGCACGTGTTCGAGGTAATCGGCGAGCGAGAGCGAACCGGCCCACGAGTCGAAGAGCTGCACCGCTGAGGCACCGGCCTGGACCTGAGCTCGCAGGAATGCACCGGAGGTCCGGGCCGCCCACTGGGCCAGGGCATCCCAGGCCTGGGGGTCCGCGTGCATCATGGTGCGCGGACGCAGGTGATCCCGGGACGGGCCACCCTCTACGGCGTAGGCAGCGATCGTGAACGGTGCGCCGGCGAAACCAATCAAAGGGGTGTCACCCAACAGGTCCACGGTGCGGGAGACGGCCTCGCGAATGGGGTCGAGAGCGGCGTCGGGAAGTTCGGGCAAGGCCGCGACGTCGGCGGCGGTGCGTACGGGCTGGTCCAGGACGGGACCGCGACCGGCCACGATGTCCACGCCCACGCCAGCCAGCTTCATGGGGACCACGATGTCCGAGAAGAAGATGCCCGCGTCCACCTTGTGGCGACGCACCGGCTGCACGGTGATCTCGGCAGCGAGCTCGGGGGTGAGGCACGCTTCCAACATGCCGGTGCCTTCACGAGCCTCGCGGTACTCGGGCAGCGAGCGCCCCGCCTGACGCATGAACCACACCGGGGTGTGGGGCGCGCCCAAGCCACGCAGCGTGCGGATCAACGCGGAGTTGGCGACCTCGTCACGCTTGAGCGGGTGATCCGAGCTCAATGCTGCGATGCGTTGATCCCAAGACTGCTGCTCGGTGGAGTCGGTACGGTGTGCGGGGTCGCTGGGCGCGGCGGCGCTGAAGTCCTGGGAAGCCATAGTGCCTCCCATTGTGCCAAGGAAACATGGGAGTTTTATTGACGACCTGTCCACATCCGGGCAAGTCGCCTACGGCATGGTTATGCTGAGAGCACCAGAAGAATTCGTCTAGAATGGCTGGATTGTGGTCCTTTTCTGTCTTGTCGCCTCGCACCGCTCCGTCGACCTCAACACGGTCGCACGGCTCAGTACCGGTGCCCTGGGCGTGGCTGAAGAAGCGGTCTCCGAAGGCGCCTTGAACGGCGCCGTGACGTTGTCCACGTGCAACCGGCTGGAGCTCTACGGTGAGCTCAAGACCGACCAGCACGGAGACCCCGCGGGTCAGGTGGCCCGCGCCCAGCAGGAAATCGTGGAGCGCATTGCCCAACGAGCAGGCTTGGACGAACGGTTCGTTCTGGAAACCATGGACGCGTTCACCGGGGTTGAGGTCCCCCAGCACCTGTTCACTGTGGTCTCAGGACTGGAATCGGCCGTTGTGGGCGAACGCGAAATCACCGGTCAGGTCCGGCGTGCGTTGAACCAGGCCCAGCAGTCCGGGACCGTTTCCGGTCATCTCGTGCAGTTGTTCGAGTCCGCCGCCCGCACGGCCCGCGAAGTGGGTTCGCGCACCGAGCTCGGTGAACGGGGCCGCTCCATAGTCTCCGTGGCCCTGGATCTCGCCGATGACATCACCGCCCGCTCGTGGCCCGAGCGCCGCGCCCTGGTCTTCGGAACCGGTGCGTACGCGGGAGCCACTATGGCGGCCCTGCGCGATCGTGGTTGCGCGGACATCGAGGTGTACTCCGGATCCGGCCGCGCCGAACAATTCACCGACCAGCGCGGTGGAAGCCCCGTCTCGGACGCCGAGCTGCCCGCGGCCCTGCGCCGCGCGGACGTGATCATCGGCTGCTCGGGAGGATCTTCCCCCATGTCCGCCTCGTCGTTCCCGGGAGGCCCCCGCACCGTGGTAGACCTGGCCCTGACCCGCGACTTCGACCCCGCCATTGCAGACCTGCCGCACGTGGAACTCATCACCCTCGAGTCCGTCCGCGTGGCCGCCCCCGATGAAACCGGAGAGTCCGTGGCCGCCGCCAGCGACATCGTGAACCAGGCCGCCCAGAAGTTCGAGGCCGCCCAGAACGCCCGCGCCATGGACGACGCGATCGTCGCGCTGCGCAAGCACACCATGGCCGTCCTGGACGCCGAAATGGAAAAGGTTCGTTCCCACCACGGCTGCACCGGCGCCGAGGACCAGATCGAAATGGCCCTGCGCCGGATGGTCCGCTCGCTGTTGCACACTCCCACCGTTCGAGCAAAGCAACTGGCCTCACAGGGCCGTGCTGACGAATACATCACCGGATTGGAAGCGCTGTATGGAATCGAGGTGGGTGCCCCCGCCCATCGCGAATCCCAGCAGAATCCCCCCGCGGATCAATCCCCCTCGACTACTGCGCAGAATCGCGCGGTCGGCTAATCACAAGGCGGGGGCTCCCGCCGCGAGGAGGACCACATTGAATCTGCAACCGAATAGCCAACCGGAACAAACAGTCGCCGGTACCTCCAACTACTCTCGCGCGCCGCGGATGGCCAAGGAAGACCGCCGCGATCAATTGCTCACAACCGCGCTGAACGCCTTCGCGGACGGTGGATACCACACCACGTCCATGGACGACATTGCAGCCGCCGCGGGCGTCTCGAAGCCGGTTCTGTACCAGCACTTCCCGGGCAAGCGGGAGCTGTATCTGGCGCTCGTGGAGTACACATTGGTGGACCTGTCCGCCAAGTTGGATCATTCACTGGCGGCCAGTGATGTGAATCGAATCCGCGTGGAGTCCATGATCGACACCCATTTCGAGTTCGTGGAACATCAACCGCAGGCCCACCGCTTGGTCTTCAGCGCGGACCTGTTGGCGTTCCCCGAGGTCGCGGACAGGCTCAACAACTTCTACGACGGCATTGCCGGCATCATCGCGTCCGTGCTCGGCCCGAACGTGGGTATTCCCCACACCCAAGCCGCGATGCTCGGCCGAGGCCTGGTGCAAATGGTGCAGACGGCGGCGGTGTACTGGGCCCAGCACCCGGAAAGTGCCACCCGGCAGGAAGCTCAACAACAAGTGTTCCGTTTAGCCTGGGGCGGAATCAGCATCCTCGATGAGGATTGGAAGTAGGCCACTCCTAGACTGGCTCTCAATCACAGGTGTCAGTCTCGCCGGGCGAGCTGCACCCCTCAACCAAGCAGGAGGTAAACCGACGTGGACATCAAGATCGGTATCCAGAACGTGGGTCGTGAACTGACGGTCAACGCAGACCTGACCGCCGAAGAGGTCGAGGCCAAGGTGACCGAAGCCCTCAGCTCCGGCACTCCCCTGGTCTTGAAGGACTCCAAGGGAACAACCACGGTCATTCCTTCCGAGAAGATCGGTTACGTGGAAACCGGCACCGAGACCAAACGTCACGTGGGTTTCACTCCGCTCCCGCAGAGCTGATTTCGGGTCTGCAGAGTCTCTGGCCGCCGAACGTGTGAAAGCACCGCCTCATACTCACGAGGCGGTGCTTTCCGCTTCTGGCGGTTACACTGGGAAACGTTGACAGGATGACCGGTCGTCGGTTGAGACCGTAACGTTCACTTTTCGCTAGTCCGAGTCGGCCCGGCAGGGTTGCTGACCGCAACGCTCCGTGAGCCCCGGATCTGCATTTGTTTCACGATCGGCTTCCACTTCGCCGCGCGGCGGCCCCCGGCGTTCTCGCCCCCCATCCCCTCACGGGACGGTCACGAGTGCGCCGGTGACGGGCCCCGCGATGTACCCGAAACAAAGGACCATCGTGACCGAAATTACCGTAACCACCGAGCCCAACGGCCCGGACACCGACGAGGCCGGAACCCAGGCCATCGAAACCGCTGAACCCGAAGTAACACAGACGTTCGCGGACTTCGGCGTACGCCAGGACATCGTGGATGCACTGGCCAATCACGGCATCACCTCGCCGTTCCCCATCCAGTCCATGACGCTGCCCGTGGCACTGTCCGGTCAGGACATCATCGGACAGGCCAAGACCGGCACCGGCAAGACCCTGGGCTTCGGCATTCCCGCCCTGCAGCGCGTGATCGGCCGCGATGACGCCGGCTGGGACAAGCTCAAGAACCCCGGGGCCCCGCAGGCCCTGATCGTGGTCCCCACTCGCGAACTCGCCGTTCAGGTCGGTAACGACCTGGCCGTGGCCGCCAAGACCCGCAACGCCCGCGTGGCCACCATTTACGGTGGCCGCGCCTACGAGTCCCAGATCGAGGAGCTCAAGCGCGGCGTAGAGGTCGTCGTGGGCACCCCGGGTCGTCTGATCGACCTCAACCGTCAGCGCTACCTGGATCTGAGCCACGTGGGCCTGGTTGTGCTGGACGAGGCCGATGAGATGCTGGACCTGGGCTTCCTCCCGGATGTGGAGAAGCTGCTCAGCGCCGTTCCCGAGGTCCGCCAGACCATGCTGTTCTCGGCCACCATGCCCGGCCCCGTGGTTGCCATGGCCCGCCGTTACATGTCCCGCCCCATGCACATCCGTGCCGCCGCACCGGATGAGGGAAGCACCAAGAAGGACATCCGCCAGGTCATCTACCGCGCCCACCACCTGGACAAGGACGAGGTCGTGGCGCGCATTCTGCAGGCCGAGGGTCGCGGTCGCTCGATCATCTTCACGCGCACCAAGCGCGCCGCCGCCAAGCTGGCCGACGAGCTGATCCACCGCGGTTTCGCCGCAGCCCCGCTACACGGCGACCTGGGTCAGGGCGCTCGTGAGCAGGCCCTGCGCGCGTTCCGTAACAACAAGGTGGACGTCCTGGTCGCCACGGATGTCGCCGCGCGCGGTATCGACGTGGAAGACGTCACGCACGTGATCAACTTCCAGTGCCCCGAGGACGAGAAAACCTACCTGCACCGCACCGGTCGCACCGGCCGCGCGGGAAATAAGGGTACGGCCGTCACTTTCGTCGACTGGGACGATGTGCCCCGCTGGCGTCTGATCGACAAGGCCCTCGAGCTGGGTGTTCCGGAGCCCGTGGAGACCTATTCGTCTTCCGAGCACTTGTTCACCGAACTCAACATCCCCAAGGGCACCAAGGGTCGGCTGCCCAAGGCTCAGCGCACCCACGAGGGTCTGGACGCGGAGACGCTCGAGGACCTGGGCGAGCCCGGCAAGAAGTCCCGTTCCCCGCGTGAGGGCTCGGATTCACGACGCCGCAGCGGCGACTCCCGCTCGTCGGGCACCCGCCAGGGTGGTCGGGGTCGCGGTGGTCGCGGTCGCAGCGAAAACTCCTCCGATGCGCCCCGCAAGGATGAGAACGATCAGCCTCGCGCCCAGCGTGAGAAGGTCGAGCGCGAAAAGACCGTGGAGGCCACGGACGGTGGCCGCAAGCGGCGTCGTCGTCGCCGTCGTCCCTCCGGCCAGAATCAGGGCCAGAACCAGGGCAACGGGCAGCAGGGTGGCGCCCAGCAGGTCAACCCCGGCGCGGAGTAACGCGAATTGACGGAGAAGGACTCGTTCCGGTTCGATCCCCACGGGGACAGTTGCATCATTCAAGGTGACAACTTGGCTGTGCTGAGCACGCTCCCGGACGAGTCCTTCACCGTGATCTACCTGGACCCGCCGTTCAACACGGGCCGGGCGCAGGTGCGCCGAACCACCAAGTCCATCCCCGTGGCGGACGGCGAGGGCGATCGCGTGGGGTTCTCCGGCCGGTCCTACGAGACCGTCATGGGGCAGTTGCGCCGCTACGACGACTCGTTCGCCGACTACCTCGCGTTTCTGGAACCGCGGCTGGTCGAGGCGCGGCGATTGCTCACCCACGACGGCACGCTGTATCTGCACCTGGACTACCGCGAGGTGCACTATGCCAAGATCATGTTGGATGCGCTGTTCGGACGGGACAGTTTCCTGAACGAGATCATCTGGGCCTACGACTTCGGTGGTAAATCCACTCGGAAGTGGCCGTCCAAACACGACACGATCCTGGTCTACGTCAAGGACCCCAAGAAGTACCACTTCGATTCCGCCGAGGTGGATCGGGAACCGTACATGGCACCGGGCCTGGTCGGACCGGAGAAGGCTGCCCGCGGCAAACTTCCCACCGACGTGTGGTGGCACACGATCGTCTCCCCCACCGGCAAGGAGAAGACCGGTTACCCCACGCAGAAACCGGTGGGAATTCTGCGTCGCATCATCGCGGCGTCCTCGCGACCCGGTGACTGGGTGCTGGACTTCTTTGCCGGTTCCGGAACCACCGGCGCGGCAGCCCAGCTCCTCGGTCGCAAATTCGTGTGCGTGGATGTGAACCCGGAGGCCGTCGAGATCATGTCGGAGCGCCTGCCCGATACTCCCGTGCACACGGTCTGATGCTACGGTCGCGCACGTACCGTTCCGGCTTTGAGCCGTTCCACCCACGACGCAGCGAAGCGAGCCAGCCATCGTGCCAGCTACTCCGGACCACCGACTGACCGAAGCCGCCTATCAGGGACCTGCATTGCAGGTCGACCGGGACTTCTACGGCCGGATCGGCCAGGACACCGGTCGGCGCACGGTCGTGAACGAACTGACCGTCCCGATTCGCTCGGGCCGCGCGTGGGAAGTCCCCGCGGGTCACGTGTGCCGGATCTCCACGGTGGACGGCCCGCAGGTGGGAGACCTCAATCTGTGGAACCGGCATGATCCTCGCGAGCGGTTCTGGGCCTCACGCACCCGTCAGCTGCAGGCAGCCCATGTCAGCACGTTCGATCGTTTGTGGTCCACACTGCCGTTCCTGCGACCCATGGCCACCATCGTGGGCGACACACTGTCCGATTACGGGGTGGACGGTGAGGGCGGGCGCGTCCACGACACCCTGGGCACACGCTGCGATCCGTACGTTTCACGCATGCTCAACAACGCGGATTTCGACTACCACTGTCACTCGAATCTGACCCGCGCCGTGCTGCCGTTCGGGCTCACCGAGTTCGACGTGCACGACGTGCTCAACGTCTTCCAGTGCACCGGACTCAATGAGCGCGACGAGTACTTCATGAAGACCTGCCCCGCTCGACCCGGCGACTACTCCGAGTTCTTCGCCGAGCAGGATCTTCTGGTGGCCCTGTCCGCGTGCCCCGGCGGCGATCTCTCCGCGCCGATGTTCGGGGAGGACAGCGAGGACCCGGTCGGCAACTGTCATCCCTTGGCGGTCACGGTCTACTCGCTGGATCCGGAACTCACGCGTGGTTGGAGTGAACCCGAGTCACCGCGGTACGGCGGGCGTCACGGACTGGCAGAGTAGCCCTGGGCCTGAACCGCTTGACCGGCGTACGCCGGTCTGGCGCGTCTGGCGCGTCTCGTGCCGCTGACCGCTAGATGCTGCGCACTCGCTGCTGAGACGCCACTGTATTCCGCCCCAGCGGTTCGCCGTACCGAGTCGCACTTACGGCCAGCGCACCTCGACGCTCGAGGTGGCCTCTTCACTGATGCGGGTCAGCGACTGCACGGACGTGGAGTTCTCCCCCAGCAGATTCGGTTTGCCCTTGCCGTGGTAGTCGCTGGAACCGGTCACGATCAGATCATGGTCCGCCGCCATCTGCATGAGGATCGCCCGGGTCTCGTCCGGGTTGTCCCGGTGGGCGACTTCCAGGCCGGCCAACCCGGCGTCGATCATGGCGTTGAAGTCCGCGGTCGTGGGGATCCGGCCCCGTGTGGGAGCCATGGGGTGTGCACACACCGGAACACCGCCGGCGGCGCGCACGAGCTTGATGGCCTCCACCGGGTCCATGGTCGTGTGCCGCACGTAGTACGGCGAACGACCCGACAGGATGTCGGAGAATGCCGCGGAACGGTTGGAGATGATGCCCAGTTCCACGAGTGCGTCCGCAATGTGCGGGCGACCCACGGTCGCGTCCGTCCCCACGTGGCGCAGGACATCGTCCCATGAGATGTCGTAGTCGGCGGAGAGCAGCTCCACCATGCGCTTGGCCCTGCTGAGCCGCCCGGAGCGAGAGGACTCCACCGCATTCCACAAGGGTTCGTAGGTGGGGTCGTGCAGGTAACTGAGCATGTGCACCGACACACCATTGGACGTGGTGCACGTGATTTCCATGCCAGGAACGAAAGCCAGCCCCAGTTCGACGGCGGTGTCGCCGGCCTCTTGCCAGCCCGCGGTGGTGTCGTGATCGGTCAACGCGAAAACGTCCAGACCGGCGGCCTTGGCCGAGCGAGCGACGTCGGCGGGTGTTTCGGTCCCGTCCGACGCGATGGAGTGGGTGTGGAGGTCGATGCGCATCACTGGCAACGATACCCGCAGCGTCTCATTTGACCCGCGTGGCACCATGGAAGCAACGATTCCAGCGATACAGCGCACCAAGGAGATGAATACGTACATGAGCGAAAGCTCCCAGCACGTCACCCCGTCCGCAGCGTCCCAGGACAGCGAGGAACAGCCGCTCGAGCAGCGCGTGGACAACCGCTCGCAGCGCCCTAACACGGATGCCTTCCGTGAATTCATGGCGTCCGGGTGGGCCGCTCCCGAAACCACGAACACCGCCCGTTCCGAGGTCGCCGAATACGCCGCCGCGCGCCGCGCCAAGCTGTCTCGTTTGTTCCCCGGCGAGCGTCTGGTGATTCCGGCCGGTGCTCCCAAGGTGCGTTCCAACGACACCGATTACCGTTTCCGGCCGCACTCTGCGTTCGCGCACGTGACCGGCATGGGTGTGGACCACGAGCCGGAAGCTGTTCTGGTCATGGAGCCCACCGAGGACGGCCAGGGCGATAACGGCAGCGGCCACACCGCCACCCTGTACTTCCACCCGATGGCCGGCCGCGACTCGGACGAGTTCTACGCTGACGCCAAGAACGGTGAGTTCTGGGTGGGTCCGCGCCCCACCCTGCAACAGCTCTCCGATGAGTTCGATCTGCCCACCGAGGACCTCTCGGGCCTTGAGGACGCCGTGACGGTCAACGCCGGCAACGCGGCCCTGGGCGGCATGACCATCCGCTTGGTGCGCGACGTGGACCTGAACATGGACGCTCTGGTGGACACCTCCCGCCTGAACACCGGTGTGGACCTGGAACAGTCCGATGCCAAGGACGCCAACCTCACGGAGGCGCTGAGCGAGCTGCGCCTCATCAAGGACGACTATGAGATCGGTCAGCTGCGCCACGCGGTCGACGCCACGATTCGCGGCTTCGAGGACATCGTGGCGGTCCTGCCCCGCGCGATCGGTGGCGAGCGCGGCGAACGCGTGGTCGAGGGCGCGTTCTTCTCCCGCGCCCGGCTGGAAGGCAACGACCTGGGCTACGACACCATCGCGGCGTCGGGAAACAACGCCACGGTGCTGCACTGGATCCGCAACAACGGGTCGGTCAAGCCCGGCGAGATGATCCTGGTGGACGCGGGTGTCGAGGCCGAGTCGCTCTACACGGCGGACCTCACTCGCACCCTGCCGGTCGACGGCAGCTACACGGACATCCAGCGCAAGGTCTATCAGGCCGTGCTCGACGCCGCCGACGCCGCCTTCGAGATCGCCGTGCCCGGCAACAAGTTCCGCGACGTGCACGCGGCCGCCATGAAGGTCCTGGCCCAGCGGCTCGAGGAATGGGGCCTGCTGCCGGTATCGGCGGATGTGTCCCTGTCCGAGGCCGGCCAGCACCACCGTCGCTGGATGCCGCACGGCACGAGCCACCACCTGGGTCTGGACGTGCATGACTGCGCCCAGGCCAAGCGTGAGCTCTACCTGGACGCGGTCATCGAACCCGGCATGGTGTTCACGATCGAACCCGGCCTGTACTTCAAGGCCGAGGACCTTTCCATCCCAGAGGAGTACCGGGGCATGGGCGTGCGCATCGAGGACGACGTGTTGATCACCGAGAACGGCAACGAAAACCTTTCCGAGGCCCTCCCGCGTTCCCCCGAGGACGTGGAGACCTGGATCCAGGGGATCTGGAACCGCTCGGCCAACGCATAAGCGGAACTCCTCGGATCTGTCACGCGGTCCGAGGACCCGACATACACGAACCGCGGTGGGTCACTCACGAGGAGTAACCCACCGCGGTTCTTCGGTGGAGGGGTGTTTCGAGGAGTCGACGTTTCCGGCTCCCTCCCCTCGACATCGATCGCCGTGGAGCTAGCTGCGGTCGGAATCCCCGTCCGCGTCCTTGGAACCCCGGGCCCCTGGGTCTCCCTTGGACCACGGGGCACCGGCGGGCGATGACCCCTGCTGTGGCCGGTTCGGATCCTGCGGCTGATGGCGGTTCTCCGGCTGGCCGGGGGCCGCTGCTTGGTTCTGGCTCTGGCTCTGGCTCTGGCTCGGGCTCTGGCTCTGGGCCGGATGCTGCGGCGCACCCTGGGGTTGCACCGGTGTTTCCGGTTCCAGGCGGATGCCGTACTGCGGACGGCCGTCCGGCAGGTCGGGGAACTTGGCGGAGCGATTGGAATCCGGCTGCTGCGGGGGCTGGCCCTGCACGCGCTGACCGTAGGCGGGTTGTCCCTGCTGAGCCTGGGGTGCGGGAGCATTCGGACTGCCCTGCTGCTGCGGCGCGCCACCCTGCTGGCCCGGCCCGGCATTCCAACCCTGCTGACCCTGCTGCGTTCCCGGCTGGTGAGGACCCGGCTGACCGCCGTACGGGCCGGAGTATCCCTGCGGAATATTGGGGCCCTGCGGTCCGGGTCGTCCCTGTGCCCCGTTCTGACCCTGCGGTCCCCACTGACCCTGCGGCCCCCACTGGCCGCGCTGACCGTTGGGACCCTGCGGGGGTTGGTTCCAGCTACCCTGCTGCGGACGGGAACCCGGAGCCTGTCGCAAATTGAGTCCACCCAGAACATGTCGGGCTTCTCCCGCGACCTCCGGGGCCGCGATCACTTCGTAGCTTCCGGCCACGATGCGGTTGGTCGAGGTGAAGTCACGCTTACCGCGCTGCATCGCGTAGGTGATGGTGGCCAGGAGCATCCAGAAGGCACCACCCATGATGATGGGCAGCAAGAGCGCTTGGGCCAGATCCATGCCGCCCAACAGCGACATCAACAGACCGAAGAACGCACCGAACACCACGCCGTTGAGCGCACCCTGGAGCGCCACCTTGGGATAGGACAGGCGACCGGTCACCTGCTCGACGGACTTCAGATCGCTGCCGATGATCGAGATCTTGGCAACCTCGAACTGCTGGTCGGCCAGGTGATCCACGGCCTTCTGCGCATCGGCATAGCTCGTGTACCGGCCGATGGCTTCACCGCGCGGGATCTCTGCGGTGGTGGACAGTGTCATGGGGCCCCTGGACGAATAACTCATGCGTCCCATTCTCGCGTAGTTTCCCAGGAGGCCGCAGGGAAACCCCTGGAACATCGCGACCGGTGAACATCCGGGGCCTGTCATCGGAATCTCAGCGGCGCGAATGCTGCTCAGCTGCCCCCGTTCATTAGGCTGGGACAGTGAGCACAAACCTCTCCAAAATTTTCGTGGCCCGATTGATCGGCCTGGACGTCTTCGACCCGCTCGGTGACCGACTGGGGCGATTGCGCGACCTCGTGGTGCTCCTGCGCCCCGGTGGTCGCGGTCAGTCCATGGCCCGCCCCATTGTGGTGGGCCTTGTGGTGGAGGTACTCGGCAAGAAACGCGTGTTCGTACCCATGACGCGAGTGACCAGCATCGACGCCGATCAGATCATCTGCACCGGCCTGGTGAATCTCCGCCGGTTCGAGCAGCGCGGAGCGGAGACGCTGGCTGTGGGCGAGCTCTTCGACCGCACCGTGGTGCTGCTGGACGGTTCCGGCACCGCGACCGTCGAGGACATGGCCATGCAACAGGTGGGTAACCGCGGCGATTGGCAGATCACCCAGCTGTTCGTCCGGCGCTCAAGCAGCGCCGGAGGCCTGATCCGCCGCCGGGGTGAAACGTTGATCGTGGACTGGGAGGACACGGACGATCCGTCCAACGCGGGTCATCAACCGGCTACGCAGTGGATTTCCCAGCACGAAGAGGACCAGGCGGCGGACATCGCGGACGAACTGCGCGGCATGCCCGAGAAGCGCATGCTCGAGATCGCTGCCGAGCTGCAGGACGAACGCCTCGCGGACGTCCTGGAGGAGCTTCCCGAGGAGCACCAGGTTTTCATCCTGACCAACCTCGGGAACGAGCGTGCCGTCACGCTGCTTGAGGAAATGGACCCGGACGACGCCGCCGACCTCCTCAACGAATTGCCACCCGAGGACGCCGAGAAGTTCATCACCATGATGGAACCGGAGGACGCCGAGGACGTGCGCCGTCTGCGGACCTATGAAGAAGGCACCGCCGGTTCGCTCATGACCCCGGTGCCCATCGTGCTGTCACCGGAAGCCACGGTGGCCGAGGCTCTGGCGCACATCCGCCAGGAGGAAATCATCCCGGCCGCGGCCTCGGCGGTGCTCGTGTGCCGTCCGCCCCTGGAAACCCCCACGGGTAAGTACCTGGGCTTCGTGCACACCCAGCGACTCCTGCGCTATCCCCCGCCCGAGGCCATCGGGAACCTGATCGACCGATCCATCGAGCCCGTGTCCGACATGGCCTCCTTGGAAGAGGTTGCTCGCGAACTCGCCTCCTACGACCTCACCATCCTGCCGATCGTCAACGACGCCGATCGACTCGTGGGAGCTGTGACCATTGACGACGTGCTCGACGCGCTGCTGCCCGATGACTGGCGCACCTATGACGACGGCACCCCGATCCGGAAGGTGGGTAAGCGGTATGAGTGAACCCAAACGCAATCTGTCCTCCCAGTACGCCCCGGTCCCACTGGACCAGCCCCGGGAGCACCGCCCCAACTTCTTCCAGCGATTCCGCCCGAACCCGGATTCCTTCGGTCAGCTGACCGAGACGTTCGCCCGGTGGATGGGCACCCCGCAGTTCCTGCTGTGGATGTCCATCTTCGTGTTCGTGTGGCTCGGGTGGAACACCCTGGCACCCGAGAGCATGCAGTTCGACCCGCGCGCGCTCAACTACACCCTGTTAACGTTGATGCTCTCCCTCCAGGCTTCCTACGCCGCCCCGCTGTTGCTGCTGGCCCAGAACCGCCAGGACGACCGCGACCGCGTCGTGGCAGAGGAGGATCGCAAGCGCGGCCAGCAGAACCTGGCGGACACCGAGTACCTGACCCGGGAGATCGCCTCTCTGCGCATCGCGCTACGTGAGGTGGCCACCCGAGACTACGTTCGTTCCGAATTGCGTTCCCTGCTCGAGGAGATTTTGGAGGCCCAGGGCAATAACCAGGGCGAGCAACCGGAGGAGGCCAAGTCGGCCAAGAAGGAACCCGGTCAGGGCAAGAAGAAGAAAAAGAACCAGCCGCCGACCACGGCCATCCCCGTGGTGCCCAACGCTGCGGACGGTAAGGATTCATGACCAACTCCCCCATCGATCCACAATCACTCGATCCCCTGCTGCGCAAGGCTCTCGACAAGGTCATCGACCCGGAGCTTCGCCGGCCCATCACCGAACTGGGCATGGTCCAGTCCGCCCACCTGGATGGCACCACTGCACGGGTCACCATTCTCCTCACGATCTCGGGGTGCCCCATGCGGGGCACGATCGAGACGGACGTGACCGAGGCCCTGAGCGCCGTCGACGGCGTCACGGACGTGTCCGTCGAGGTGGGCGTGATGACCCCGGCCCAGCGCGAGGAACTCCAGGTGAAGCTCGGGCACCGCAAGTCCAACCCGTTCGCCGACCCCCGCAACCTCACGCGCGTTCACGCCGTGACCAGCGGCAAGGGTGGTGTGGGCAAATCGAGCGTGACCGTGAACATAGCCGCCGCGCTGGCTGCGATGGGCCGCACGGTGGGCATTGTGGACGCGGACATCCACGGTTTCTCGGTCCCGGGACTGCTCGGCATCACCCAGCCGCCCACGCGCGTGGGCGATATGATCCTGCCACCCGTGGTGGAGGTCCCCACCGATCTCACCATCCCCTTCGACGACGCCGCTCCGGGCGCCTCCCAGCGCCGGGCCAACCGCGGCGTGATCAAAGTGATTTCGATCGGGATGTTCGTGGACCCTTCCCAGCCCGTTGCGTGGCGCGGACCCATGCTGCACCGTGCGGTGGAGCAGTTCCTCACGGACGTACACTTCGGGGATCTCGATCACTTGCTGCTGGATCTGCCCCCGGGCACCGGTGACATTGCGATCTCGGTGGGTCAGTTGCTGCCGAATTCGGGAGTTCTGGTGGTGTCCACACCGCAGCACGCCGCGGTGACCGTGGCCGAGCGCTCGGGCGCGCTGGCGCAGCAGACCGATCAGAAGGTCACGGGCGTGGTCGAGAACATGTCCGCCATGGTTCTACCGGACGGAACGCGCATGGAAGTGTTCGGCGCGGGCGGCGGGGCGACCATTGCGGCGTCGTTGACCGAACGCCTGGATTATGACGTGCCATTGCTCGGGGAGATTCCGCTGGACGTGACCGTGCGCGAGGCCGCCGATCGCGGCGAACCCGCAGTGTGGGCGAACCCGGATTCTCCGGCCGCCAAACACCTTTGGACCGTGGCCAAGGCACTGGACGAGCAGGGTCGTAATCTGGCCGGCCGCAGTCTGGGGATCACCCCGCGGGGCTGACGTCCGAGAACAACGAGACAGAGACCCGGGGTCCGGCTGCTGTGCCGGACCCCGGGTCTCTGTCATGACTTTTCGTCCTGAAAACTTACGCGCGAGTGCGGATCACGTGGCTTCCGTGTCGAAGGGGGCACGCTCCCCCGGTTCGAGTCTGCGAACCGTGGGCGCCGCGACCGATGCCGCTTGATAGCCGGGGGTCTGGGGCTCGTCGTCCTCCATGAGGGCCTCGCGCACGATGACGCGGGGGTCGTACTGCCGTGGATCGAGTTTGCGCCAGTCCACGTCCGAGAATTCGGGGCCGAGGGTTTCCCTGAGGTCGTCCTTGGCGCCGGTCGCATAGCGCTTCAAGGACTTGATCAGGTCCTTGAGTTTCTCGGCGTATTCGGGCAGCCGCTCGGGCCCGATGACCACCAGGGCCACCACCAGGATGAGGATGGCTTCTCCGCCAGAAATGCCGAACACTTACTGAACCTACCAACGCCATATGACGCGAACGTGAACGCCGCGTTTACCCAACAATTTCACGCAGCCCGTCCAGCACCGTGGTGCCGAAACCATCCGGTTCGGAACCCGGCAGCGCGACGCGGCCTCGTTCCTCCGCAGCTACAAGGGTAAGAGTACGCGACAGCGTGGACGGGGATGCGTCAGTCATGACCGTGTACACGACATCGTCTCGGGCCATCACGGCGCGCCACGGTTCCGAACGAACGACCCACAGCTGTGTGCCTTCCACGGCGGATTCATGCAGGCCCTCTGCGCTCACGGGCAGGCCGGTCGCACCGTCCACGGGGTTGTCCGGGTTCACGTCACCGCGTTGTTCGATGACCTGGACTCGGTGGTGATCGTTCACCAGGGTGATGGCCACCATGGGTTGTCCGGCCACTTCGCCTTGCACCATGGACTCGACCTGGTAGCCCTCCGATCCCAGGGACGGCAGGGTCCACCCTTCGGCACGCAGGGACTGCGCGTCCGTTTCGGTGGTGGTCTTGATCATGCCGTGACTACCGTTCCAGGCGGCCGCGGCCGGGGGTGCGTCTTCGGCACCGGATCCGTTCAGCTTGTTACCCACCGACCACCCGACGCCTATGAGCAACGCTGCGGTGACGCACAGGGCCACGGTGGTCGCGAACATCACGGTACGGCGCTGGGGGATGCGACGGGTCCGAGTGAGGTTTCGATACAGCGTGCTCAGTGAGGTCTCCCCCTCCCGGACCATCATGGTGGATCGTTGATTTGACGTTGTTATTGTGTGCCGTGAAGCTGACAGGGTTCTGGGTGGTCGCGGGAAAATCTCCCGGCACCCTGGACTCACTTGGGTGACCTACGCACCATGGGCCCGGCGCTCTTCAGCCCGGTCCACCCGTCGAGTCCCGGGTACGCGCGTGGCTCGGGGACCGCGATAAGCTGAACCATCATCACCCGCACGGGCAGGATTGTCGCGGATCGAGACCACAGGGAAGCAGCGAAGGGCACACTAACGTCCATGAGTACGGATAAGACCACTAGCTGGGCCTATTGCGAGGCTTACGCCACGGACGACGAAAGCGCGTACCGTGCCCGCGAGCGCTCCCTCGCCCTCCGACTCGACCCGGTCACCCCCGCGACCGCGGCGCTGCTCACGGTCCTGGCGGCGTCGTCCCGCCCGGCCACCGTGGTCGAGGTAGGAACGGGTGCCGGTGTCTCCGGCCTGTCGCTGTTGCGCGGTATGCCGTCAAATTCCGTGCTGACCACGATCGACACGGACATCCGTGCCTTGCGTGCCGCGCGTGATACCTTCCGCGAGGCCGGTTTCGAAACCAAACGGACCCGCACCATTTCCGGTGCGGCCTCGCTGGTGCTCCCGCGATTGACCGAGAACTCCTACGACATGGTGTTCCTGGACGCGGACCTCGCCAACACCGCCGAGTACGTGATCGAGGGTGCACGGCTGCTGCGCCGCGGCGGCATGTTGATCGTCAACGATGCTCTGCACCAAGACCGGGTGTCGCAACCGGCCCACCGCGACGAGGACACTGTGATCATGCGCGACGTGGTACGTACCCTGCGCGGCGAGGACCGTCTGGCGAGCACCCTGCTTCCCACCGGTACCGGCGTGCTGCTGGCCGTGCGCCGCTGATCGTCGGTCCCGGGCCTAACCCCTCAACGGGCCGGCATCTGCACCGCGCCACCGTTGAAACGGGCTTCGGCTGGACTCAGTTGACCCGCAGCGAACACCACATACCTCGAGGGTCCACACACGATGCGTGTGTGGACCCTCGAGGTATGTGATGCGGTGTTGAACCGTCCGTTACTCGGTCACCTTGGCGAGGCACTCGCGAAGCTCCGTGGCTTCGTTGGCCTTCAGCTCCACCACCAGGCGCCCGCCACCTTCCAGGGGGACTCGCATGATGAGGCTGCGCCCCTCCTTGGTGACTTCCATCGGTCCGTCACCGGTTCTAGGCTTCATGGCCGCCATATATGAACTCCTCTTCGTGTGTACCTACGGATTCCATCTTATCGAACACTGACCGGCCGCCGTGACCAGCCCCACCTTCGGAGCCGCCGACCAGGGCCGTTACGGCGGGAAATCGCCGCCGCCGGGCAGCTGTTTCCAGTGCCACAGCCACCCCACCCACACGAACTGCAGGATGGCTCCGGTAATGATGAGCAGCGTTCGATACGCCTTGGAATCGGACACATGGACCAGCGGCCCGGCCAGCAGGGCCCACGGGAGCAACAGTCGGAACGTGGAGGACTGCGGATGAAGGACCAAAAGGAGGTATCCGCCGTACGCCGCGATCCACACCCGGGCGAAGAACGGCAGGGCCTCCTTCACCACGCGGGATCGCAGCATCAGAACTACCGCGGCGACCAGCACTACGGGGGCCAGAACCCCGGCGACCGGACCGAAGAGATTCACACCCCGGTCCACCCACGGCAGGATCGGGATCACCCGGTCGTCACCGCGCCAAGCCGTTTCCGTGTCGGTGTACGCGGTGAGCTCCCCCGTGACGGCCCACGCGATGGCGGGCCAGCTCAGGGCCGCGGCGCACGCGATGAGGGTCACCACGAGCCAGCGGTCCGCGCATCGGTACCACTTCCGTTCACGACGCCGCACACTCACCACGCTGCGCCACAGCCACCACACGCCCAGGGCTGCGGCGAAGGCCACTCCCGTGGGCCGGGTGAGTGCCATGAGTACGGTGAACACTCCGGCCGGTAGGGCCTTGTCTCGCAGCACCGACAGGATGGCCAGGCTCAAGAACAGCAGGTGCAACGCCTCCGAGTACGGCGTCTGAAGCACCGGCGCCACGGGGTTGAAGGCGAAGACTCCTACCGCCCACAGCGGCGCCTTGCCCACGTTGTTGGCCCAGCGCGATTCGCGGAGAGCCGGAACGCCGTCGAAAATTTTGTAGAGCACCAGGGCCGCCCCGAAGCCCGCGAGCAGCGAGATCGTGGCGGCCGTGAGTGCCCACCCGGTTCCCGTGACGGCATCGATGCCGCGGGCCAGGAAGGGCTGCACTGGATAAAAGGCCCACTGATTCTGCTCAGCGTGACCGAAGACATCGCGGGGAATCTGGGCAGGGTATCCCTCCGAGAAGATCCGGCGGTACCAGTCCGAATCCCAGATGTCCACGAACTGCAGATAGCCCATGGCACCCTGGCCCCAGGGCCCGGGCCCCTGCTGACGCCCCACGACCGTGAAGACGATCCAGCCCCACACCCTGGACAGTCCATAGACGAGTACCACCGCGAGCCACCATGGTGTGATCTCCCAGGCGCGTTGCAGCGAAGTTCCTATCCGAGATCGTTGCGCTGTGGCCACGGACGTAGTGCTCATGCGCCGGAACCGTTGGACGCCGCATGCGCCTCGATCAAGATGTTCACCGCCTGCTCCACGCTGTCCGTGACGTGGAAAAGTTCCAGATCATCGGGAGCGATCTTGAGGTCCCGGGTCACGATCTGCTCCAACCAGGCAACCAACGGCGACCAGAATGCCGTGCCCATGAGGATCACCGGGAAACGCGTGACCTTGCCCGTTTGCACCAGAGTGAGCGCTTCGAAGAGCTCGTCCATGGTGCCGAAACCACCCGGGAGCACCACGAACCCCTGCGTGTACTTCACGAACATGGTCTTCCGGGCGAAGAAATAGCGGAAGTTGATGCCCAGATCGACCCAGTCATTGAGCCGCTGCTCGTGGGGCAGCTCGATCCCGAGCCCGACCGATTGAGCGCCCACGTCCACCGCACCACGGTTGGCCGCCTCCATGACTCCCGGGCCTCCGCCGGTCACGACCGCGTAACCGGCGCGCCCGAGGGCCTGGCCGATCTCACGAGCAGTTCGGTATTCCGGGTGCTCCTGCGGTGTGCGTGCCGAACCGAAGACGGAGACCGCGGGACCCAGTGTTGCCAGGGCGTCGAACCCCTCCACGAACTCCGCTTGGATGCGCAGCACCCGCCACGGATCAGTACGCGTGAAATCGCCCGGAACTTCCGGGCGCTGATCCAAGAACCGCTGATCAGAGGTGCGTCGTGCCATTTCCGAACGGCGCAGCACCACGGGACCTTTGAACCGCTCGGGTGGAACCTGATCTGGACTGGAGTCAGAGGGAATGGTCATGGCTCCAGGCTACGGGGTGCCTGGGACACGCACAGGCGTGCACCGCGCCATCAAAATGAAACCGAACTTTAACATTCGGTCTTGTGTTGTAGACCACATTTGGTCAATCCGTGCACTACTTTTACTTGCATGTCACACTCAACCGCCTCCACCGACACCGATCCAGGCGCCGGGGCCGGAACGCGCACCGGAGAGCCCCTGGTCCGACTGTCACACGTGGACAAGCACTTCGGAGACCTTCACGTACTCAAAGACATCAACCTGGAAGTCTCCGCCGGCGAGGTGGTCATCGTCATCGGTCCCTCCGGTTCCGGGAAGTCCACCCTGTGCCGGGCCATCAACCGTTTGGAAGCCATTGACAGCGGTGAGATCACCGTGGATGGCAAAGTTCTACCCAAGGAAGGCCGCGCGCTCGCGAAACTCCGCGCTGACGTGGGCATGGTCTTCCAGTCCTTCAACCTGTTCGCACACAAGTCCGTGTTGCAGAACGTCACCCTTGGCCCCATGCGCGTGCGCGGAGCTAGCAAGAAAAAGGCCGAAGAACGGGCCATGGAACTGCTCAACCGGGTGGGAGTGGGAAATCAGGCGAACAAGCTGCCCGCCCAGCTCTCCGGTGGTCAGCAACAGCGTGTGGCCATTGCCCGGGCGCTGGCCATGGACCCCAAGGTCATGCTTTTCGATGAACCAACCTCAGCCCTGGACCCCGAGATGATCAACGAGGTCCTGGACACCATGGTTTCTCTGGCCAAGGCCGGCATGACCATGGTCGTGGTCACCCACGAGATGGGCTTCGCCCGCCGTGCGGCGGACCGCGTGGTGTTCATGGCGGACGGCGCAATCGTCGAAGAAAACACCCCGGAAGAGTTTTTCACCAATCCGCGCAGTGACCGTGCCAAGGACTTCCTCGGCAAGGTTCTGGGTCACTGATGCCTCAGCACCACTGATCACAGCGCACCTCACACTCTATTTAAGGAGCACCCCGTGAAGTACGGAAAATCAATGACCCTTGCGGCCCTGGCCGCAACCACAGCCCTGACCCTGACCGCGTGCGGTGGCAATGACGACGGCGGCGGTGGGGAATCATCTGGCGGCGACGGCGAATCGGTCCGCATCGGCATCAAGTACGACCAGCCCGGCCTGGGTTTCAAGGACGGCGAGGAATACACCGGTTTCGACGTGGACGTAGCCAAGTACGTCGCCAAGGAACTGGGCTACTCCGAGGACCAGATCGAATGGGTTGAATCGCCGTCGGCCAATCGCGAGAACATGCTCTCCAACGACCAGGTCGACATGATTTTCGCGACCTATTCCATCACCGACAAGCGCAAGGAATCCGTGGCGTTCGCGGGGCCGTACTTCGTGGCCGGTCAGGACCTTTTGGTCAGCCAGGACAACACGGACATCAAGGGCCCCGAGGACCTCGAGGGTAAGAACCTCTGCTCGGTCACCGGCTCGACCTCCGCGCAGAAGATCAAGGACCAGTACGCCGGCACCGTGAACCTCGTGGAACAGGGTGGCTACGCGGACTGCGTGACCATTCTGGGCTCCGGGGGCGTGGACGCCGTCACCACCGATGACATCATCCTGGCAGGCCTGGCCGCCACGGACGCCAACTCCGGCAAGTTCAAGGTGGTGGGCAACCCGTTCACGGAAGAGAAGTACGGCGTGGGCCTGCCCAAGGACTCGGACAAGTGCCAGGCCATCAATGATGCGATCACCAAGATGGTTGAGGACGGCGCGTGGGAAGAAGCCGTCACCAAGAACACCGAGGGCGCTGACTACAAGTACAACGAGGATTTGAACCCGCCCACTCCCGATGCTTGCGCCTGATCGATTGACTGACCCGCACCCGGTGGGGATCCCAACAGATTCCTACGGAACCCCACCGGGTACAACGGGAGGAAAACGTGTCCGAATACCTCAGTGACTACGCTTCACTGTTATCCCAGTACGACGTGCTGGGTGCTTTTTGGGTCAATATCCAACTGACCTTCTGGGCCGCGATCGGCTCCATGGTGCTCGGCAGTGTCCTGGCGCTCATGCGCATCAGCCCGCCGGCCTCCATGCGTGCCGTGGGCGCCGCCTACGTGACCCTGATCCGCAATACTCCGCTGACCATCATCCTGGTGTTCCTGGTTCTGGGCGTGTGGTCGCAACTGACCATCAGTTTCACCGACGACTTCAACCAGAACTTCTTCATCTACGCCGTGATCGGCCTGAGCATCTATCACGCGGCGTTCGTGTGCGAGGCCATTCGATCCGGGGTCAACACCGTTCCCGCGGGGCAGGCGGAAGCGGCTCGGGCGATCGGCCTGAGCTTCCTACCGGCGGCCCGGTTGATCATCTTCCCGCAGGCTCTGCGCGGGGCCATCACACCGCTGGGTAACACCCTGATCGCGCTGACCAAAAACACCACGGTGGCCGCGGCGGCGTCCGTCACGGAGATTTCCGCGCTCATGAAAACCATGATCGAGTTCCGCCCGGACGTGATCATTGCGGTGTTCCTCACCGTGGCGTTGGGATTCGTGATCATCGTGATACCCGTGGGTCTGTTGACCACGTGGCTGTCGCAGAAATTGGCGGTGAAGCGATGAGCACGTCCGTACTCTTCGATGTTCAAGGTCCACGGGCCAAGCGCGTCACCATGATCCTCAATGTGGTGGCCGTGCTCGTGGTCGCAGTCCTGGTGTGGCTGGTGGTTCAGAAACTGGGAGAACAGGGTCAGCTGGATGCGGAGAAGTGGACTGCGTTGTTCACCGAACGCACCTGGAGCAACTTTTTCATTCCCGGCCTGCTCGACACCCTCAGGGCTGCGACCCTGGCCGTCGTGGGATCCGTCATTTTCGGTTTGATCTTCGGCCTGGGACGCCTCTCCAGTGTGTGGATCCTGCGTGCGGTGTCCACCGTGGTGGTTGAGTTCTTCCGCGCGGTACCCGTGCTGGTCATGATGATTTTCTTCTACCTGGGGCTGGCACGCACCGGGCTGATTCAGCCGTCGAACACACCGTTCTGGGCCGTGGTCATCGCGTTGATCCTCTACAACGGCTCGGTCATCGCGGAGCTCGTGCGCTCGGGTGTCTACCAATTGCCCAAGGGCCAGCGGGAAGCCGGTTTGGCCGTGGGACTCACACCATCCCAAGCGCTGCGAAGCATCCTGCTGCCCCAGGCACTCACGGCCATGTTGCCCTCGCTCGTCTCTCAGTTCGTGGTGATCCTCAAGGACACCGCCCTGGGTTACATCATCACCTACCCCGAGCTGCTCGCTTCCGCGCGCCGACTGGGTTCCGGTGACGGCAACATTCTGCAGACTCTGCTGCTGGCCGCAGTGGTGTTCATGATCATCAACTCGGCTCTGACGTTCCTCGCGGGGAGGCTCTCACGCTTGCTCAGCTACCGCACCTCCGGCAAGACCCGGCCCCTCCACGAGGCCGCGGCGGGTGACGAGACCGGCTGAGCCGGCCGAGCGTCGTCGTCGTCGAATCAAATGAGAACACCAGGAAATCAACGCAGCGAAAGGGCCTCGGAAGCCGAGAGCTTCCGAGGCCCTTTCGTCACTCATGCGGAAAAGTGACTAGGACAGCCACTCCGCGAGCGCCCGGTAGCACTCGCGCACGGCGTCGTCGAAGACGTGCTCGTCATCCGTGTGGGCCAGCAGTGCGTCCCCGGGGCCGAAGTTCACCGCCGGCACGCCCGCCTCCGAGAACCGGGCCACGTCCGTCCAGCCGTACTTGGGCATCGGCTCCTGACCCACGGCCGCGACGAACTGCGCCGCGGCGGGCCGATCGAGCCCGGGCCGGGCAGCCGGAGACAGATCCTGGAAGTCCAGCTCATAGCCCGTGAAGACTTCGCGCACGTGGTCCTGCGCCTGCTGCAGAGTCTTGTCCGGGGCGAAGCGGAAGTTGATGTCGACCCACGCGCAGTCCGGGATCACGTTGCCGGCCACTCCCCCGCCGACCCGGATCGCGTTGAGGCCCTCGCGGTAGTCCAAACCTTCCACGGTGATGGTTCGGGGCTCGTAGGCGGCCAACCGCGCAAGGACGTCGGCCTGCTTGTGGATCGCATTCTCTCCGATCCACGCGCGGCCCGAGTGCGCGGCCTTGCCGGCCGTGGTGATGCGGAAACGCATGGTGCCGTTGCAGCCGCCCTCCACCGTGCCATTGGTCGGTTCGAGCAGCACCGCGAAATCGGCCTCCAGTAACTCGGGACTGTTGCGCATGAGTCGGCCCAGTCCGCTGGCGTCGCTGGCGACTTCTTCATGGTCGTAAAAGACAAAGGTGATGTCCCGGTTGGGGTCGGTCAACGCGTTCGCGAGCGCGAGCTGGACCGCCACCCCACCCTTCATGTCGGTGGTGCCTCGTCCGTAGATCACGTCTCGCTCGGATTCCCGACGCCGCACAGACGGCACCGTGCCCAGCGAGCCTTCCACGGTGGGCAGGGGCACGGTGTCCAGGTGGCCGGCCAGGACCACGCGCTCGTCACGGCCGAGATTGGTCCGGGCCACGATGGAGTCCCCGTTGCGGTGCACCTCGAGGTGCGGCAGCTGACGCAGGGCGGTTTCCACGGCGTCCGCGAGGGGACCCTCATGATCGGACACCGATTCCACGTCCACGAGTGCCGCGGTGAGATCGGCCGGGTCCATAGTGAGGTCGAGTTCGATGGGTGTGGTGGTGGAGTCCATGCGAGCCAGCCTAGTCACCTTCGCCTCACACCGTGGCGGACATCCTAGGATGGTGCTCATGACTTCAACGAGCGAGAGCACCGAAACTTCCCGCACCGCATCCGGCGTAGGCCTGGCCACCGTGGTCGATTCCGGTCCCAAGGCCGGCACCGTCCTGGATGTCTTCTACCCGGCTCCCGCGCTGAGCCCCAACGCTGACACATCCTTCGAGGCCGACCTGCGCGTGGCCGCGACCACCGATCCCGATCGCAACGTACGTTCCGAGATCGTCACCACCGTGATCGATCTCGACGCCGCCCCCGCCGACGCCGCGGACGCCTACCTTCGTTTGCACGTCCTGTCCCACCGCTTGGCCAAGCCCAACACCATCAACATGGACGGCGTGTTCGGCCAGTTGGCCAACGTGGCCTGGACCAGCCGCGGCCCCGTGCTCGCCGAGGAACTGACCACCGCGCTCGTGCGACTGCGCGCCGGTGGGCACGTGACCGTGTTCGGTGTGGACAAGTTCCCCCGCATGGTGGACTACGTGGTTCCCACCGGTGTGCGCATCGGTGACGCGGACCGTGTGCGCCTGGGTGCCTACCTGGGCGAGGGCACCACCGTAATGCACGAGGGCTTCGTGAACTTCAACGCGGGCACCCTGGGATCCGCAATGGTCGAGGGCCGCATTTCCGCAGGTGTCGTGGTCAACGACCACACCGACATCGGCGGCGGTGCCTCCATCATGGGCACCCTGTCCGGTGGCGGCAAGCAGCGCATCACCCTGGGCCAGCGCTGCCTCCTGGGTGCGAATGCGGGTGTGGGCATCTCCCTCGGCGACGACTGCGTGGTCGAGGCCGGCCTGTACGTCACCGCCGGTACCCGCGTAACCCTGCTGGAAGCCCGCGCCGATTCCCGCGTGGTCAAGGCCTCCGAGCTGTCCGGGATCTCCAACCTGCTCTTCCGCCGTAATTCGACCAACGGCGCGGTCGAGGCGCTGCCGCGCGAAGGTGGAGCCATTGAGCTCAACCCCGCCCTGCACGCCAACTAGGAACACCCACTGAAGCCGGTGAGCCCGCGGCACCTCCGAGCGAGGTGCCGCGGGCTCGGCGATACACTCGACTCTTCAGCAGCCTACTCCGGGGAATCATGTCTTCCACTTCGTCCGGTCGTCGCCGCCATGCCGCGCTTCACCTGATCCTGATCATCGTGCTGATCTGCGCCTTGATCGCGGCCGCCCTGTACGTGGGGTTCAACCTGATCGCCGGTAAACCCGCGGTCGGCGATCCCCGGTGCACGGTGGTCGCTGCGGACGGCACCAAACACACGTTCACCCCGGAACAAACCCTCAATGCCTCGATCGTCTCCGCCGAGGCGCTCGCGCGGGACCTGGACGACCGGGCCTCCGTGATTGCACTGGCCACCGCACAGCAAGAGTCGGAACTGGTCAACATCGACTACGGCGACCGCGATTCCGTGGGACTTTTCCAGCAGCGGCCCTCCCAGGGTTGGGGGACCGTCGAAGAAATCATGGATCCCCATTACTCCACGGTGGCCTTCTACAACCACCTGGTGCACGTGGACTACCACTCGATGTCCGTGACGCAGGCGGCCCAGGCCGTGCAGCAATCCGGTGTGCCGGACGGTTACGCCAAACACGAGGGCAGCTCCACCGCCCTCACGGACGCCTTCCACGGGACACAGCCCGCGCTGCTCAACTGCGTGCTGGACCCGGTGGAGAAGTCCCCCTCGACCTCGAATGGTGCCGCTTCCGCAGAGCAGCGCGCGGATTCGACGACCGTCGGATTGCAACGGGACTACGGCGACACCTTGGGTGAGGTGCGCGCAGAGGGTGAGAGCGCCGTCGTCGAACCCGAGGATCCCGAGGCCGGCTGGGCCGCCGCTCACTGGGCCGTGGCCAATGCCGAACGCTTGGGCATCACGCGCGTGAGTTACGAGGGGCAGACCTGGGACCGTGAGCACCAGACCTCCACGCGCTTCTCCCCGGTGCCCGGGTGGGAGTCCGCGGCTGAGTTGACCGACGAGGGCCAAGCTGCGCCGCCGTCCACACAAGTGGTGATCAGTACTGCAACAAGCCAGGATCCAGCCTGAACTGATTAAGCTGGTGCCCATGAAGATTCTCGTGACCGGGGGAACCGGCTATATCGGCTCGCACACTGTTCTGGCACTGCTTGAGGCAGGCCACGACGTGGTGGTGTTGGACAATCTCTCCAACTCGTCCAAGACGTCCCTGGAACGGGTCCAGGAACTGGCCGGCCGCGAGATCACTGCGTTCGAAGAGGTCGACTTACTGGACCGCGCCGGGCTCGACCGCGTGTTCGCTCGTCATCGCCCCCAGGCCGTCATCCACTTTGCGGGCCTCAAGGCCGTGGGCGAATCCAACGAGAAGCCGTTGTGGTACTACACGAACAATGTGTCCGGCACCGTGAACCTGCTGTGGGCCATGGATGAGAACGATTGCCGCTCCATCGTGTTCTCGTCCTCGGCCACCGTGTACGGCGCGCCCGAGACCATGCCGCTCACCGAGAAGCAGAACATGGACGCGCAGAACCCGTACGGACGCACCAAGGAGCACATCGAGGACATGCTCGCGGACCTCGCCGCGTCCGACGACCGCTGGGCCGTGGCGCTGCTGCGCTACTTCAACCCGGTGGGTGCGCACGAATCCGGCCGGATCGGCGAGGATCCCTCGGGTATTCCCAACAACCTGATGCCGTTCGTGGCGCAGGTTGCCGTGGGCCGCCGCGAGAAGCTCATGGTCTTCGGCGATGACTACCCCACTCCGGACGGCACCGGCGTGCGCGATTACATCCACGTGGTGGACCTCGCGGACGGTCACCTCAAGGCGCTGGACCGCATTAGCCAGGACCCCGGAGTGCACGTCTGGAACCTGGGCACCGGCCGCGGTTACTCCGTGCTCGAGGTCCGCGACGCATTCCAGAAGGCATCGGGGCGCGACATCGCCTACGAGATCGCACCCCGCCGCGCCGGTGACGCCGCCGTGTCCTACGCCGACCCCTCCTCCGCTCTGGCCGAACTGGGCTGGTCCGCGGACCGCGACATGGACACCATGTGCCGCGATCACTGGAACTGGCAGAAGAACAACCCCAACGGTTACGACGGCTGACCCTTCCCGAATGCTCGCCCCGGGCGTACCCTGGGGCCATGAGACCGCTCAGGTACTCCGTCAACGTCACGTTGGACGGCTGTGTAGATCATATGGCGGCCGTTCCTGACGAAGAACTTCACCGCCGTGCGGCGGAGACCCTTGCACGAGCGGACGCCCTCATTTTCGGCAGGGTGACCTATCAGATGATGGAAGAAGCATGGCGCCGCGACCCGGTCACGGGTACGTGGGGCGAGTGGATCGTGCCGTGGATGGAGCCGTTCGCGAAGACCATCGACTCGGCCAAGAAGTACGTGGTCTCAAGCACTCTGGACAGCCTCGACTGGAACTCCGAATTCCTGCGGGGTGATCCGGGCGAAGCCGTCCGCGCTCTCAAGGAGGAACCCGGCGAAGGGCTGTTCGTCGGTGGCGTGACATTACCGCTGACGCTGGCTGATCTGGGATTGATCGACGAATACGAGTTGGTCGTCCACCCACGGGTGATCGGCCACGGCCCCACGCTGTTCGCAGGGTTGTCCAAACCCCTGGACCTCCGACTCGTTGACCGCGTCGAGTACAAGTCCGGCGCTGTCGCGATGCGCTACGAACCTTGTTAGTTTCTATTCGTACGCATAGGGCTATCAGGGAGAACAAACTTGTCTTTGGACAAACGCCAGGAGCTACAGGCTGAACTCGATGCGGTCAATGCCGAAATCCAGGAGCATCCGTTGAGTTCCGAGCGCGCCAAGGCCGCGAACGACCTCATGGACCGGCACGACGGCGACGACGAAGCCGCCATCGATCGCGATCTCGCCGCTCACGACCTCCCCTCTCGCAAGGAACTGGCAAAGATGGTCAGCCTGCGGATGTTCAGCTGGAGCCGCCTGCATCGTAAACAGGTGAAACTTGAGAAGAAGCTCGCTGATCTGAACGATTAGTCTCGTCGCGCTGCTCGCCGTGTCCCCTGGAATGCATGCCGCACTGTGCGCCGCTGGAACCCTCACGGACACCTCCTGCGCCCCAAGAACCCTTCTCCGCCCCTCCAAGGGTTCCAACGACACCTCAGGTGCGACGCACGGCCCTAACGTCCCCTCACAAGCACACCGCCCCATGCGCCGCTGGAACCCTCACGGACACCTCCTGCGCCGCAAGAACCCTTCTCCGCCCCTCCAAGGGTTCCAACGACACCTCAGGTGCGGCGCACGGCCCTAACGTCCCCTCACACGCAGGCCGCAGCGCACCGCCGCACAGCAGAACACCCCGCCTCCGACCTGAGTCGGTGACGGGGTGTTCTACTGAAGCGTGGCGCTTAGTTGGAGGTCGGGTAGTGGCGCTCGCCCTCGCCCACGTAGAGCTGGCGCGGGCGGCCGATCTTGGTCTCCGGATCCTCGATCATCTCGCGCCACTGGGCGATCCAGCCCGGCAGGCGGCCGATGGCGAAGAGCACGGTGAACATCTTCTCGGGGAAGCCCATGGCCTTGTAGATCAGGCCGGTGTAGAAGTCGACGTTCGGGTACAGCTTGCGCTCCACGAAGTAGTCGTCCGCAAGGGCCTTCTCTTCCATGCTCATGGCAAGGTCAAGCATCTCGTTGTTGCCACCCAGCTTGGCCAGGACGTCGTGGGCGTAGCCCTTGATGATCTTGGCGCGCGGGTCGTAGTTCTTGTACACGCGGTGTCCGAAGCCCATGAGGCGGACGCCGTCTTCCTTGTTCTTGACCTTCTCCATGAACTCGTCTGCGGACAGGCCGCGGTTCTGGATCTGGTCAAGCATGTGCAGCACCGACTCGTTGGCGCCGCCGTGCAGCGGGCCGTAGAGGGCGTTGATGCCCGCGGAGACGGAAGCGAACATGTTGGCGTGCGAGGAGCCCACCAGGCGCACGGTGGAGGTGGAGCAGTTCTGCTCGTGGTCCGCGTGCAACATGAGCAGAATGTCCAGGGTCTTGGCGACCACCGGGTCCACCTCGTAGTCCTCGGCGGGCACGCCGAAGCACATGCGCAGGAAGTTCTCCGCGTAGTTGAGCTTGTTCTGGGGGTAGAGCTGCGGCTCACCCATGGACTTCTTGAACGCGTATGCGGCCAGGGTGGGGACCTTGGCGAGCAAGCGGATGGTGGAGATCTCCACCTGTTCCTTGTCGAACGGATCCAGGGAGTCCGAGTAGAACGTGGACAGCGCGGACACGGCCGAGGACAGCACGGGCATGGGGTGCGCGGAACGCGGGAAACCGTTGAAGAACATCTTGATGTCTTCGTGGACCATGGTGTGTGTGGTGATGCGGTGCTCGAAGTCCTCGTACTCTTCGCGCGTGGGCAGCTCACCGTAGATCAGGAGGTAGGCGGTCTCCACAAAGTTGGAGTGCTCCGCCAGTTCCTCGATCGGGTAACCGCGGTAACGAAGAATCCCGTTGTTGCCGTCGATGTAGGTGACCTGGGACCTGGTGTTGGCCGTATTCATGAAGCCCGGGTCGTAGGTCACGTTGCCGGTTTCCTTGAGCAACGAACCCAGACCGTAGCCCTGGTTGCCTTCGGTGACTTCCAGGACGGGCAGCTCCAATGCCTTGCCGTCCTGATAGTTCAGTTCAACCTTCTGGGCGTTCTTCTTGGCCTCTGCCATGGTGTTGTCCTCCACGGTTTGCTTGGGTGCCCCGCGAGCTGTTCGCGGTCCCGTTCACGGCAACAACTTCGTTTCCGTGACTGTCACGCACATAATGGGACACAGTTTGATCATCATCTAACCTACCCCGTGGTGTGGCGTAGGTTCCACTCATTCGACATGCGATGAGTGTGGTTACACGGCCTCGCGCAGTCGTGCTACAGCGGCATCGATCCGCTCGTCACTGGCGGTCATGGACAGTCGCACGTAGCCGTTTCCGGCGTCCCCGTAGAACGTTCCGGGGCCCACCACGATGCCCAGTTCGGCAAAGCGACCCACAGTGTCCCAGGTGTCCTCCCCCGCGGTTCCCCACAGGTACAGACCGGCCTCGGAATGGTCGATGCGCAGCCCGAAAGCCTCCACGGCGGGCAACAACTTGGCGCGACGGTCACGGTAGAGCGCCTTCTGGGACGCCACGTGGGCGTCGTCGGCGAGAGCCACTCGCATGGCCTCCTGCACGGGATACGGCACGATCATGCCCGCGTGCTTGCGCGAATTGATCAGCGACGGCATCAGTTCGGGGTCACCGGCCAAGAACGCTGCACGGTAGCCCGCGAGGTTCGACTGCTTGGACAGCGAGTACGCGCTCAGCACGAGCGACAGGTCTCCCCCGGTCACGCGCTCGTCCAGCACGGACGGTACGGGTTCGCCGCCTTCGGCCACGTCCCAATCGCCCCAGCCCAGTTCGGCGTAGCACTCGTCCGAAACGACCACGGCACCCTGCGCACGCGCCTGGTCCACGATCTTCTTCAGGCTCGCAGCGTCACGCACGATTCCGGTGGGGTTACCCGGCGAATTGACCCACACCATGCGCACACGAGAGCGAATCTCCGGCTCCAGGTCGTCCAGGTCATCGGCGGCCACGGCCTCGGCGCCGGCCAGCTGCGCCCCGATGTCATAGGTGGGGTACGCGACGGTCGGACGCGCGACGACGTCGCCCGGGCCCAGTCCCAGCAACAGCGGCAGCCACGCGACCAATTCCTTGGAACCCACGGTGGGCATCACGGCGGCCGGGTCCAGATGGGCGACGCCGCGGCGTCGGGAGTACCAGTCCACGATCGCCTCGCGCAGCGCGGGCGTTCCGTGCGTAGTGGGATAGCCGGGCGCGTCCGAGGCGGCCGCGAGCGCATCCTGGACCACGAGCGGCGTGGGATCCACGGGCGTGCCGATGGACAGGTCCACGGTGCCGCCCGGGTGCTCAGCCGCGCGCTGGCGATAGAGCGCGAGCGAGTTCCACGGGTAATCCGGCAGATCCAGACCGAAGGCGCGCTGCTGCGTCACGGTCAGTCCTGGTTCTGCGGGGGCAGCACGGCGATGATCGGGTGATCCTTACCGGTGTTGCCCAGCTTGGCGGCACCGCCCGGGGAACCCAGGTCATCGAAGAACTCCACGTTGGCCTTGTAGTACTCGGCCCATTCCTCCGGGGTGTCGTCCTCGTAGTAGATGGCTTCCACGGGGCACACCGGTTCGCACGCGCCGCAGTCCACGCACTCGTCCGGGTGGATGTACAGGGAGCGTTCTCCCTCGTAGATGCAGTCCACGGGACATTCTTCGACGCATGCCTTGTCCTTGACGTCCACACAAGGCTGAGCGATCACGTATGTCACGGTAAACGTACCTTTCCTGGTTCGAGGGGATCAGCCAACAGTCTAACCGCGTGGTCAGTCACGTGCTTGTCGGCGGAGTCTGACGATGTAGCGGCCCGTAACAATCACGGCGGCCATGACTGCCACGAAAATCACGGCGAACCATCCGTAACCCACCATGCCGATGGGCGCTTCCCACGAGGTGACCACCAGGGCTGAGCCGTTCTTGAGATAGGCGAACCCCCACGAGAGCACGTAGGTCAGCAGGCCGGGGACCGCAGCGGCCCACACCCGACGGGTCGCGGTACCGCACCACACGCTCGCGAACCACACGAGGGCTCCGGAGAACAACAGTCCCCACGGTAGCCACAAGGATTCGTTGACGTACCAGATGTTCGCGTGCATCACGGTGGCCACGGAGCCGATCAGCAGGCCGGTGATCACGGTGGTCAGCACGGCGGACAGGGTGGTCGGGCGCGCCGACGCCGCCCCGGTCGCGGTGGTCTCGTCCGTCTCCCCCGTTTCGTCGGCCGGGTTCGCAACCGCGGGATCCGCCGCGGCAGGCTTAGTGCCGTCTGCGGAGAGTCGAGTAGCGGAGTCGTATCCAGTGGAGATCTGGTCGCCGCGGTTCCCGTTCCCTGCGCTGTTCTGCCACGGGGCGGGATTCACGGGAGTCCGTTCGGCACGGCTCATGAGCGGTCTCCGCTGTCTAGGTCTCCGCTGTTCAGGTCCCCACTGAGCAAGCGATAGTGCTCGGTGGCCGTCAACCTCTGCGGAACGCCGTTGGACAGCTCGAACGTCTCGGATGCGTCTTCCGGTAGAACGATTTGAGTGGCGTGGGCCGCCATGGCCGCGCGTTTGGCGTCGAGGTCCCCGGAGATCACGGCCTGTTGCCTCTGGTCGGCGGGATCGACGTCGCCCTCGGTGCCCCAGACGAGTGGGACGTCCCAGGCTTCCGCGCCGTCGGCCGGTCTCTTGGCCTTGTCGATGCCGAGCATCGTGACGTGATGGGTGCGCACGTGGTCCGGGTGGCCGTAACCGCCGTCGTCGCAGTAGGTGACCACCACGTGCGGACGGACTTCTCGAATCGCCGCGGCCACGTGGGCGGCGGCTTCGTCCTCGGTGGCCGACGTGAGGGCTGCCGACGAGACGTCCTCAGCGGGCTGTGCCCTACCGTTGTCGCCCCAGCTCATCCCGGAATCCAGGTAACGGCCCAACCCGTTGGCGAAACCTACGGACTCATCAAAGGCGGGGGTCTCCCCCGCGAAAAAGCGATCGGAGAGACCGAGTGCCGCGGCGGCGTCGTCGAGCTCGCCCACGCGATACAGGCCCAGGGCCGTGCCGTCGGTGTCGGGGCAGCCGGGCTGGCCGACCTCGAGGTGGCCCAATGGCGCGGGAATGACCTCGCCGCGTTCACCGCGCGTCATGGTGAGCAGCACGTTGCTGGCACCGGTGCGCGCGTAGTGGGCGATCGAGCCACCGGTAGCGATCGACTCGTCGTCCGGGTGGGCGTGAACCCACAGGATCCGCGCGTCCCCCGGGGCACGGCCCGCGGGCAGCAGTGAATCCACTGCGCCCTTGGTGACCGTGCCCGCTTGGGGGTATTGCGGTGTGCTCATGATCAGACGCGAGCCCGCTGACGAGCAGCCTTCACGCGCTCGTTGGCGTCAAGGACGACCTTGCGGATGCGGATGGCCTCCGGGGTGACCTCGACGCACTCGTCCTCGCGAGCGAATTCGAGGCACTCCTCGAGCGTGAGCTTGCGCGGCGGAGTGAGGTGCTCGAAGCTGTCCGAGGTGGAAGAGCGCATGTTGGTGAGCTTCTTCTCCTTGGTGATGTTCACGTCCATGTCGTCCGCGCGAGAGTTCTCACCCACGATCATGCCCTCGTACACCTCAGAGGTGGGTTCCACGAAGAAGGAACCGCGCTCCTGCAGGTTGATCATGGCGAACGGGGTGACCACACCGGAACGGTCAGCAATGAGCGAGCCGTTGGTGCGGTACTCGATGTCGCCGGCCCACGGCTCGTATCCGTCCGCGTACGAGGAGGCGATGCCGGCGCCGCGGGTTTCGGTCAGGAACTTGGTACGGAAGCCGATCAAACCGCGCGAAGGAACCTTGAACTCCATGCGCACCCAACCGGTGCCGTGGTTGACCATGCCCTCCATGCGGCCCTTACGTGCCGCCATGAGCTGAGTGATGGCACCGAGGAACTCGTCCGGGGCGTCGATGGTCATGTGCTCGTAGGGCTCGTGCACCTTACCCTCGACGGTCTTGGTGACCACCTGCGGCTTACCGGCGGTAATTTCGAAGCCTTCGCGGCGCATCTGTTCCACGAGGATGGCCAGTGCCAGCTCGCCACGACCCTGAACTTCCCAGGCGTCCGGGCGCTGGGTGGGCAGAACCTTGAGCGAGACGTTACCGATGAGCTCCTTGTCCAGGCGATCCTTCACCTGACGGGCGGTCACCTTGGCGCCCTTGACGCGACCGGCCAGCGGGGAGGTGTTGATACCGATGGTCATGGAGATCGCGGGATCGTCCACGGTGATCAGCGGGAGCGGCTGCGGGTTCTCCGGGTCGGTCAGAGTCTCACCGATGGTGATGTCCTCGATACCGGCGACGGCCACGATCTCACCGGGACCGGCCTGCTCGGCGGGAACGCGATCGAGGCCCTTGGTGGCCAACAGCTCGGAGATGCGGACGTTCTTCAGCTGGCCGTCCTGGCGGGCCCACGCAACGGTCTGGCCCTTCTTCAGGGTGCCGTTGAAGATACGCAGCAGGGCCAGACGACCCAGGAACGGGGAGGCGTCCAGGTTGGTCACGTGGGCCTGCAGCACGCCGCCCTCTTCGTAAGAAGGTGCCGGGATGTGCTCGATGATGGTCTTGAACAGCGGCTCGAGGTCCTCGTTGTCGGGGAGCTCGCCGTTGCCGGGCTGGTCGGTGGACGCACGACCGGCCTTACCGGAGGCGTAGACCACGGGGACGTCCAGAACGGCGTCCAGGTCCATCTCCGGGTAGTCCTCGGAGATATCGGAAGCCAGGCCGAGCAGCAGGTCCATGGTCTCGGAGACCACTTCCTCAATGCGGGCGTCCGGGCGGTCCACCTTGTTGACCACGAGGATCACGGGCAACTTGGCCTCGAGGGCCTTACGCAGCACGAAACGGGTCTGGGGCAGGGGACCCTCGGAAGCATCGACCAGGAGCACCACGCCGTCCACCATGGACAGGCCGCGCTCCACCTCGCCACCGAAGTCAGCGTGGCCCGGGGTGTCGATCACGTTGATCGTGATGGTTTCGCCGTCGGCCGAGGGGCCGTCGTAGAACACCGTGGTGTTCTTCGCGAGGATGGTGATGCCCTTCTCCCGCTCCAGGTCGCCCGAGTCCATGACTCGTTCTTCGACCTCTCCGTGTGAGGAGAAAGCGTGCGTCTGCTGGAGCATGGCATCGACGATGGTGGTCTTGCCGTGGTCAACGTGGGCAACAATTGCCACGTTGCGCAGATCGGCGCGCTGGGCGGTGGTTTCAGACATACGCAAGTCTCTCTTCATGAATCGAGGTAGAGGGGAATCTCAGCGATTCTACTCTTCCTGAGTGAGCTGCTCGTCCACACGTGACCTATCACTCACTTTTGATGGGTTCCCGGAGGCAGTTCAACGAAAGTGGCCCGGGCCCATCACCCGAGCCACTCCGCATGGTTTTCCCTTAGCCCAACAATTCCGGCCTGTGCCACGGCTTGTCCTGAACGTGCTCGTCCACGAAGGCCAGGACGGTCTCGTACCAGGTACGCGCGTTCCCGGGCTTGAGGATCCAGTGATTCTCGTCCGGGAAGTACAAGAACTTGTGCCCTTCCACCGCGGTGTGCCGCTGCAGATCCGACCACAGCTGCAAACCCTGGGAAATAGGAACGCGATAGTCCTTGTCACCGTGGATCACCAGCATGGGGACTTGGATGTCACCCACGAACCGATGGGGTGAATATTGATCCGCTTGCGACGGCGCCATGGCTTCCTCCCACTCGGTGTTGTCGGTGGTCGAACCCATGGTGTTCAGGTCCCACAGCGACGCGTGGGTCACAATGCATTTGAATCGCGCCCCGGTGTGACCGGCCACCCAGTTGGCCATGTAGCCGCCGTAGGAACCGCCCAGTAGTGCCTGTCGGTCGGCGTCGATGTCCTGTCGTTGCGTCGCGGCCTCCACCAACGCCATGACATCTGTGAACGGCACACCGCCCAATTCTTGCTGACCACGGTCGATCATGTGCTGGCCGTAGCCGGTCGAGATGGCAGGGTCCGGAAGTAATACCGCGTAGCCGCGGGCCACGAACGGCCAGGGGTTCCACCGCCACAACCACGCGTTGTTGGATGCCCACGGACCGCCGTGCACGAATACCAGCAGGGGGAGTTCTTCGGCGGCGGGGGTGTCCGGTAGTGCGAGCCAGGCTCGGATCTCCGTGCCGTCTTCCGCAAGCGTGGTGACCTCTTCGAGCCGACCGGCCGGAACGTCGTCGGGAAGGATGCCCTCGACAGGCGCGGGATCAGCTGAGAATTCGTCGACGGGCCAGCGGACAAGTTCCTCGGGACGATCCACCCGCGATCGCAGGGCCCAGAGCCTGTCCTCTGCAACCTGAACAGAACCGTACGTCCACCCTTGGCCATCACCACCGGCAGATATTTCGACACTGGGTTCCTGCCCCGGGGCGCAGGTCACGCGCAACACAATCCCGCGGCCCCGGTAATCCGCACTGCACACCACGGTGTTGTCATCGATCCACCGGGGGCCTTCTCCCCAGTATTCGTCTCCGTGCAGGATTTCTTGCGCATCACCCGAGTCGAAGTCGTACGCCCACAGTGACACCGAGAGGTTTTGCGTACTCCTCCACAGCTGTTCCTTGAGCAGAATGACCCGGCTTCCATCGGGGCTGACCGGGCCCGTTTCCCACCAGATGTTCGAGTCAGCGGCGCGGATAAGCTGGGGTTCGCCGGAACCATCCTCCGCTGCCGGGATGCGCCAGACCTCCGATCGCTCCCAGCCGCCGTCGATCCAGGCGTTCACGGTGACCACCACAAAGCTTCCATCGGGTGAAGGCTCATAGCCAAGCAGACGGCCTTCCGGAAGCCGAACAGGTCGCATGCTGTCCTGGACCGCAGCGCCGCCGATCGCTTCCGACGCGTTCACGAACCACAAGGTCGGTTCATCCGGTCCCAGGTCGTGATCCCAGTCTCGAGTGGGCGCTTTCTCGTACAGGATCGCACTCACCCCCGAATCCTCACGGAGCTTGTCCAACCGCTCGTTCTCCGCCTTCATGTCTTTCGCATGGCGGGCAGACGGGAGCGTACCGCTCACGAAGAACAAGCGTTCGCCACCCAGCTTGAGGTCTTCGACGTCGCCGGGCCGTTCCAGAATCATCCGCGCCTCACCGTGCGGCGGCAGCAACCATAGTCGCGTGCGTTCTTTGTCGTCATCCCCGTACGGCCGACCCGAAGTGAAGAACACATTGCCATCGGGCGCCGGACACACTTCCGAGACCCCGTGCTGATCGTGGGTCAGTTGCCTACCGACCGCACGATCATCAATGTGTTCTACGGACCACGCCTGGGCCACGTATTTCTTGCCGTCAGCGGAGAGTTCTTTACGCAGGGCAATCACACCTCCGGAGGGATGGGTACTGAATCCGGAGAGTCGAGGTGAGGCGACCAGATGCTCGGGGGTGTCAAAGCGAAATGTCATGTGAGTCACACTAGCGCCAATCATTCAGCGCAATGATGACTCTCATTTTCCCGATCCCGGTCCTTTCGTTGCGGTCGTCTCAGCCGGTGCCCCGGGAGGATTCAGTTTGACGCTGGATGTCCTTGAGCAAATGCCTCACGGATCGAGCATAGAAACCGGTCCGCACCACGAGCAAGCGATACAAGCGACCGCCCCCGCCCGGAAAATTGGCATGGGTTCTTGCCCGAAGACGCGTCTGTCCGCTATTTGCCTGCTCCATGTGGAACGACAGGGCATACACGGAAAACCGGTGCCTCCCTGTGAGCTCAAGTTCCGCTCCGGGCCTCGCACTGGCGACTCGGAACCCGACGAGTGTCGAATCAATAGCAAGGGGCCTCGGTCCAGATGGAGATCGTTCTGCACAACCTGCAACCCGGGCATAGGTTGTTGCGACTGATCCTGAGAACGTCTGGTCAAGCGCGGCACTCAGGTTCAACCAGACGTTGTTCGCAGGTGCATTGATCACCACGGCATGTTCGTCCACGAAAGCCAGACCGGAAACGCGAGACCCACGGTCAACCTGGGTCGAGCCCGCCGCCGAGTCAAGCTCCTGATCCGGACGAAGAGTCGTCGCGGCGGTGATGAGCGACTTTGCCGCTCGGCGATGCACCGGACCGATGATCGTCCAGGCAATTCGGCCCAGAAGTGGTCGCCTGAAGTGGAGGACGGTCGTTAGCCGCCGCTGCGAAGGCACAGTTCGTCGACCCACCATAGTGATGTGCATCAGTGGAATGGCCGCTTCGAGGTGGATCACTTCCGCGCTGGATTCGATGATCCGGAAAGGTCCCAGCTGGCCAACCTCAGTTGGTGATTCACCAAGCCCAAGAACACCAATGAGCCGCGTCACCACACCCGAGGTCGTTGCCAACCCTTCATGCAGCCACTCCCGTGGAGCGCTCATATCCGGATGGGGAACACTAACTTCAAAGGCATCGGCGTAGTCGAAGGGGCGGCCATCTGTAGCGATCGGTTCGGTTGCCCGTACCCGGCGCACTTGATCGGCCATGAGGTTTTTCATCACGTGTCCTTTGTTCGCGATCAATCATTGTGAAGCGCGACGTCGGGCCGTGTGTGCAAGCCAGGCAATCGGCAAGAACAGCCAGAAACCAGAGGCGGGCGAGAGCGTAATGCCCCAGAGACCGGTCAACCCCAGAATGGCTGCGGTGCTACGCGGTGGGCGGCCATGAGCCCTTTCTCGCTCCCTGACCGTAGCTCCCAGGCCGATCAGCAGTAGGCCAGACGTGAAGTACCAGAAACCGACTCCACGACGTTCAGCCAGTGCAGGGTCTGCATCGACCGAAGAAACGACCCCGGCTTTGATGATGCTGCGCACAGAGGCAGGGTAGAACATCCCTGTCGTGGCGATATGAACCGACCCCAGCACCATGGTCCATACCCCCGCACTGCGCAGCGGCGAAAGGCGTTTCGGACAATTGGTCATTGTGATGCACCTGCTAACAAATTCTCGATCAGAGGCTGGAAAACTTCACGCAACTCCGATGGGCTACTCGGTGGACTCATGAGATTGGCGCCGATCACCAACAGGGCTAGGTGTCGCGCGCCCCGTTCGGATTCTGTTTGGTCGTATCCAAGACCGCGCAACAGGTCAGTGAGGTAGGCCAACCTGCGCGCGTCGATGCGCGCCAAGATTGTGGCGGCATCAGCGTCTTGCGTCGCCCAGGCACGCACATTTCTTTCGATAATCGCCTCGCGGGGAGAGAGACTGTCGACCACATCATCCGACAACACTTGTAATTGACTCGCTGGGCCTTGACTTGCGATAGATTCCGCGTGGTCAATCAACCGCGAGGTCCACCTCAGTTCGAACTCCTCCAACAAGGCCACTCGGTATCCGGGCATGTCTACGAAGTGGTGGTAGAAGGAACCCCGCGTGGCGCCGACAGCAGAGCACAACGCTTCGATCCTCAGCCCCGGAAGACCCTGACCGCCCAGAATGTCCAGTCCGGCTTCCAACCAGTCCTGTCGAGATTTCATGTGACGCACCCTTCATCCTCGTGCTCAGATCCGGCTGATTCGGAATAGCTGGAGTATGGTTCCATACCATACGGTATGGTATTCTGTTGCGCAAGAGGCGTTCCCCGCACCGGGAAAGATGTGAGACCGATGAAACTCTCCAAATCCGGCCACTCCGTTCGTCCTTGGCGGATCCATGAAATAGCGCCTGACTTCCGTGTAGAAGACGTGTGGTCCTACCGGACACCGGGAGCTGGGCCGGATGATTTCCCCGCCATGTTGGAAGCGTTGCAAAACGAGAGCGACCGCAATGTCGACCCCCGGGTAGTTCGGCTGCTGTTCGCCGTGCGCTGGAAGTTGGGGGGTCTCTTTGGTTGGGACAACCCCGAGCAGGGGGTCGGGCGGCGCGTGGATTCATTGCGCGACCGGCTTCCCCCTGACCTGCGCCAGGACCCTATCGATTCCCCCTGGCCCGACACCCCATTCACCATGGTGTACGAGACGAGTAACGAGTGCGTTCTCGAAATGGCCAATCGAACCGTCCACCACCTCTGTCATTTGGGTTGGGTGCAGGCTGGCTCAGGTGACTACGAATTGCGGATGGCCGCACTGGTGAAACCGCACGGCCTGCTGGGGCGGGTCTACATGGCCGCAATCAAACCCTTCAGGTACGCCGTCATATATCCTGCGCTGACCCGGAAATGGGAACGCGCATGGCTGCTCCGAGATCAGCACACCAGTTCCACTAAGAGTTCTTCGGTCGGCCATCAGATCAGAGGTGGAATCACTGCCAGCTCAGTCTTAACCCGCCCTACTTCACGCGCCGATAAGAAGCGCCCAATGGGCGCGCCACACACTTCGAGAAACCGGTTGGTCACCTGGGGCGGCCGTCTGATTGTGCTGTACGGTACCGCTCATACGGTGGGCGCGCTCACCGCCGAGGGTGCCGCGCGTCACGCCGGAACATGGTTCAGTGGTCAACTGTGGAATGAAGAACTCGCCAGCATGAGCCCAGCGATGAGTGCCTACTGGCTGTCCATCAACAGTTTTGGGCCCCCAATGGTGCTCCTCGGCCTTACCGTGTTGTGGTTGAACCGCCGTGGTATCCCACCTCCACGATTCATCCCCTGGGCCCTCGGAGCCTGGGTTGTGGTCGGGACCGTGGTTGCGGGCCCTGGCGTGGGCCAAGACCTCCTCTTGCTGGCTGGTTCCGGCCTGATCCTGGCCGGAACACGTCGAGCACCGGCCTCGGTTGAGCTACCCGAAGGTCCTCATGCTTCCCGAACTTGAACTGGTACCAGTTGACGAATCCGTCCTGGAAGAGCTGGTGGCTGTTGCCGTTGCGGACACCGATCCTAATGATGTGACCCCGCCACTCGAACCGGGTTGGGGAGAGGCACGTGTCACTTGGCTCCGTGATTTCCATCGGAGGAACCGACCGGGTCTGGTGAATGGTCACCAACTCACGGAGGCCGTGCGTGTCAACGGACGTGTAAGCGGTGCGATCCGACTGGAGTCGCTGTCTCCCGTAGAAGTGGAGTGTGGCATCTGGCTCGCGAGATCCGCCCGTGGCCGCGACCTGAGCCATGGCGTCTTCTCGCTCATTATCGAGCGAGCGATCGGCACGGGCGCGCAAAGAATCATCGCTCACACCACAGCGGGAAACGAACCCGCGATCGCGGCGCTCCGACGCGCCGGAGCAGTCCTCACCAGCGGTCCGGAGCCGACGGTGACCGCCGTCATCGAATTGATTCGCGACGTCCCGAGTGAACACTCCGCTGACGAAGGTGCGGACACGCAGCCCCAGACAGCCTCAACCGGACGGCACCGTTCCGTTGTGTTACCCGCGGGCACCATCAACTACGTGGACACCGGTGGCCCTGGCCCGGTAATGGTCCTGACGCACGGGTTCCCCATGGATCACCTGCAATGGCGCAAAGTGGTGCCGCTCCTCGGGGTGTTCGCTGCATCATGCCGACTCTCCCACTGGGTGCCCACAAAAACGCTATGAACCTTGACGCCGATCTTTCGCAATTGGGGCAGGCGAATATCCTTGCCGATTCCCTCGAGGCCCTTGAGCTGCAAGATGTCACATTGGTGATGAACGACTGGGGTGGCCCTCAATTCGTCGTCGCGCTCGGACGCGACGAGCGGATCTCACGCATGGCATTTGTCGCCTGTGAAGCCTTTGACAACTTCCCGCCGCCGCAGGCCCGGCCCGCAGTTTTGCTAACACGAGCCCCGGGCGGGGCATGGCTACTCATGCAGTTGTTGCGGACCCCCCTCTTCCGCCATCACCGACGCGCATGGGGGGCCGTATCTCACACTCGAATCCCCGACCGTGTATTGGACGAGTGGTTCACTCCGACCTCCTACCCCGGGGTCGACTGGTGACGATTTCCGACAGCGGAACTCTTATCCCGGAGGACCAGCCCACCGCTCTCGCGGCAGTGCTGCTTGGTTTCATCCGAGAAACAGCAGCTAGACCCTGAGGACTGGACAACTGGAGACCGTCGCGTGTTGATCGGATCAACGTGCGACTACGACTCCATGGACACCCGTCAAATCTTCGCAGCCCTGGCGAATCCGGACACCCGTGCCATGTACGCCCGGGTCGTTCTCGATCAAATTCCCGGGACATCCACCGCTAAGCAATCGCGGGCACTCCAGAACCTGCAACGGGTGGGTTTGATCGACGACGCCGACGGCGCGTGGTCCCCCACCGAGGCGTTCCGTGAACTTCTCGCCGAGGGTGCCAGCGGCACCCCGAAGGGTTACGAGCGGTTCCTCGAACATGGCCGAGTGGCCCGCTGGCCGTCCAAGGCCGCCGACAAAGACGGGCTGATCCGCTGGATCATGGATCAATGTTTGGCAACTGACGAGCGCGTCGAAGAGCGAGAGCTCAATGACCGGATTGAGAGGTTCAGCGATGATCCGGCCCTGATTCGCCGGCACTGCGTGGACACCGGGTACATCACGCGAGCCCCGGACGGCAGCGAGTACCGCAGGTAGAAACCGGGCTCACTCGCGTTAGTAGTTATTAATTTCAATTGGTGTCATGTGTGATTAATGTGCATTTCACGCGGATGCCCTGAATCGCACTAGCTAATGCATGGGTGATTTATCGGCTACCCAATTACGAAACACTCTTCACGGACCGCAGACCCCCGAGATGCCCGTCACAGCAAGGCAAGGCTCCCCTTGGTAGGCAATTAGAAAACATGGGACTTCGCTAATTTAATTAAGTCAGAGTGGTTTGACCTAAGGTTCAACTTACTTGTAAGGCGGAATTTTCGCTCGTATCTTTATAAATACGAACCGCCTGAGAGGAACAGATCATGGCTACTTTGACCGCCGTCTCCGCTTGCGCCGCCACCGCGTGCGCATACAACGAAAACGGCTGCTCCGCGCCCGCCATCACCGTGGGCGGCAGCGGCTCCACCGCATCCTGCACCACTTTCATTTCCCTGGACGCTCGCGGAGGCTTGCCCACCGCCAACGGCCAGGTTGGCGCGTGCCAGCGCCTCGAGTGCAAGCACAACACCGACCTGCTGTGCACCGCGTCCTCCATCGAGATGACCGGCGACACCGCTAACTGCGCGTCCTACGAAGCCGAGTAATCACTCGCTTCCGGACACAACCGTGCCCGTGCGTTCTTCATGAACGCACGGGCACGGTTTTTAGGTTCTGACGAGCCAGCTTGCCTGGGCGATTACTCCCCAGATTGAGGGTGACTCCGGGTCGATTATTCGGCGGCGCCCACCCGAGCCCCGAACAGGGACTCCACTCGGGCCAAGAGACCACCACACTCCACCACGGACTCGCGGTCGAAGGGCACGAAGAACACATGAGTGCGCTCGGCGCCGTTGCGCATGACCGTCAATCCTGTCACATCGACATCCACCACGAACTCAAGGTTCTTGGTGTGGGAGCAACCTCCGACAGAGGGCTTCTCACTCAAGACGCGCGCCTCGACCCAGCCGTTGCTGATTGCATCGCACAGCGAGGCAAGATCAACGGAATCCAGGTTGGACGCAACATCCAGACCAACGGTCTCGATGTCACCCAAGCCGGCCAGAGCGACGTCGTCATGCCGCTCGACCAGGTGCGCGAACGGAATGGCCGTGGCACCCACGCCGTCGTGCAGCAGAACGCGCGAGACCCGGACAATGCCGAGCATGCCGAAGGGAGACTGAGCCACAGCCTTGACCATCTCCGGAACTTCTTCATACTCGAGGACATCAGTGGCTCGCTCGGGATCCAACCATTCCAACTGACCGAGCATGTGTGCGCTGGCCGTGAGGATTTTTACGCGGGGTTCGGGTGAGAGCTTGGTGATGTCCATCCGGACATCCATGCGAGTGCCGGGATTGAGAAGGACCGCATCATCGGAGCCGGAGAACACGGTGGTCGCCACCATGAGGTCCCCGCTGGCGGTCATGCCGTGAGCCAGAGAGTCAAGCGTGGGCTGGCCTTCGAGCGCGTAGGCGACCAGTGCCGCACGTCCCGCCCCCGCAAGCATCCGATGTGCCAGGGACACTGCTCGATCATGGGTGCTCAAACCTTGAGACTGGCCACCAATCGTCTGCTCGACCATGGCTTCCTCGCTCTCTGTGTGACTTCCGAAACTTAGGAAAGCCTAACCTTTGGCTTGCTTCGTGTGAAGAGCATCTCATGAATTAAGTCAGGATTTAATGACTTAAATCTGGCCGATTGAGTCCGAACACGTTCTCAATGTGATCCGCCTCATGTTTTGACTGTGAAATCATCGAACCCATGGGCTTGCCGAACTCTCACCGCCACCGGATTCTGACCGTAGCTGCCGCGGCCGTGCTCACGGTAGGGAGCCTCGCTGGATGTGCAGATAACCCCGAACCTTCTGGTCCCACACCGGCGCCCTCTGAATCCGCTGAGGGTGCGGCAGCCTCCCCCGTGCTCTCCCCCGCTGCAGCCAGGCCTGAGTGCCCCAAGGACAGTTGCATGACCATGGCCGTGACCGGAGATCTGCTGCTTCACGAGGGTTTGTGGAGCAACTTTGCCACAGACCCAGCCGCCCATGACGGTCAGAATTTCGATTTCGAACCACTGCTCGCCGGGCAACGCCCCTACCTGGAGAACTCGGACATCGGAGTCTGCCATGCCGAGACTCCCGTGGCGGAGAAAGGCGGGCCGTACGCGGATTATCCGGACTTCCAGGTACCGCCCGAGATCCTCACCGCGGTGAAGTCGGTGGGGTATGACGCGTGCACCACCGCGAGTAATCACACACTGGATCATGGCACTGAAGGGATCAACCGCACATTGGCCACCCTGGACGAAGCTGGTCTGCAGCACACCGGCTCCTACGATTCCCAGGCTGCCTCCGAAGAACCCCTTCGCATTCACACCGAAGCTGGCACCGTGGCCATCGTGACGGGCACCAACAGCGTCAATAAGAAAGAAGCCGAACACGAGTGGCAGGTTGACCGCTTCCGGGACGGCAAAGACCCCACCGTCGATCCGGAGGTTGCCCAGGCGGACATCGACCGCGCCGTGAGTCAGGCCGAAAAGGCCCGCGAGCTAGGTGCAGATGTCGTAGTGGCCGCCATCCATTCCGCCGAAGAATACACGGACACGGCCGACGACTTCCAGGTCCGGACCGGCCATGCGCTGGCGGACTCCGGCGCATTCGACGCCATCTACGGGCACGGCTCGCACAGTGTGCAGCCCATTGAGAACCACAACGGCACGTGGATCGTGTACGGCGTGGGCAACACCGTCACCGAGACCGCACCCATGATGCCCGTCAACAATGATGGGTTGATCGCGCGGTTCCAGTTCGCCAAGGCGGCGGACGGCAGCTGGGATGTCAGTGACCTGTCCTGGGCGCCCAGCTCGAACACCCAGGGTGGTCAGTACGCGTGGTGCTCGGCGGCGTCGGACTCGCCGAACGGAATCTGCCGCTCGCAAGCACAAGACACGCAGAACCGCGAGCGCATCGCGCAGATCGTCAACACCCCCTCGGCAATCGACAACGGCCTGCGCGAGTGGCTCGTCAGCGAGGACGTCCCCGCGGAGAATTAGGACTCAGACGTGAAGTGAGGGTCGTGCAGATTCCTGACTCGGAATCTGCACGACCCTCACTTGAGATTCGCCCGGCGTAACCACACCGGCGGCAGCGGAAGCTAGCCCTGCACGCCCAGCTTCTCCAGGATGATCTGGCGGACGCGGCCGGCGTCTGCCTGGCCGCGGGTGGCCTTCATGACCGGACCGATGAGCGCACCAACGGCCTGAACCTTGCCGCCCTTGATCTTCTCGACCACGTCCGGCATTTGGGCCATGGCGTCGTCGACGGCAGCCGTGAGAGCACCGTCGTCAGAGACGACCGCAAGACCCCGGGCTTCGACGATCTCGGACGGGGAACCCTCGCCCTCGACCACGAAACCAATGACCTTCTTGGCCAGCTTGTCGTTGATCTTGCCTTCGTCGATCAGAGCGTTGACCTCGACCACGTGGGCCGGGGTCACGGGCAGATCAACGATCTCGACCTCGGCCTGCTTGGCCAGACGGGCGATCTCGCCCATCCACCACTTACGAGCCACGGCCGGAGAAGCGCCTGTCGCGATGGTCTGCTCGATCTCGTCCATGACGCCGGCGTTGACGACGTCCCGGAACTCTTCGTCCGAGTAACCCCACTCGGCCTTGAGACGCTTACGGCGCTGGGCCGGCGGCTCGGGCAGCTGAGCCCGCAGTTCCTCGATCCAGGCCTCCGTGGTGACCACGGGAACCAGGTCCGGCTCGGGGAAGTAGCGGTAGTCGTCGGCGTCCGACTTGGGGCGACCGGACGTGGTGGACCGGGTGTCCTCGTGCCAGTGACGGGTTTCCTGAACGATCTTCTCGCCCGCAGACAGCACGGCGGCGTGGCGCTGGATCTCGAAACGCACGGCGCGTTCGACGGCGCGCAGCGAGTTCACGTTCTTGGTCTCCGAGCGCGTGCCGAACTCTGTGGTGCCCTTGGGCATCAGGGAGACGTTGGCGTCGCAACGCACGTTGCCGCGCTCCATGCGGGCGTCGGAGATGCCCAGGTTCTTCACGATCTCGCGAATGGCCGCGACGTACACACGAGCCAGCTCGGGAGCACGCGAACCGGCGCCCACGATGGGCTTGGTCACGATCTCGATGAGCGGCACGCCGGAACGGTTGTAGTCCACCAACGAGTACGCAGCACCCTGAATGCGGCCGGTCGCGCCACCCACGTGGGTGAGCTTGCCGGCGTCCTCCTCCATGTGCGCCCGCTCGATCTCGATGGTGAACGGCGTGCCGTCCTCGAGCTCGAGTTCCAGCTGACCGTCAAAGGCGATCGGCTCGTCGTACTGCGAGGTCTGGAAGTTCTTGGGCGTATCCGGGTAGAAGTAGTTCTTCCGGGCGAAGTGACACTTCTCCGCGATGGAGCAGTTCAGCGCCAGACCCAGCTTGATCGCGGATTCCACGGCCTTGCCGTTGACCACGGGCAGCACACCGGGCAGCCCCAGGGACACCGGGGTGATGTTGGTGTTGGGCTCATCGCCAAAGGTGTTGGGGGCGGCGTCGAACATCTTGGTGTTGGTGTTCAACTCCACGTGCACCTCGAAACCCAGCACGGGATCGAAGCGCTCCATGGCCTCTTCGAAGGACAGGACGTCCTCGCTCATTATTTGCCTCCCAGCGCGGCACCGGCCGCAAAGTCACGAACGGTAGTGGCGACGTCGCCGCGAGACGACCACACGGGACCGCCCCACTTCTCGTTGAGCAGCCGCTCCAGGCCCGCGCCGGCGCGGTAGACGCGCGCGTCCTCGCGAGCCGGAGCCATGAACTGGATGCCCACGGGCAGGCCGTCCTCCGGAGCCAATCCGCCCGGAAGCGAGATGGCCGGAATACCCGCCAGGTTGGTGGGGATGGTGGCGATGTCGTTGAGATACATCTGCATGGGGTCCGCGGACTCGTCCACGCCGCCGATCTTGAAGGCGGTGGTGGGAGCGGTGGGCGAAATCAGCACGTCCACCTTCTCGAATGCCGCGTTGAAGTCGCGCTGCACCAGGGTGCGCACCTGCTGGGCCGAACCGTAGTAGGCATCGTAGTAGCCGGCGGACAAGGCGTAGGTACCCAGGATGATGCGGCGCTTGACCTCGTCACCGAAACCGGCCGCACGGGAAGCACCCATGACGCGCTCGATCGTGGGGTTACCCTCCGGGACCACGCGCAGCCCGAACCGAACGCCGTCGTACTTGGCGAGGTTGGATGAGACCTCGGAGGACATGATCAGGTAGTAGGCACCCAACGCGTACTCGAAGTTGGGGGTCTCGACCTCCACGACCTCGGCACCGGCGGACTGCAACAGCTCTACCGCCTCGTTGAAGCGCTGCTGCACGCCGGTCTGGAATCCGTCGCCGGTGAGCTGCTTGACCACGCCCACGCGCAGGCCCTTGAGCCCACCGTCCTCGGCGCCCTGACGGGCGGCCGCGGCGAACGAACCCACGGGGTCGTTCAGGGAGGTGGAGTCCTGCGGATCGTGACCCGCAACGACCTCGTGCAACAGGGCCGAGTCCAGCACGGTACGCGAGCACGGGCCCACCTGATCCAGCGAGGATGCCATGGCGATCACACCGTAACGGGAAACCGAACCGTAGGTGGGCTTGACGCCCACGGTGCCGGTGACCGCAGCGGGCTGGCGGATGGAACCGCCGGTGTCCGTGCCGAGGGCCAGGGGCGCCTGGAACGCGGAGACCGCAGCGGCGGAACCGCCACCGGAACCACCCGGGATGCGGTTGAGATCCCACGGGTTACGCGTGGGGCCGTACGCAGAGTGCTCCGTAGATGAGCCCATGGCGAACTCGTCCAGGTTGGTCTTGCCCAGAATGGGCATCTTGGCGGCGCGCAGCTTTTTGGTCACGGTGCCGTCATACGGGCTCATCCAGCCCTCGAGCATCCGGGATGCCGCGGTGGTGGGCTGACCCTTGGTGACGATCAGGTCCTTGACCGCGATCGGCACGCCGGCCAGCTCGTGCAGCTGCTCACCGTTGGCGCGGGCCTGGTCGACGTCCTGCGCAACCTGCAGTGCTTCCTCGCGGTTGCGGTGCAGGAAAGCGTTGAGACCGTCGGTGCCCTTGTGGGGGTCGGCCGAGTCCACAGCCTGGCCCTCGGTGGCGTCGATCTGCTCGAAGTGAGCGTTGACCGCGTCAACGGACGAGACGTCCCCGGAGGCCAGCTTGGCCGCAAGATCGGCGGCGGACAGTTCTACGATGCGTTCGCTCATGCTCACTCCCCATCCAGAATTGCGGGCACGCGGAACTTGCCGTCCTGGCTGTCCGGTGCGTTGGAGAGGGCCTCTTCCTGGGTGAGGGTCTCCCCCACCACGTCCTCACGGAAAACGTTCTGCAACGGCAGCGGGTGGCTGGTTGCAGGAACGTCAGGTCCGGCGGCTTGGCTGACCGAGGCCACGGACGAGACGATGAGGTCGAGTTCGCCCGCAACGCGCGCGAGCTCTTCCTCGGTCATCTCGATGTGCGCGAGCTCGGCCAGGTGGGCCACCTGCTCGCGATTAATCGCAGACATGCATGCTCCTGGTATTCGCTAGTGATTCCGATCCAGTCTAGCGAGCGCCTAGGCTTGACTCAGAACGCTCGACTTTCACCTATCTCACTAAGGGGTCCCCACTCGTGGCTCAGTCCTCCGCCCGCCCGCCCAAACGTCACTCCGGTGGCCCCTCCAAGAAGCCTCGCCTGTCCCGGTCGGAAGCCGCCAAGGCCCAGGTGGACCACGACAACGCATGGCGTCAGTGGGTTTCCGACAGCGCCGTTGAGGCCGTGGACACTGCGCTGACTCACGTTCAGACGGTCGTGGAGGATCAGGTGCTGCAGTTCGGCGCCTTCCCCGTGTTCGTGGTGACCGGGGCCAAGGACGGCGAGTTCGAGTTGAACTCCCTGGATCCGGCCGAGACCGCAGAGCGGCACCCTGATGACGTTCTGGAAGAACTGCGCGCCATGACCTCCGCCAAGGCCTCTAATCTGCTGGTGGCCGCGCTGGCCTACCCCGCGACCCTGCCCGACCGCTCCGGTGCCCGAGCCGTGATCGTCGAGGTGGAACACCGCGAGCGCTTGAGCCTGGAAGTGGTCCAGGAGTACAAGGTCGTGGAATCCAAGGGCAAGACGTTCGTGAACTTCGGTGATCCGCACACCGATCGCCGCTGGGATCCGTGGCTGTTCGACGTGCGCGACTGAGGTAGCACCCCACGAAAAACCGCCGCCGTGCAACAGTGCACGGCGGCGGTTTTCTGTGAGTCAACAGTGACTCAAAGGCTTACCACTTGGGCAGCTCGGGCAGTTCGCCCTGAGACTCGATGTGCTCGTCGTCGCCGCGAGCCAACCAGGCCAGCATGCCTTCGCGGTCAGAGGTGATCTCCTGGCCGCCGTCACCGATGACCCATTCGTCGCGCTCCTCGGTGCGCAGGGTCATGCCCGGTGCGTTCTTGGCGCGCATGGTGCGAACAGCGGCCTCCACGGCGTTGAGCAGCGAATCCGGGTCCGCTTCCTCGATGGTCCAGGTGGTGTCCAGGTCGTGGTGGTGCACAACGACCTCCGCCACGCGAACGGCTGGGATGGATGTGGCAGGAACGGGCTTGCCGTGCAGGTCCAGTTCCTCGGTCTTGATCTCACCCTTGAGGCGTTCGCACTGCTCTTCGAAGTAGTCCGCGCTGTCACGAACTTTTTGGATGAGCTCTTCCTTGGGAAGAGCTGCCAGTTCGTCGATCTCCTGCTCACGAGCTTCCGGAGACGCGTAGAGCTCGGCGGGTTCGCCGGTCACGGCCCAGTCGATGAGCTTGACCAGCGCGTTACCGTTCGACGCAATGTGAGCGATCACATGCGCACGATCCCAGCCCTCGCACAGGGTGGGTTCGGTCATCTCGCGGTCGGCCAGGGACTCAATGGTCGCCAGGAACATGTCGGTTTCACGACGCAAGCGGGAAAGGTCTGAGGTCAGGCGTGCGGGATTAATCATGTCTCCACCCTAGTAAGTTTGCTGTGACACCCGGCACACATGACCGTGAGTGACACATACCGATTTCGTCCAAATACGTCCCTGAGCCGCTGCCAGTGATACCCCTTAGGACGCGCCCAGTTTCATCTGCTGACGCAGCTCGCGGCGTGCGCGTTGGGTATCCGGATCGGGCACCGGCACGGCCGCGAGCAGCCGCTTGGTGTAATCCTGCTCGGGGCTGCGCAACACCACTTCGCGCTGACCCTGCTCCACGATCCGGCCATGCTGCATGACCACGATCCGGTCCGCGAGCCGGTCGATCACCGCGAGGTCGTGCGTCACGAACAAGCACGCGAAACCCATCTCTGCCTGCAATTCCTCGAACAGGTCCAGCACCGTGGCCTGCACGGACACGTCCAACGCCGAGGTCGGTTCGTCCGCAACCAGCAGCTTGGGCTTCAGCGACAGTGCACGGGCAATACCCACGCGCTGCTTCTGACCACCCGAGAGTTCGTGCGGGTAACGGTTGCGGTAGTTGCGCGGCAATCGCACCTGGTCCAGCAGCTGCTCGATCCGGTTCTGCAGCTCCTGCCCCTTGGCCATTCCCGCCAGGAACATGGGCTCACCAATGGATTCGCCGATCGGCAGTCGCGGGTTCAGCGATGACGACGGGTCCTGGAACACCATGCCCACGTCCTTGCGCACTCCGTTAAGTTCCCTGCGCGAGGCGCCGCTGAGTTCACGGCCGTCCACGATCAACGATCCCTCCACCACGGGCAACAGTCCCACGGCCGCACGACCGATGGTCGTCTTACCCGAACCGGACTCACCTACCAGGCCCAGCACTTCACCCGCGGCCACGGTCAGACTCACGTCCTCCACTGCGCGGAACGCCGGGTTACGGCCTTGCTTGGGGTACTCGATCGCCACGTCCTTGAGCTGCAGCACGGGCTCGGTCACACGCAGCGCAGCGGTGTCGTCACTGGGTTCCATGTGCCGCGGGGTGCGCGCCGCATCCGTGGGCAGCGTGGGACGGTCGGAGGCAGTCGCCGCGGTCGATCCTGCGGTTCCTGCCGCGACGTCGTTGGCCGTCGCAGCGTCCCGGTCGGTCGACGACGACGCCGCCTCGCGTTCCTCCGCCTCAACCTCACGTTCCAGCACGGCCACCATGTCAACAGACTCACCGGTCTCGCTGCCTTCACCCAGGTGAGGGACCGACTCCAGCAGGGTCTTGGTGTAGGGGTGTTCGGGGCTGGAAAAGATCTGCTCGGCGGGCCCCTGTTCGACGATCCGGCCCTTCTTCATCACCGCAATCCGATCCGCCAGGTCGGCCACCACGCCCATGTCGTGGGTGATCAGGATGACGGCAGAATCCAGTTTGTCCTTGAGGTTGCGGATCAGGTCCAGGATTTCTGCCTGCACCGTGACGTCCAGAGCGGTGGTGGGCTCATCGGCGATCAACAGCTTGGGATCACACGACAGCGACTGCGCAATCATGGCGCGCTGACGCTGACCACCGGACAACTGGTGCGGGTAGGAACGGAACGCCTTTTCCGGATCCGGAAGTTCCACCATGGTCAGCATTTCCTTGGCGCGTTCGGCGGCCTGGGCTGGCGACATGTCCCGGTGGAGCCGGATCGTTTCCACGATCTGCTGGCCCACGGTGTAGACCGGGTTGAGGGCCGTCATGGGTTCCTGGAAGATCACGGCGATTTCTTCACCGCGCACGCGGCGCAGAGCGGCCCCCTGCAGTCCGATGAGTTCCTCACCGGCCAGCTTGGCCGAACCGTTGACCCGTGCGTTGGAGGGCAGCAGTCCCAGGATCGACATGGAACTCGCAGACTTGCCCGAACCCGATTCGCCCACGATGGCCAGCACCTCACCGGCGGCCACCTGGTAGTTCATGTCGATTGCGGCCGGGACCCATTCCTTATCCACGCCAAAGTCCACGGAGAGCCCGTCCACCACCAGGACCGGTTCACCGCGCACCACGCGGCGTTGGCTCCGCGAGCCGCGGGACGAGCGTTCGGTGGTGGCGTCCTGAGCACCGGAGCCCGCAGCTAACCGGTCCCTGCGCTTGCCGAAACCGCTCCGCAGGGAACGACGATCACGCCGAGCCTGGTTGTCGTCACGTCCCATGGCTTCCTTGCTGCCGAGGGCTGATTCGGCGCCTCGGGGTTCGCTGACTCCCGGGCGCTCGTTGCCGCCCCGAGGTGCGCTGTGGCGACCGGGTTGGCGAGCGGCGTCGTCCCGCCAGGGCGAGCCACCGGATGCTGCGTGCTGACCCGATCCGTTGTTGTCGGGGGTGCCCTCGGGATGGCCGGGGGCGGAGTGCGAGGTGCTCATCGTGTGTGCTCCATCGTGTCTGAAACGTGGTGTGCGTGGGTTGCGAGGTGGGGATGCTTAGCATGGGGGCCATGCCCCACGACCAGAACTCCCCCGCTGCTCCCCCGCGTGTGTATCGCGCCGCGTCCGCCCCGTGGCTCACCGGTTTTCTGGTGATCCTGGGCGTGGTGGCGGCGGTGACGGGTTGGGGCCAGAACGCGCTGCTCACCGTGGCGAGCGTGTGCTGCGGTGCCGCCCTGGCTGGGCTGGGATACGCGCTGTACTGGCGCCCCCGCATGGAAATTCACGGATTCGGCGTGCGGATCATCAATCCGCTGCGCAGCGTGGATATTCCGTGGGCGCAGATCATCGACGTGCGCACACGCTTCACGGTCACGGTGGTCACCGAAGGCGGTTCCCACTCGTGCTTCGCGCTGCCCGCTGCGGGTCCCGGATCCGCACTGCGCTCCGGCACCCAGGGCGTGACGCGAGCCCATCCCCTGGCCCGCACCGAAGGCGCCGTGCGCACCGGCGACCTGGCCGGTACCCGTTCGGGTACCGCAGCTAATGACATCCGCACGCTGTGGCAGCGCAAGATCGACACGGGTGAGTTGGACGTCTTCACTCGCGACGACGCCGCTCTGGAACCCGTGCGCGTCCGTTACGTTCCGGCGCCGCTCGCCGCGACCTTGGCACTGGCCGCCGTGGGTATCACCCTGTTCGTCACAGCCTGACACCCACGACGCGACCGCCGAAGTCTGACTCATCGGGTGGCCCGGTTGACGGCACCGCGCATGTTGGCGTTGGTGCCGACATCCACGTCGCCGCGCTCGTTGCGATGCTCGCCCTGTTCGCGTGCCTTCTTGGGGTTGAACTTGCGCTGGCGAGGATCGAATGCGTCTCGCAGACCGTCACCAATGAAGTTGATGGTCAACGCGATGGTCACGATGAATACGCCGGGCCACCAGAACAACCACGGCCGAGTCGCGAACGCCGTCTGGTTCTCGCTGATGAGACGGCCCAGTGACCAGTCCGGCGCTTGGATACCGAGCCCCAAATAGGACAGCGCAGTTTCCAACAGAATCGCCGAGGACATCAACAGTGTGATGTTCACGGTGATCACACCCACGGTGTTGGGCAGGATGTGCTTGAAAATGATCCGGCCGCTGGACGCGCCGGCGAGCCGGGCGGCGTCGACGAACTCGCGCTCGCGCAGCGACAGGAACTCACCGCGCACCAGGCGGGCCAGCGGCGGCCATGATGCCGCACCAATCAGTAGGCCCAGGGCGATAACCGTGGCGACCGTGGGTAACCCGGTGGAACGCACAAAGGAGATGGCCATTCGCCCCAGCAACGCCGCCAGAATCACCAGCGGGATGATGATGATCACGTCGGTCAGGCGCATCAGGATAGCTTCGGTCCAGCCGCGGAAGTAACCGGAGAGGCCACCGACCACGGTGCCCAGAATGCCAGCGATCACACCCACCACGACCATCACGATCAAGGAGTATTGCGTTCCCTGCATGGTCATGGCGAACAGGTCACGGCCCAGGTTGTCCTGGCCGAAGGGATGATCGCCCAGGCCCGGCGGCAGAAGTGACAGTGTGGGACGGCCGCCATTGACAACGGTTCCCGTCGCGTCAGGATCCCACTTCCACCAGCCCGGGACGGGTCCAATGCCAATGGACGTGATCGCCAGCAGGACGATGAAAAGGAGAACGATCAGCGAAACGACCGCACCTGTGTTGCCGAAGAACCGCTGGCGGACTAGCTGCCCCTGGCTCTTTCCCTGGACGTCGTTGCGAGGCTCGCCCATGGGACCAAGGTTCTCGGCCTCTTGAACTTCAATTTGCTGCGGCTGGCTCATGCTTTCACCCTCACACGCGGGTCGAGAACGGAGTACACGAGGTCAGCAATGAGGTTGAAGACCATTGCCACGATTCCCGTGACCAAGAAGACACCCATCACGGGGTTGGGGTCCACGTTGCGTACAGATTGCACGAACAACTGGCCCATACCAGTGAACGCGAAGACGGATTCAGTGATGATCGCACCACCGATGAGAGCGCCGATGTCGTAGGCCACAAGGGTGGCCAACGGGATCAGCGCGTTACGGAAGGCATGACGCATGACCACGGTGCGCTCGGACAAGCCCTTCGCGCGGGCCGTACGGATGTAGTCCTGGCCCATAATCTCGAGCATGGAGGCCCGCGAGTAACGGGAGTAAGACGCCAGTGCGAGCAAGGTCAGGGCAATGGTCGGCAGCAACAGGTGGGTGAACCGGTCGATGCCCATGATCCAGAAATCACCGGTCAGACCTGGTGTTGCAGCGCTGGCCGTGGCGATCGGACGCCCTCGGATGTGGCCGGAGTCCAAGTAGTTCGGCCAGGACTGCATGAAGCGGTCAAGGATGATGAGCAGCGCCACGAAGAACCCGGTGATACCGGCCACGCGCATGCCCTGACCTCGATCGTAACCACCGGCAAAGAATCCGATGGCCGCACCGATGGCGATCATGACCAGGCACAGGATGATCACGGTCAGCAGGCCTGCACCTCGGAAGAAGCTCTGGACCGGGAAATAAAGGGCGAGCCCCACCAGTACGGTTGCTAGACCCGCATAGAGAGCGCGCTTATTACGCAGCCCCGAAATAAGGATGGTCGTGATCACGGCCACGAGAACACCGGTGAGACCGATCAAGGGAATGCCCAGGAACGGCGCCGTCAACCAGTTGGTCGCCAACACGAAGTACACGATGCCCGAGGTCACCAGGAATCCCAGCACCCCCATGAGGATGCGAGTCTTCAGCTTCCCGAAGGACACGAGGTACCAGATCAACCCGGCCACCACGCCGATAGCCAGGATGCTGGCTAGGGACATGACCGGGTCTTGTAAGAAGTCGTTGAAGGAAATCGCCACAATTTCTTTGAGTAGCACCGCCAACCAGAAGCTCGGCAGTGAGAAGCACAAGAACGTGAAGAACGTGATGCCGTAGTCCAGTCCGGAGTACTGGCGAAGGGCTGAAACGATGCCCAGCGTGATACCGATGACGATGGCCAGGATGGTTCCTGCGGTCACCAGCATGATGGTCTGGCCCATGGCGAAGGCCAGCATCTGGGTCACTTCCATACCCTCACGGCTCAAGCCCAAAGTGCAAGTGTCCGTAAATGGTGCGAGGCATCCCAGTGCGCCACCCAGCCACGTGAAGTAGCGAAGAATGGGTGGCTGATCGAGATTCAAGGCTTCGGTTCGCGCAGGAATCAATTGGGCCGCGTTGGGGTGTCCGTACAAATCCCAGAGCGGGTCGCCCGATGCCGCCGTCATCATGTAAACGATGAATGAGGCACCCAGCAGAATGAAAACGGCCGTGACGAGCCGTCGAAGAATGTAAGAAATCATGTCGCTGCCTTGTGAGGGTGTAAGGGTGACAGCGTGTTGCGAGACCGCGTCAACTTCCCACGGACTCGCAACACGCCATGCACGCTAGACGGTTAGCTCCTTCAAGTGAGCTCGTGCGCCTTACTTACGCGACCACTCCCACACGTTCCAGAACACGCCGTCCTGGTTGGGCTGGTATTCGGTCACACCGTCGATCTGGTCGGACACTCCGAAGAAGCCCGGGGACTGGAACAGCGGCAGACCGTAGCCGTCCTCGAAGGTGTGCTTGTCGATCTGGACAATCTGCTCATCTCGAGCGTCCTTGTCCAGGTTGGAACGAGCCTCGTCGGTGAGCTTGTCCACCTCGGGGTTGGAGTACTTGGTGTAGTTACCGCCACCGCCGGTCTTGAAGATCTGGGACAACATTTCGGTGCCCACACCCGGGGAGACCCAGCCGAACAGCGATGCATCGTAGTCACCGTCCGCGAGCTTCTCCGACCAGTTGGGGTCACCCAAGTCCTCAACCTTGAAGCCGGCCTGCTCTGCGGATTCCTTGATCAGCTGGAAAGTATCCACGCGCAGCGGGTTCTCGTTGTTGTAGAGAATTCGCACGGTCGGGGTCTTGCCATCGAGCAGTTCCTTGGCGCCGTCGATATCGACGTCACCGTAGAGGTCTTCTGCCTGGTTCTCCTCGGTGGTCTTCCCGTACTCTTTCTGGCTGGTGACCCACATCTGGGAGTTCAGCACGGAGGCCTCGTCGTTGACCGGCTTGATGAGCTGATCGACGATCTGCTGACGCGGAACGGTCTTCAGGAATGCCTCTCGGACTGCTTGATCCTCAAAGGTGTCCGCGCCGAAGTTCAGGTCCAGGTGGTCGTAGGCAAGCTGGCCGCCCTGGATGACTTCCACGTTGTCCAACTCGTTCACCTGATCGATGGTGTCCTTGTTGACGTTGCCCGGGGCCATGATGTCGACTTCGCCGTTGCGCAGCGCCTGGATCTGAGCGGTTGCGTCACCAATGGTGCGCACCGTGATTTCATCGAGCTTGCCAGCGTTGTCACCGGTGTAGCTATCGTTCTTGACCAGGGTCACGGAGTTGTTCTCGACGATGTCGTTGATCTTGTACGGGCCGTTGGAGACCAACAGGCTCTCGTCCTCCGGCTTGTCCGAGAACTGGAAGGCCTCGGCCCAGGTCTTGCCGATCTCTTCGAGTTCGGGACGTTCCTGCGGATCCTCAGGATTACCTTCGGGCGAGTCCTCCAGGGTCTTGAGGAGTTCGTCCTCGGTCATGCCCGCCTGCTCAGCAACCACGTGGGCCGGCTGCAGGTAATCGTTGTCAAAGGCGATTTCCCAGTCGGACTGAGGTTCCTCGTAGGTAATGGTGAAGGACTTGCCGTCCTCGGAGAACTCGGGCTTGTCGGTTTTGCCCATGATGTCCGTGGAACCTGCGATATTGAAGTACTTGGTACCCGTTTCGGCCTCGGCGTCCTCATCGTTGTGGTAGCCGGACAGGATCGACCACCAGAGGATGATGTCGGCCTTGTCGATGGCGTTGCCGTCGGACCACTCCGGATCGTTCAGTGTGTACTCGACGGTCAAGGGATCGTCGGAAGTCTTCTCGTAGCTGCCAAAGCCCTCATTGGGCACAATTTCCTGCGCGGGGTTCACATAGATGAAGCCTTCGCGCGTAGCGTTCGCAATCTTGCCGTTGATGTCCAGGTTGGTCGCCGCCGTGGCGTTGTTGACTGCAGTGAATGCGTTGGTCTCGGCAACGGTGACCACGCCGCCTTCTTGACCTTCTCCTTCACCCCCGCCGTTTTCTTCTCCGCCGCCGCCAACGTTGGCGCAGCCTGACAGTGCCAGTGCGGCAATGGCAGCGGCTGAGACAGCTGCCTTGCCTTTAAAGGTGTAATTTCCCATGACGGTATCTCTCCTGGTGTGGTGTCACGATCGGTGGGGCACCACGGTGTGCTTCCACCCGCGAATTGGATGAGTTGAGCGTGAAGTGTGTTTCACCTCACAAGTGAGATCTAGGTTACCGGTCGTTCACCATGAACACGCCTACTAGTTGTCCGTGTCCGACAAATCCGCCTCATTCGTTACTCATTAGTCACAATCTCGAAACACGAGGGGCTTGATTGAGACGAAATCCGTTCTGACCACGGCTCCTGTCTCTCTTGACTCATCCTGTGACTACGCTGGTCACAACAAGTACTGCTACCGGGAGGAATCGACATGACTCAGCACCCGCAGGACCCCGTACAGCCTCGGCGTGATCCGTCGGAGACCGGTGAACCCTTCGACTCGAGCCCACAAAACGCAGGAGACCGCAGCGCGGAACGCGACCGCGCGGCGTCGTCGTCGGTGGAAACGACCCGCGGCGACCAACACGACAATCGCACCGCGCGCGCAACCGATCCCACTCTGGACGGGGCCAAGAAGCGCGGCGTGTCCGGCATCGTGTGGGCCGCGCTGATCCTGGGCGTGATCATCCTGATCCTGCTTTTGATCTTCATCATCCAGAACAACGTGTCCACACGATTCGAATACATGGCGTGGCAGTTCAGCTTGCCGCTCGGTGTGGCCATGCTGCTCTCCGCCGTGGCGGGTGCGCTGGTCATGGCGCTCGTGGGATCGGTGCGCATGTTCACGCTGGGCCACCGCGTGCGCAAACTCGAGAAGGAACGCGCGCGAATCCAGGACACCCTCAGCCGGTAACCGGACATGACGCCCCCGGCCCGCCCCTTGACCAAGGTCGACTGAGCCATGACCACCGTGGCCGTCTATCTGGTGGTGGTCATGGGGCTGGGGGCGTTCGCACATCTGATTCGGCTGCCACCCCTGCTCGGGTTCTTGGCCGCAGGGTTTCTGCTCAACGGGCTGGGCGTCGAGCGCCTGGACGAACTGGAGCTGCTGTCCGAACTCGGTGTCACGCTGCTCTTGTTCGGGATCGGGCTGAAACTCGACGTCCGGACTCTTTTGGGTAAAGAGGTGTGGGCCGCCGGTGGCATTCACATGGTCATCAGTGCCCTGGCCAGCGCGGGGGTCCTGTGGCTCATGATGCTGGTCGGCCTGGAGCTGGCTGGCGAAACCCTCGGCACGGTCCTCCTCGTGGCGTTCGCCTTGTCTTTTTCTTCCACCGTTCTGGTGGTCAAGATCTTGGACGAGCGCGGTGAATCGAACTCACTGTACGGGCGCGTGGCCGTGGGCATTCTGGTGCTCCAGGACATTGCCGCGGTGCTGTATCTGACCATTTCCAGCGGCCACCTCCCCTTTCCTTGGGCACTGCTGGTGCTTGCACTGTTATGGCCCGTGACCCGGCTCGCACGAAAGCTGTGGTCCCGGTTGGGTCACGGCGAGTTGCTGGCCTTGTTCGGCGTGGTCATGGCGCTCGTTCCGGGATGGTGGGCCTTCACCGTCACGGGACTCAAGGGTGATCTCGGTGCTCTCCTGGTGGGCGTGCTCTTGGCCTCCCATCCCCTGGCCCGGGACCTGGCCAAGTCGATTCTCACGGTCAAAGACCTGTTGCTCGTGGGGTTCTTCGTGAGCATCGGCTTCTACGGGTTGCCCAGCCTGGAAATGGTCATCATGGCCGTCATCCTGTGCCTGTTGATCCCCTTGCAGTCCGCCATCATGGCCGCCGTGCTCACGTTGTGCGGGCTACGACGGCGCACGGCAGTCCGCGGGGCGCTCGCCCTGGCCAATTATTCCGAGTTCGCTCTCATCGTGGGCGCCACGGCGGTGGCCTCCGGGCAGCTCGACGACGACTGGCTGGTCATGCTCGCGTGTGCGGTGGCCCTGAGCTTCGTGGTGTCCACGGTGCTCAACCGTCGCGGCAGCCTGATCACCACCGCCCTGCTTCGCTCTGTCCCGGAAGCACCCGAGGATCAGCTGCACCCCGAGGACCGTCCCCTGGATCTGACTCGCGCGGACGTCCCGGTCCTGGGCATGGGGCGGGTGGGTACCGCCACCTATGACGAGTTCACGGTAACGACCTCGCACAAGGTCGTCGGGCTCGAGATCGACCCCGTGAGGGCGCACCACCTGTGGGAGCGTGGCTACGATGTCGAAAATGCGGACGCCACGGACGCGGACGTGTGGGACCGGATCTCCGCAACGGGCCACGTGAAAGTCGCGGTGCTCGCCATGCCGTTCCACGATGCCAACCTGTCCGCGCTGCACGAACTCCACAAATCCGATTTCTCCGGCCGCGTAGCCGCGGTGGCACAGTACGAGGATCAGGTCGCCGAGTTGGAGAAGCTGGGCGTGAACACGGTGATCAACCTGTACTCCGGTGCCGGACTGGCTCTGGCCGTGGAGGCACAGGAGGATCTGGAGCACCCGGAAGCCTGATATTCGGCTCCAATCCGGTGCTGGTCCACGAATGAAACTCAACGGGTGTGGCCCCCACCACGGGGTAGGCTGGTGGGCAGTCCAGTGACCGTCAAACCAAGGAGTCATTGCCCCATGCCCAAGATCATCTACACCAAGACGGATGAGGCGCCCCTGCTCGCCACCTATTCCTTCAAGCCCGTGGTCGAGGCCTTCGCGTCCACCGCTGGTGTTGAGGTGGAGACCCGGGACATTTCCCTGGCCGGCCGCATTGCCGCTCAGTTCCCGGATCGCCTGACCGAAGAGCAGCGCGTGGCCGATGCCCTCACCGAACTGGGCGAGCTGGCCAAGACCCCGGAAGCCAACATCGTGAAGCTTCCCAACATTTCCGCGTCCATCCCGCAGCTCAAGGCAGCCATCGCCGAGCTCCAGGCCGCCGGCTACGACATTCCGGATTACCCGGAAGAGGCCGTGACGGATGAGGACAAGGACACCCGCGCCCGCTACGACAAGGTCAAGGGCTCCGCAGTGAACCCCGTGCTGCGCGAGGGCAACTCGGACCGCCGTGCTCCCAAGGCCGTGAAGAACTACGCCAAGAAGCACCCCCATTCCATGGGCGAATGGTCCGCTGATTCCAAGACCAACGTGGCGACTATGGGTCAGAACGACTTCCGCGCCAACGAGCAGTCCGTGGTCATGCCCGCCGATGACACCCTCAAGATTCAGCTGGTCACCGATCAGGGCACCGAGGTGCTCAAGGAATCCGTGCCCGTGCTCAAGGGTGAAGTGGTCGACTCCACCTTCATGAGCGCCGCTGCTCTGGACGAGTTCCTCAAGGCCCAGGTGGCCCGCGCCAAGGAAGAGGACGTGCTGTTCTCGACCCACCTCAAGGCCACCATGATGAAGGTCTCTGACCCCATCATCTTCGGCCACGTGGTCAAGGCGTTCTTCCCCGAGGTCTTCGCCCAGTACGGTGATCAGCTGGCTCAGGCCGGGCTGTCCCCCAACGACGGCCTGGGCGGCATCCTGTCCGGTCTGGCCAACGTGGCTGACGGCGACAAGATCAAGGCCGCCATCGAAGAGGGCATCAACAACGGCCCCGAGCTGGCGTACGTGAACTCGGACAAGGGCATCACCAACCTGCACGTGCCTTCTGACGTGATCGTGGACGCTTCCATGCCCGCCATGATCCGCACCTCCGGCAAGATGTGGGGCCGTGAAGGCCAGCAGGAGGACACCCTGGCAGTGCTGCCGGACTCCTCCTACGCCGGTGTGTACCAGGCCGTGATCGAGGACTGCCGCGCCAACGGCGCCTACGACCCCACCACCATGGGCACCGTTCCCAACGTGGGCCTCATGGCGCAGAAGGCCGAGGAGTACGGCTCGCACGACAAGACCTTCGAGATCGAGAAGGCCGGCACCGTGCAGGTCGTCAACCAGGCCGGCGAGGTCCTGATGTCCCACGAGGTTCAGCCCGGTGACATCTGGCGCGCGTGCCAGGCCAAGGATGCTCCCATCAAGGACTGGGTCCAGTTGGCCGTTCGCCGTTCGCGCGAGTCCGGCATGCCGGCCGTGTTCTGGTTGGACGAGTCCCGCGCCCACGACCGCAACCTCATCGAAAAGGTCAACCAGTACCTGGCCGACGAGGACACCGACGGTCTGGACATCCGCATCCTCTCCCCCGTGGACGCCACCACGTTCACGATCGAGCGCATCCGCCGCGGCGAGGACACCATCTCCGTGACCGGCAACGTGCTGCGTGACTACCTCACCGACCTGTTCCCCATTCTGGAACTGGGCACTTCCGCCAAGATGCTGTCCATCGTTCCGTTGATGAACGGCGGCGGCCTGTTCGAGACCGGTGCCGGTGGTTCCGCTCCCAAGCACGTGCAGCAGCTCGTCGAGGAAAACCACTTGCGCTGGGATTCTCTGGGTGAGTTCCTCGCCCTGGCTGCCTCCTTCGAGCACCTGGCCACTCGTTACGACAACCCCAAGGCTCAGGTTCTGGCGGACACGCTGGACCGCGCCACGGGCACGTTCCTCAACGAGAACAAGTCCCCGTCCCGCAAGGCCGGCGAGCTCGACAACCGCGGCTCGCACTTCTACCTCGCGCTCTTCTGGGCCGAGGAACTGGCCAAGCAGACCGAGGACGCCGAGTTGGCCAAGGCCTTCGAGAAGGTCGCTTCGGAGCTGCGCTCCAACGAGGACACCATCGTGAAGGAACTGCTCGAGGTTCAGGGTTCGCCGGCCGATATCGGCGGTTACTACTGGCCCAGCAACGAGAAGGCCTCCAACGTGATGCGCCCCTCGGCCACGCTCAACAAGATCGTGGATTCGCTCAGCGCCTGATCGCGTAGCGCGTTTCCAGATCGACGACGCCGCCGCGTCGCCTCTTCGGGGGCGGCGCGGCGGCGTCATTCTCGCCGTGGTTCACCACGTCGAGGAACCGGGCACGAAAAAGGGGCGGGGCCGAAAGGCCCCGCCCCACAAAGGTGACTGCTTAGGACAAGACGTCCTCAGCGGCGTCGTAATCGGGCTCGTCGGTGATTTCGTCGACGAGCTGGGTGTAGACCACCTCACCGTTTTCGTTGAGAACCACGACGGCGCGAGCCAGCAGGCCTTCGAGCGGGCCGTCGGTCTGAACCAGGCCGTAGTCCTCGCCGAAGCTGGAGCGGAATGCGGAACCGGTGGTGACGTTCTCGATGCCCTCGGCGCTGCAGAAACGGTCGTGGGCGAACGGCAGGTCCTTGGACACGCAGACCACTGCGGTGTTGTCGAGTGCTGCCGCGCGCTTGTTGAACTCACGCACGGACTGGGCGCACACGCCGGTGTCCAACGACGGGAAGATGTTGAGGACCACGCGCTTGCCAGAGAAATCCTGGGAAGTCACGGGGCTGAGATCGGAACCCACCAGGTCAAAGGTGGGTGCGGTGGTGCCCACGTCGGGCAGTTCGCCGGAGGTGTGGACGGTGTTTCCCTGAAATGCGGTAGTTGCCATGTCTTCATTGTGCTGTGCGCCACGCGTCATGTCAGCATCTGTCGCCATCTTTAGCCGTGCGCTGAACTTCCCGCTGCTAGTGTCATAGGTCACTGAACACCCGCGAAACCGGCGTCACCCCGCGCATAGGAGGATCCATGAGTCCAGCACCCGTCAACGTTGCCGTCACCGGAGCCGCAGGTCAGATCTGCTACAGCTTGTTGTTCCGAATCTCTCAAGGTGACCTGTTCGGACCGGATCAGCCCGTTCGATTGCAGTTGCTGGAGATTCCCCAGGCACTGGGTGCCCTGGACGGCGTGGTCATGGAGCTCATGGACTGCGCGTTCCCCTTGCTGGCCGATGTGCAGACCGGTGACGATCCCGAGAAGGTCTTCGACGGCGCCAACCTCGCGTTGCTCGTGGGTGCCCGTCCGCGCACCAAGGGAATGGAGCGCGGCGACCTGCTGGAGGCCAACGGTGCCATCTTCACCGCTCAGGGGGCTGCGTTGAACAAAGTGGCCGCAGACGACATCCGGGTGGTGATCACGGGAAACCCCGCCAACACCAACGCCTTGATTGCTCAGCAGAACGCCCCGGACATCCCCGCCGACCGCTTCAGTGCGCTCACCCGGCTGGACCACAACCGAGCTAAGTCCCTGTTGTCCAAGCAGACCGGGGCGCCCGTGACCGACATCAAGCGCATGACCATTTGGGGCAACCACTCCGCCACGCAGTACCCGGACCTGAGCCACACCACGGTGGCCGGCAAGCCCGCACTGGATCTGGTGGATCACTCGTGGGTCGAGGAAGAGTACATTCCACGGGTTGCCAAGCGCGGTGCGGAAATCCTGGCGGCGCGCGGCACCTCATCCGCAGCCTCTGCCGCCGGGGCCACGGTGGACCACGCCCGCGATCTGTTCCGCGGCACCCCCGAGGGTGATTGGACGTCGATGGCGGTCGTGTCGGATGGTTCCTATGGCGTTCCGGAGGGGCTCGTCAGCTCATTCCCGGTGACCACGTCCAACGGTGACTGGTCGATCGTGGAAGACCTAGATGTTTCGGCGTTCTCTCGCTCGCGCATCGATGCGTCCGTCGAAGAACTCGAGTCGGAGCGCTCGGCCGTGAAGGAACTGGGACTGATCTAAGCTCCCGGCCCTACGTGAGCGGCCTGATGTGAGGAAACTGCAGGCAGGCAGTCTGAGGGGAGGATTGTGCAGAAATCTTGGCGATTTTCTGCACAATCCTCCCCTCACGCTTGGCCCCAGTGCGCCTAATCAACCTACTCAACGGCCGAGTGCCTCATGGAACATCTCTTCGGCATCGTCCGAGAACGGCACGAAAATGACGGTCTCCACGGATGTGTCCGCTTCCCGCACCGTGCGCACGGCGATCTCCGTGGCGTTGTCCATCGGCCACCCGTAGATCCCGGCGGAGATGGCGGGGAAAGCCACAGACTTCGCGCCGATCTCATCCGCCACGCGCAATGACTCCCGGTAGCACGAAGCCAGGATGTCGCTCCGGTCGGTTTTCTTGGCGAATACGGGTCCTACGGTGTGGATGACCCACTTCGCAGGAAGGTTATAGCCCTCCGTGGCCACGGCCTGGCCCGACGGGAGGCCGTCCTTGAGAGTGGTTTCGCGCAACCGTTTGCACTCTTCCAACAGCTGCTTGCCGGCCGCTCGGTGGATGGCACCGTCCACTCCTCCGCCACCGAGTAGCGATGAGTTGGCGGCGTTGACGATGGCGTCTGCTTGAACCTTGGTGATGTCACCTTTGACAATCTGAACGTCCATGACTTCACCCTACGCCGCAGAATAGTAAACGTCAGGGGCTGAATCCCTGGCCGCGGAGCGTCCACGTGCCTAGGCTGAGAGCATGGCTGATCTTCCGATTTTCGACGATTCCCAGGTCCAGAACGTGCTGTGCGTGGTCGCGCACCCGGATGACATGGAGTACGGCGGTTCCGCCGCAGCGGCCCGCTGGGTGGAGCGCGGAGCGAGCGTCTCCTATCTGTTGCTGACCGCGGGTGAGGCGGGTATCCGAGACCAGGATCCGAGCGATGTCGGCCCTTTGAGAGCTCAGGAACAGCGGGACGCCTGTGCAGCCGTGGGTGTCGAAAACCTCACGATCCTGGATCTACCGGACGGCATGCTCGAATCCGGATTGGACATCCGCAAACGCATTGCCCGGGAGATCCGGAAGATCAAGCCGGATACCGTGGTCACCATCAATTGGGACGTGATGGCCGCGTGGGGCCTCAATCAGGCGGACCACAGGGTGGCCGGGCTAGCTACGCTGGACGCCATCCGTGACGCGGACAATCCGTGGGTCTTCCGTGAGCTCATGGACGAAGAAAACCTGGAACCCTGGGGCGTCACCCGTCTGATCGTCAGCGGCGTGGAGCCCGATTACGCGATCGAGCTTTCCGAGGCCAATATCAACGCCGCGGTGGAATCACTGCGCTGCCACAAGCAGTACCTCTCGGCGCTGGGCAGCCACCCGGATCCCCAGGAGATGATCACGGGCATGACCTCGGAAGCCGGTCAGTCCGCCGGTGTGGATCACGCCCTGGGCATCAAGCTGTACAAAATGCGCTGATCCCCGGTCCGGCAGTCGGGACCCTCGAGGTCACGGCTCTTCGTCGGTCATGGCCGCCACGTACATCCACCGGCCGGCACGCTTGCGGAACAGGGACACCTCGTGCTGGCTGTCCCCTCGTCCCGCCGCGATATAGCGCGCCGTGAATTCGACGACGCCGCTCTCATCCTTCGCTTGCCCCGCCTCCGTCTCGTGGATGGTCAGGCCCAACCACTCCGTGCTCGGATCCGCGGAGACCTCCGACGGGCGGGTCGACGGGTGCCAGGTCCGGAACAGGTGGTCCTGGTTGCCCAGCGCGAAGGCCGTGTACCGCGAGCGCATCAAAGCCTCGGCCGTCTCGGGCCAGCGCTGATTGCTCAGTGCCGGTTCGCAGCACTGTTCATAGGACGCACCGGCGGGAATTCCGCCGCAGGGGCACACACTCATTCCTCGGAGTTTACCGTCAGCACCGGGCACCCCGGTCGACCCTGGCCGACCACCACCAGCGTTACGGATGGTCCGGCTCATCGGACTCCGCAGCGTTGTCGGACAACCCTGATCCGTACGTCTCCCCCGCCGCGAGTGCGAGGGCTTGATCGAGCATGGGCTCGGTCAGCCGCCCGGTGAACGTGTTCTGCTGGCTCACGTGATAGCAACCGACGAGCCGAACGGGCTGACCGTCCGGTCGCAGCAGCTCAGCGACGGCCCCGTGGCCGAACTTGGGTCGCGGTTTGGGCACCTCCCAGCCCATCCGCACGGCAGCGGCCAACGTGGTCTGCCATGCAATGCCACCCAGCGCCATGATCCCCTCAACATCGGGCAAGAGGGTAAATTCGCGGTCGAACCATCCGCTGCACGCCGCTTTCTCCGCGGGTAGCGGTTTATTGGCCGGTGGAGCGCAGCGGACGGGTGCGATCATGCGAACGCCACGCAGACGTTGCCCATCTCCCGCGGTGGTCACCGTTTCGTGAGCCGCAAAACCGGCCCGATACAGCGCCGCATAGAGCCAATCGCCCGCACGGTCGCCCGTGAACATGCGCCCGGTCCGGTTTCCACCGTTGGCCGCGGGCGCCAGGCCCACGATGACCAGCCTTGCGTTCGGGTCCCCATAGGACGGCACCGGTCGGCCCCAGTACGGCTCACCCGCGAACGAAGCACGCTTGTGCTCGGCCACGCTCTCCCGCCACTCGACCAACCGCTCGCACGCCCGGCACACGCTGCACAGAGCGTTGAGTTCGCCGACGCCGCTCGTGCCGTCCGCGAGCGCCCGCACCGCAGCGGCGTCGTGCCCGACGGGTGTGTCCGGCGAGGCGGGGTCCTCGGGCCAGCCCGCGCCCGGAGGAACGGGCGACGGGAACGACTGGCCCGTGAGGGGGTGCGGCAGGAGCGGTGTGTCCGATTCGGGGGTTGCCATGACTGAGTCCTCTTCGCGTGTTGAACCGAACAGTGATTGCGGAGGTTCACCCGAGACCCTAGCGTGGTGTCCACCCCGTCCCCTGGCTCAGGAGAAATCGTGAATCGCATCGTAGAACTGTCCGACGGCACTCAACTGACCGCGATCGGACAGGGAGCGTGGAACATTGGCGACTCTACCGCTACCCGCGAGGCCGAAATCAGCACGCTACGCCGGGGTGTGGAGCTGGGCCTCACGCTGATCGACACGGCGGAGATGTACGGCAGCGGGCGCTCCGAAAAACTCGTGGGTGAGGCAATCGCGCCGATCCGCGATGACGTGTACCTGGTGGACAAGGTGCTGCCGTCCAATGCATCGGCCAAGGGAACCGAGGAGGCCTGCGAGCGCAGCCTACGACACCTGGGACTCGACCACATCGACCTGTATTTGCTGCACTGGCCGGGCTCATATCCGGTGGAGGAAACGCTCATGGCCTTCGAACGGCTCGTGGACCGCGGGTTGATCGGCGACTGGGGCGTGTCCAACGTTGATCTGGCGGAGTTGGAGAGCTACCCGGAGAACCCGCTGGTCAACCAGGTGCTCTACAATCCCTCGAGCCGGGGTCCGGAACTCGACCTGTTCCCCGCCATGAAGCAGCGGGAGATCGTAGCCATGGCGTACTCCCCGGTGGGACAGGGTGAGCTGCTCGGCGATTCTTCGCTTCAAGACATTGCCGAGAAGCACGATTCGACCGTCGCGCAGCTGCTTCTGGCGTGGGCCATCCGGGACGGCAACACAATCGCGATTCCCAAGGCGTCCACGGTGGAGCATGTGGAGGACAATGCCCGTGCGCTCGAGCTGCAACTGAGCACGGAGGACCTCCGCGCCATCGATGTGGCTTTCCCCGCTCCGGATCAGCCGGGACCGCTGGAGCTGATCTGATCCGATCTGAACAAGACCGGACCGCTGGAGCTGATCTGATCCGAACAGGACCGGGCTGCTGAGTGGATGGCCAAGTAGTACCGGTCTGAGGTCCGGTCAGCACCAAGCGCGAGGCTCGCGGTTACTCAGACGCTTTCGCCCAAACGACGTCGCAGCTGCTTGCGCCAGCGATCCGGAAATTCGGGGGCCTCGAGCAGCTCGCGCATGGCCGCCAGGTCTCCGCGCTCCACGTTCATGATGCGGCTTACGAACGCCGAGGACACCGCGTCCGGCAGCCGGGACACGAACTCAAAGCGGTCCCCGACCTGGACATCGCCTACTTCGAGCACGCGCAGGTAGTAACCGCAGCGGTTGGTGCTCATCATGAGCTTGGGTAGGTCCGGGTTGGACCATTTCTTGGAGATCGTGCCGCAGGGTTGGCGCGGTTGGGTGACTTGAACGACCGCACTGCCCACCCGGTACACGTCGCCCAGGAACACCTTGTCCTCGGTGGCGCCGCGGATGGTGAGGTTCTCGAAGAACGCGCCATCGGGCAGCTCGAGCCCTTCAGCCCGCCACGCGTCGTAATGCTCGGCCGGGTAGCAACACACGGCCTTCTCGGTTCCACCGTGATGTTTTAGGTTCCCCTGCTCATCCCCCACGAAACCCGTGGCGGTCAAGTGAACCGGGCCAGCGTGCGGCGTCTTGACTGCGGCCGTCCTGAGCGCGCGCGATGACCCCCAGTTGCGAGACTTCACCTCGCCAGTGCGAAGCAGGGTAATCGAGGCGTCCGTCACCTTCGGCTCGTCCACGGTCGCTTGGTCCTGACTCATGCTTTGGCTCCATCCCACACCGGGTTTCCGTGCTCGTCCAGGCGCAATCCCTCGCTGGGTTCGTGCACCGTGAATTTTCCGTTGTGCATCAGATGTACCACGCGCACGCTGTGCTTCGCGGTGGCCACATCCGAGATGATGCGCCTGTGACAACGCCACCACACGGACTCCGAACACATCACGGCCGTACGTTTATCGTCCAGCCCTCCCAGAAGGTCGGCCATCCCGGCTCGGAATTCCTCGCTGCGGGTCCACGCGGCATAGGCGCGGAAGGCCTTGACGCGCCACCATTGGTCCGGTGATTGCTGGTCCTCGGCTTTGGAGAGCGAGCGGCGACCGCCCAGGCGTTCATCCCACACATATTCGATACCCAGCTCGTGGGCGAGCTCTTCAATCTGCCCGCGCGCGGCGGCGTCGTTGCGGCGACTGCCCGGGAACCGGCGCACGTCCACGATTCGTTCGATGTGCGCGCCCTGCAGCAAGCGGGCCAACTCGTCGCGGTCCGCGGTGCCGTGGCCGAAGGTCATGAGGGTCGTGGGCTGAGCCATGCCCTCCAGGGTACGAGGCTCCGTGCGGGGAGTCTCCGAAGGCAGAGGCGCCCGGGGGCAAAGCTCCCGAACGCACGGATCCTCGTGAGAACCGATACGTGTTAGGCCGCGACCGGCACGCAGTCCGGGCAGTGATCGCGCGCCCCCGATTCGGTGCAGGACTCGCAGCACAGGAACAACTGACGGCACGTCTGTTCGGCGCAGTTGACATAGCGGGGCGTGGGCTCACCGCATTCGGCGCACGTGCCCAGGGACTGCGCGCCGGGCTCGAATTCCATGTGCATCCGCTTGTCGAACACGTAGAGCGAACCGTCCCACAGGCCCTTGTTCCCGTAGGCCTCGCCGTAACGCACAATCCCGCCGTCCAATTGGTAGACGTCCTGGAAACCGCGGTTCTTCATGAGCACGCTGAGCACTTCGCAGCGGATCCCGCCGGTGCAGTAGGTGACCACGGGCTTGTCCTTGAAAGAGTCGTACTTGCCCGATTCGATCTCGTCGATGAAATCACGGGTGGTATCCGTCTCCGGGACCAGCGCGTCCCTGAACTTGCCGATCTGGGCTTCCAAGGCGTTGCGGCCGTCGAAAAACACGACCTCGTCACCGTGCTGGTCCATGAGTTCGTGCAACTGGTGCGGCTTCAGATGGGTGCCGCCACCCTGCACGCCATCCTCAGTCACGGTGATCGGATCGGGAGCGTGGAAGGTCACCAATTCCGGCCGCACCTTGACGCTCAACCGTGGAAAGTCGTCCCCCACCCCGTCAGACCATTTGATGTCCGCGTCCTTGAACGGCGCGTACTCCTTGAGGCCCTTCACGTAGCGCTTGACGTCATGGATGTCCCCGCCCACGGTCGCGTTGATCCCCTGCTCGGAGACGATGATGCGCCCCTTCACGTTGCTGCGTTCGGCGAGGTTCTGTTGCCACAGCTTGATGGCATCAGGATCGGCCAGCGGGGTGAAGACATAGAACAGCACAATTTTCGGCAGGGACATACCCACCAGTTTAAGTGAATCCGGGGCCGCCCACGCGCGGTGGGCGGCCCCGGGGAGGTGAGCTTGGCGACGTCGTCGATGCCGACCACGGGACGACGCCGCCAGCTCGGCTTAGGAAATCTCGTACCCCGTCACGGGGCCTTCAGTATTCGGCTGCCAACCGAGCTCGGGGGCAACGTACTTAGCGAAGTTCTCCAGGATCCGCAGGTTCAGCTCGGGGCCCAGCTGGCTGGGAATCGTGAGCGTCAGGGTGTCGGACTCCATCACGGCCTGATCCTGCTTCAGCTGCTCCACCAAGGTGTCCGGCGAACCCGCATAGGTGCGCCCAAAGACGGAGGTAAACCCGTCGATCACTCCCACCTGGTCACGCGATTCCCGGGCACCCATGTAAGAGAAGATCTCGTCCTCGGGACCCACGATCGGGAACACGCTGCGGCTGACGGAGGTGCGCGGCGTACGAGTATGACCAGCAGCGCGGAAGGCTTCGCGATAGCGGCGCAACTGTTCGGCCTGCTGCTCCGCAAAGGAACCCTCGTTGGCCTCGGTGAGCAGCGTGGAACTCATGAGGTTCACGCCCCGCTCCCCCGCCCACTCGGCCGTCTTGGCCGAACCTGCACCCCACCAGATCCGCTCGGCCAGACCGGGTGACTGAGGCTCGATGGCCAGCTTGGCACCGGCACCGTACTGAACGGGATCCGCGTAGGTCATGGGCTCGCCCTTGATGGCGCGCATGAACTTCTCGAAGTGCTCGCGTGCGATATCCGCACCGCGAGGATCCTCGGAGCCGGTATAACCGAACGACTCCCAGCCGCGCAGGGCCGGTTCGGGGGATCCCCGGCTCACGCCGAGGGCCACGCGGCCATCCGCGATGAGGTCCAGCTGAGCGGCCTCTTCCGCGAAGTACAACGGGTTCTCGTAGCGCATGTCGATCACGCCGGTGCCCACCTCGATGTTGCGAGTGCGCGCGGCGATCGCGCTCAACAGCGGCATGGGAGAAGCCGACTGGCGAGCGTAGTGATGGACGCGGAAATAGGCACCGTTGACGCCCAGCTCGTCCGCGCCCTCTGCGATCTCAATGGCGTCCCGCAAGGACTGCCGCGCATCAGGATCGCCGGGCCCGCGACCGGAGCCGTAGTGACCGAAACTCAAGAATCCGAAAGCCTTCATGACCACAACAACATACTTGATCCAGATATTATTTCCGAATCAAGGACCGCTGTAATGGTTCGGGAACCTGTGGTCAATCGGCCTACAGGGCGTGATTTTTGGATACTGTCGAGAGACCCAAGCCATGTGAGTCCCCGTTCGCATCGCGGGTCTTTACTCGTTGTATCTAAGTTCCGGCGGTGCCGGTCTCATCGCGTGACCGGTTGGTCTTGATAAGAACAATAGGGAGCACAGCATGGAAACCACCGCGGAAACAACCACCAGACCACCCCAGGGGATGACCCCGCGACACTGGATGGTCGCGGCCGGTGGCTTCATGATCATGATTGCGGCTTCCGTGGTGCTGTCAGGATTGTCCCTACTGCACCCGTTCATCGTGGGTGACATGTTCACGGACGAGACCGGAAACCCCGCCAACGGCGGTCAACCCGCCTTCCTTATTTACTTCACGGTCCTGACCATCACCATTGTGGTGACCATGATGTTCGCCGCCGGCCCCTTGATTGCCAAGTTCGGTCCCCGCGTGATGCTAGGTGTGGGCTCGTGCATCATGGGCCTGGGTGTACTGCTGTTCTCCTTCGCGCCCAACCCGTTCATGTTCTATGTGGCCGGCGCAGTCATCGGCATGGGTTACGGGCTGTCCCAGGCACCCATTCCCCCGGTCATCACCACGTCCTGGTTCGAGGCCAAGCGCGGTCTGGTCCTGGGCATCGTGCTTTCCGGTTCCGGCGTGGGCGGTCTGCTGTGGTCCATCCTGAGCCCGCGCATGGCAGAGTCGCTGGGCTGGCGCCCCACCATCATGACCATGGCCATCGTTCTGGTGACGCTCTCCTTGATCGCCACCGTGTTCCTGGTGCGCAATACCCCCGCCGACGTGGGTCTACTCTCCTATGGCGCGGTGCCCGGCGAGGATGAGGAAGCCCACAGCCAGGACCCCACCAAGCTCCCCGGTTTCGTGTTCCGCGACGCTCTGCGCAGCCCCTGGTTCTGGCTTCTGGCACTGGCCTTCGTGCTGATCGGCATGATCGTGTCCGTGACGCAGGTGCTGGCCATTCTGCTGAAGGTCTACACCGGCGAAAACATTTCCGCGTTCAGCCTGTTGCTGGCCACGTGGACGTTCACCCTGATCCTGTGGAAGCCGCTGCTCGGCATCATCAACGACAAGATCGGCGTGATCTGGATGATGGCCATCACCCTGGGCCTCATGGCGCTGGGCTTCCTGTACCTGCCGCAGATGTCGACGGCGGCCTCCGGGTTCGGTGCCATGGCCATGGCGCTGCCGCTGATGGCCATGGTCTGCATGTCCGCCGGTGTCTCCAACGCCACGGTGGCCCCGCCGCTCGTCTTGCGCCAGTCGGTCGGCGCTCGCGATTACAGCAAGCTGCTGTCCCTGGGCCTGTCCTTCTACTACATCGGCAACGCCCTGGGCGCTCCGCTGTGGGGCACCATCCAGTCGGTCACCGGCAACTACAACCTTGGCCTCTACGCCGCCCCCATCATCCTGGCGGTCATCGTGGTCTTCGCATTGCTCGCGGCCAAGAACGGCCCCAAGCAATGGACCAACCCGGCCCCCACCACCACCGAGACCCCCTAACCGATCACGACCGACGACGGCGCCCGGTCACCTCCCGCGCGGAGGTGACCGGGCGCCGTCGTCGGTTAATTGACTGCCGGGCGAGCGGCTACCGACCCAGCCAGGCGGTCGAAGCCACCACGATGGCCGCGGTGGCTTCCGTCAGGGTTGGCTGGATGACCGGGGCGGACATCGGCGAGTGATTGCCCGGGATGTCTTGCGTAATGGTGCCGTTGGCCTCCGCCCGCGCGTGCGCCTCCGGATCGGTTCCACCCACAGCCCAGTAGGTGTAGGGCACGCCCAACGCATTGGGGATGTCGCTGAAATCCTCACTCGCGGTCTGGCGGCCGTACTCGCGGATGGCATCAGCCGGGAAGTACTCGACGAATGCCTCGGCCACGGTGTGGGTCGTGTCTGCGTCATTGTCGGTCAGCGGGTAGCTGTTGATGACCTCGAACTCGGGCTCCTCGAGTGAACCGGACGCCTCTGTCTCCGCCTTGGAGATCCGTTTGATGGCTTCGATCAGATGATCTCGCACGGCCGTGCTGTAGGCGCGGATGTTGAGTTCCAGCACCGCGTGATCGTCGATGATGTTGCTCTTGGAGCCGACCGTCAGCTTTCCGACGGTCAGTACCGCGAACTCCCCGGGTTCGATTTCCCGTGAGACCACGGTTTGCAAACGGACCACCACCATGGAGGCCAACACCACGGGGTCGATGGACAGGTGCGGCATGGATCCGTGGCTACCGCGTCCGAACAGGGTCACGCGAATGCTCGCACCCATGGAGAGGAAGGGGCCAACGTGAGTGCTCAGCGTTCCGGCAGGCTTGGCCATCACGTGCTGGCTCAGGGCCACGGTGGGCTGCGGAATCACGTCCTTCAGCCCGTCGTCCACCATCGACTGCGCGCCCGTGCCGAGTTCTTCTGCCGGTTGGAACAGGGCGATGAACGTGCCCTGCCACGCGTCCTGGGACTCGGACAGCAAACGTGCGGCGCCCAGGAGTGAGGCCACATGCACATCGTGACCGCACGCGTGCATCACGGGGGTCGTGTTCCCGTTCTCGTCCGTGAACGTCTCGGTGCTGACGTAGTCCAGGCCGGTCGCTTCCTTGACGGGCAGCGCGTCCATGTCCGCGCGCATCAGCACCACGGGTCCGTCACCGTTGCTCAACACGCCGACGACGCCGGTGAGCCCCACCTTTTCGTGGACCTCGAACTCGAACTCCTTGAGCTTCTCGGCCACGATGGTGGACGTGCGCTCCTCATGGAAACTCAGTTCGGGGTGGGAGTGGAAGTCCTTGTACAGCTCTTCCTGCCAGTCCTTGATGTTCGACTGACCCTTGAGAACCTGCTCCGCCACCTGCGTGGATGTCATGCTGCGCCCTCCTCGTTGCTTCCTTCCTGGCCGATGCTACTCCCGCCACCTTGCCCCGCTGCGCGGTCAGAACCATCGCGCTTCTTCCTTGCTAGCCGCTTGGGGCGAGGTAGCCGGGCCAGCCGTTTGAAGGCTTTGGGACTCAAGTTCGCGGGGCCCGGCAAGCTCCACCCGAACTTCCTTGCTGCCAAACTGATCGCAGCGCTGAGAACGATGGCACCGGCCATGCCAACTGTGTGTTGGCCCAACTGCGCCAGCAAGTACATCTCGATACTGGCGATCAAGGCGCTGGTCGCATAGAGGGTGTTGCCGCCGAAGATCGCGGGCAATCGGCCCACCGCAACATCGCGGATCATGCCGCCACCCACGGCAGTGACCACGCCCAGCAGGATAGACGGCATCCATCCCAATCCGGCCGCTAGCCCCTTGATGGTTCCGGTGGCAGCCCAACAACCGACCGAAAGAGTATCCACAAAGAAAAGCCCGCGCTGCGTCCACCGTTGATCCAAGGGCAACAGGTAGGCAATGAGCGCGCCCGCCAGAGCCGTGGTCAGGTAAGCGGGATTACTGAGCGCCACCGGGAACCCTTGCTGCAACAAGGTGTCGCGCAGCATGCCCCCGCCCAACCCGGAAATGATGGCCAGGAACGTGAAACCCACCAGGTCCAACTTGAGGTGCCGGGCCACCACGCCACCGAGAATCCCATTGGTGATCACACCCAGTAGATCCACCGCATCAAAGACTGCCCTGGGTTCGATCTCCACCGGCTGCGCCTACTTTCCGTGTTGACTCCTTACCCGGTACAGCCTAAATCCGCTCCGGCACTGTGATGATCAAACACTCGGTCTCTTGACGCACGGGGCGGCGACCGTCCCCGTCGGTTTCCCGCGGACGGCCGCCGCTGAATCACGTGTCAACGAGCTGCCACTCAGCTACGTTTCAACATCTCGACAATCGTGCTGGAGTAACCGAACCCCACCACGTCGGCTCGATTGTCACCGTTCACGTCGGTCAAGACACGCGGATACAGGTCCACGGTCCACCCGTCGTTATTGCCGAACTCTCGGAGCCACAAGCTGGCTGCGCCCACGGACCCGTCACGCTGGGTCAGGGCCACGTAGGTACCCGAATATCCGAACCCCACGATGTCTGCGGTCCCGTCACCGTTGGCATCGGCCAACGTGCGAACATGGTGTCCGATCTTCCAGCCGTCGTAACTGCCGAAGTCGGCCACCTTCAGTGTGGGTGCGCTGAAGCCACCACCGAATCGGCCGTAGGACACGTAGGTACCCGCATTTCCGAATCCCACGAGGTCTTCGATCAGGTCGCCGTTGAGGTCACCCGTGACACGCGGAGTGCGTTGCTCGCTCCACCCTTGGTTGGTTCCGAAGTCGCCGACCCTCACGGTTGGTGCCGTGAATCCTCCGGTCGAGCGCGCGTAGGCAACCGTGACTCCCTTGGCACCGAATGCCACGATGTCATCACGATTGTCACCGTTGACGTCCGCCAGCTCCCGAAGGTGTTCGCCGATCTTCCATCCCTGGGCCGCTGTCAGGTCGTTCACTGCAACCGTGGGAGCGGTGAAGCCACCGCCGACTCGCGCGTACGACACGTAGGTTTTGGAATATCCGAAGCCGACGATGTCCGCCCGGCCGTCATTGTTGACGTCGCCCAATTCCCTCACGTGCTCACTCTTGAGCCAGCCTTGGCTGGTTCCGTAATCACGCAGTGCAAGAGTGGGCGCGGTGAAACCGCCGTCCGTTCGGCCATAGGCAACAGTGGTTCCGGCAATACCGAAACCGACCACGTCCGCCCTGCCGTCGTCATTGACATCGGCCAGCTGACGAGGGTGCTCGCCCTCACGCCAACCTTGGTCATATCCGAAATCACGCAATCTCAACTGAGGCGGTGCAAAGGTCCTGTTCACGCGGCCGAGAGCCACGTAGGTACCTTGGTCGCCGAAACCGACGATGTCATCCCGACCATCGCCGTTGACATCCGCCAGCAAACGCGGATGCTGCTGAACACGCCATCCATTGGCGTAGGTGAAATAGGGTTGCGACGCCGCTTGGGCGGGTGCCCCCGTCAAGACCACCGCTGAACTCGCGAGCGCGAGGGTGGCGGCCACACTCAGTACTTTGGTTTTAGCTGTAGAACTCATTGCAGGTTCCGATCATGCTTGATCATGCAGAACGAGCCAGAGCCTCAGGTGTCTCCCACGGAAAAACGGTGAAAGCCCACTGCGTTGACGACCCACAGGCCCAACTACTCAGCGGCGAAAAGTGTCTCGACGGGGCCCCGGCCCGGCGATCTCAGATCAGATAAAAACCCGCAGGTCACTCGCACGAATGCCCAGCTCGTTCGGCCGCTTCACGACGTAGTTGTGTAGTTCTCGGATTACGCCCGTTCCCGGGGAAAGTCAACATCACATGTCCCCTAAAGCGTGATCATGGAAATATGCGTGTGACCAGCGCGATTATTGTTCAGATACCCGCAAGTTGGATGTCATTCGGGGCCCGCACTATGAACCCATGCCTACCAACAATGCGCCCATCAATCGTCGTCAACTCGTCTCCGGCAGCCTTGCCGGCGCGGCACTCATTGCCCTCCCCGGCACCGCGATCGCCCATCGCGGCGAGCGCCCCGTACCGGGGCTGATCAGCAAGCGCCTGACTCTTCCCAGCGGCGTTGCCTCCGGTGACGTCTCCTCCAATTCGGCAGTGCTGTGGGCGCGTTCCTCGGGTCCGGGTCGTCTGCACGCCACGCTTCAGGCAATTTCCGCCGACGGCGCTCCGTTGCGCGGGCGCTTTGCCCGCGGTCTTCGCCTAACCTCCGGCTGGGCGAACCCCACGTCAGATCACACGGCCAAGATTTTCGCGGGCAAGCTGCCCTCCGGGACCCGGTTCAAGGTCACGTACGCGTTCGAGGACGATCGGGGTCGGATGGGCGAGCGTGCCATCGGCACTTTCACCACCGCTCCGGGCAAGCGTTTCGGGCCGAAGACTTCCGCAGCACAGTCCTTCGTGTGGACCGCAGACACCGCGGGCCAGGGCTACGGCATCAACGAGGACATCGGCGGGATGCGGGGCTACGCGGCCATGCACGCCACCAAGCCGGACTTCTTCTTGCACTCCGGAGACACCGTCTACGCGGATAATCCCATCGAAAAGACCCTGGAAGTTCCGAACGAACCCCTGTGGCGCAATGTGGTCACAGAGGAGGTGTCCAAGGTGGCCGAGACGCTCAACGAGTTCCGCGGGCGCCACCGTTACAACATGATGGACAAGAATCTGCGGGCCATGTACGCGGAGGTTCCCGTGATCGCTCAGTGGGACGATCACGAGACCACCAACAATTGGTGGCCGGGCGAGATCCTCGAGGATGAGCGCTATACGCAAGTGCGCGACGTCGACACCCTGGCCGCTCGCGGCCGTCAAGCATGGCAGGAGTACATGCCCATCGCGGACTCCCGTGCGCTCTCCCGCGGCACCGGTTTCGAGCCGGCCCGCATCTACCGCAAGGTCGAACGCGGTGACCACCTGGACGTGTTCGCCCTGGACATGCGCACCTTCAAGAGCGAGAACACGCCGGGCAAGGAGCAGCACGAGACCGACATCCTGGGCGAAGAACAGACCCGCTGGCTCATCCGCGGACTGCGCCGGTCCAGGGCCACGTGGAAAGTGATCGGCAACGACTTGCCCCTGGGACTGATCGTGCCGGACGGTAAGGACCGGGAGTCCATCTCCAACGCTGATCACGGTGCGCCGCTGGGTCGCGAGCTGCAGTTGGCGCGGATCCTGAAGGCCATCAAGGACTACGACATCAAGAACGTGGTGTTCCTGACCGGCGACGTCCACTATTGCGCCGCCCACCACTACTCCCCCGAACGGGCGGCGTTCAAGGACTTCAAGCCGTTCTGGGAGTTCGTGGCCGGGCCCATCAACGCGGGAGCCTTTGGTCCCAACACATTGGACCGTACCTTCGGGCCCCGCGTGGACTTCGAGCAGGCCGGCCCGCCCATGGCCTCACCGCGCAACGGTGACCACCAGTACTTCGGTCACGTGGCCATCCCCGAGGACGGCAGCGAGTTCACCGTCAAACTGGTCAATGCCAATGGCAAGGCCGTGTATCAGCGCACGCTCACCCCTGAACGCTGATCCAATCAGGCACGACGCCGCCGCGGTGACCTTGGGTGCCCAAGGTCACCGCGGCGGCTTCGTGGGTGTGCAATTCTCCAGGTGAGCGGTTCACAATGGTGACCATGGTGAGTTTGCCGACCGGTTATTTGTTGAGAGTGGGTCCGCCCAGCGTTTCGGCGTACCTGTATTTGCGTGAAGCCACGGGCATGAGCCCTAAAACGCATCAGCAAGCCCTCGCCGGTATCGACGGCGCGTGGGCGGCCGTGCACGTGATTCACGCACCCACCGGGGAGACGGTGGCCATGGGTCGTGTGATCGGGGACGGCGGCTGGTACTTCCACATTATCGATATGGCCGTGCTTCCGGAGCATCAACGCCAAGGGCTCGGGGACACGATCCTGACGTGGCTGTTAGATCGGATTCGACAGGATGCTCCCCCGGACGCGTTCGTCAGTCTCATGGCGGACCCACCCGGGCGCAGCCTCTACGAACGACACGGATTCAAGGACCGTTCACCGCGCAACGTGGGAATGAGCCGACTGCTCGAACGACAGGTGGACGATGACTGAGGCCGCAATGCACAACCAGCCGATCTGGCACGCCCCCGTGGGAACCGTGGCCGGCTGGCACGACGGCCCCGTGGATCGCGCTACCGGCATCCGCTATGCGCGCGCGGACAGGCTGGAGGCACCCACCCCGGTGGGCGATGCGACCGAACCGATCCAGGCGACGTCGTGGTCCCCGGCCTGCCCTCAGGCACCCGTGCCGCTGCTGGACGACGCGGTGGGCAGCAGCATCGGCAAGCTCCCCGTGGACGAGGACTGTATGCGGTTGTCGATCACCGTGCCCGCGGACGCCGACCCGGACGCCGAGCTTCCCGTGATGGTCTGGATTCACGGCGGTTCGTACGTGTCCGGGGCCGGTGACGCGCCGTTCTACGACCCCAGCACGTTGGTTGCCGAGCAGAACGTGGTGGTCGTCAACGTGACCTATCGCCTGGGCCTGTTCGGTTATCTGGGCGACGGTCAGACGAGCCCCGCCAACCTGGGGTTGCTCGATCAGATTGAGGCGCTGCGCTGGGTGCATTGCAATATTGCGGCCTTCGGCGGCGACACGGCCAATGTCACGATTTTCGGTCAATCCGCCGGGGGCGACGCCGCCGCCCATCTCATGATCGCCGAGGGCACCCGGGGCCTGTTCCGCCGTGCGATCGTGCAGAGCGCACCGTTCGGTCTCATGAAGAGCCGCAGCAAAATGAACGCGGTGATGTCCCGCACCGTGAGTGGTCTGGCTCCCGATGCGCATTGGGAACAGGTGACCGCGGCTCAATCGACAGTGGAGAAGGCTGCATCACGCTTCGGTCTCAAGGGGCAGATGCCCTTCGGCGTGCAGTACGGCCACGCGCCACTGCCTGCCGAGAAAGATCTGGATGCGGCCTGGCGCGAGGTGGCACCGCAGGTGGACGTGCTTGTGGGATACACGACCCGCGAGGTCGCGCTGTTCGCAGCCGCCGTCCCGATACTCCTCAAGCGGCTCGAGAAACCGAAGCGTGACCCCGCACTGGAGCAGTTGGTGGTCAAGCCGCTGACCAAGCGGATCTACGGAACCGGGGCCAAGGCCTTTGCGTCGCGGCACGCGGCAGCCGGCGGCAAAGTGACGGGCTACGTGTTGTCGTACGGCAACGAGGAGCATCCGTTGAATGCGGCCCACATTGCCGAACTGCCGTTGCTCTTTCCGTCAAGCGCGTGGGAGGGCGCGCCCAGTGCGCTGGGGCTGAGCCTCAACGACATGCACGAACGCGGGCGGCTGTTGCGAACCCAGTGGGCGGAATTCGCCCGGGGCGGTTCGGTGGGCAGCCTGCCCGAGATCGGGTTCCGGGTCATCGACTGAGTCGGTTGACCGGTGCTTGTCTTTGCGATGGACGACTTCTGCTTAGGACAACACCAACTTGGGCCCTGCTCCGTCGTGACTGGGCCCGGGTAGCGGGGGCTGTGTCGGATACTGCTCCGCCGCGTGCCCTTCACGCTCCAGGAACTCAGTCAACTCGTTGATCGTGCTCATGAGTGGTGCGGGGAACACCACCGTGGAGTTCTTGTCGACGCCAAGTTCCACCAAGGTCTGCAAGTTGCGCAATTGCAGGGCCAGCGGGTGAGCCATCATGACGTCCGAGGCCTCGCCCAAGGCGGCCGCGGCCCTTGCCTCGCCTTCGGCGTTGATGATCTTGGACCTCTTCTCCCGTTCCGCCTCTGCCTGCCGGGCCATGGCGCGCTTCATGCTCTCGGGTAGTTGGATGTCCTTGAGTTCGACCAGGGCCACTTCTACTCCCCATTCGACGGTTGCGCGATCGAGGATGATCTTGATGTCCAAATTGATCTGATCGGTTTCGGACAAGATGTCATCCAATGAATGCTGACCGACCACCTTGCGCAGCGTTGTTTGGGCGATCTGATTGATGGCCGCACCGATGTTCTCAATGGCGATCACGGACTTGACCGGTTCAACGACCCGGAAATACGCCACCGCCGAGACATCCACGCTCACGTTGTCCCGGGTGATGATTCCCTGGGACTGGATCGGCATGGTCACGATGCGCGTGGACACTCTGTGGAGCACGTCGACTGCGGGGACGATGAGCCGAATCCCCGGCCCCCGCACGCCGTTCAGTCGTCCGAAGCGGAGGATGACACCTTTTTCGTACTGCTTGATGACTCGTATCGACATGATGGCGAGCAAGACCACAACCACCAGTAGAACGAGCAGGATGATGATGAGTGTGCTCATGACGGCACCCCTCTAGCACTAGACATGCTGGCGGTGCGACCGAGTGTTCATCGTGAACGATCTTCGCCGCCCTGTACCGTCAAGCGTACGCTCGCCCAGTCGCCCCGGAGAGGCTCCCGGTCAGCTCTTTTCGGGATCAGAGACGGGTGTGGCCTGAGGTGTGAACAAGTCCTCGATGCGACAGCCGAACACCTCAGCGATTCGGAACGCCAGTGGGAGGCTCGGATAAAAACGGCCTCGCTCGATGGAGATCACGGTCTGCCGGGACACCCCCAACAACGCGGCCAAGTGGGCCTGCGACCAGGACCGCTCCCCGCGTTGCTCGGCAATGATGTTCTCCACTAGGAGTCCCGCCTTCTGGCCACCCAGAAACGAACCGCGAAACTGACCACCGCCAACACGAGGATCAGGGTCAGAACAACCATCCCGCTGACTTCAAGCCGGGTGATCGCCAGCGCGAACAAAGCGATCCCGGCCGTGGTGATGATGTCGTGGAATGCACCCGAGGTGGCCTTGTCATACCAGCGGTGCTCGATGTTGTCCTCCGCGTGTGCATCTTCTTCCACGGTGTACTTGGAGACGAAAAGCACCCAGCCCAGGGCGAAGAACGTGCCGGCGGTGCATGCGGAAAAGATCACGAACCCGAGCAATCTGTTCTCGTCGTAGAACACCGAGGCAATGGCCCCCACGATGGACGCGAGCACGAGCGCCATGACGATACTCAGCACGTAGGCCGAGAGTGGTGCCTTGCCAGCGGTGCGGGTTGTTGTTGCCATCATGACTCCCTTGATATGGGCTTGTGCGGCCCTTCCGGCTATGTAAAGCGCGCTTGACTCAGTCAAGCAAGCTTTACCATTCGACGTCAAGGGTGTTTGACAATAATTCCAGCGGCCTTCGCGATCTCCCGGTAGGCCGCCGCTAAATCGTCAACACTTGCGTGGGCATTGAGACCGCTGGGGTTAGGCGCGACCCACAACTGCACACCGGGCCACGGGGAGTCCTGCTTTCCCAGTTGCGCCTTCGGGAGTTTGAAGGCCGAGCGGTAGGCGGTAATACCCAGAACAGCGACCACCTTGGGTTTTCGCTCGGCCGCGAGCCGATTCAACCGGTCCGCACCGGCCAGCAGTTCTTCTCGGGACAGCTCGTCTGCCCGTGCGGTGGCCCGCGGGCAGATGTTGCTGTTGCCGATACCTTTGCTCGTCAGTTCTGCCAGGTCCGATTCCGTGTAGCCGTCCCTCGCGTCGATGAGAGTGTCGGTGATGCCCGCTCGGTACAGAGCCGGATAGAAGCGGTTGCCGGGCCGCGCGAAGTGAGCGCCCGTAGCCGCCGTCCACAAACTCGGGTTGATCCCGACGAACAAGAGGCTTAACGGATCGGGTAGTAGGTCTGGCACCGTGCGATCGCGGAATGTCTCAAGTTCTGCACGCGAAAATCCCATGGAATCAGGCTATCCGTGTGGTGGCCATCCCCCTCAAATACATCCGGGGACCGGCACGGCCACTGTTACGACAGTTGAGCCGATCGCACGGCAGCGGCACTGGCCAGAATCACAAGCGCGATGCCCGCGATTTCCAGAACATCGAGTGCCTGACCCAGCATGACCCACCCCACGAGCGCCGCAATCGCCGGTGCCAGACTCACCAGAATCGCGAACGTTTCCGCAGCAAGGAGCCGCAGCGATGCGAGCTCCAGGGCATAGGGTACCGCCGAGGACATCACGGCGATCAGCGCGCCGATCAGCAATACCCACGGGTCCAGGAGTTCGACGCCGCCGCTGGCCACTCCAAATGGCGCGGCCAGGAGCGCACCCACCACCATGGCGAGCGCGAGACCTTGTGTGCCGGGAAATTCCCGCCCGGCTTGGCGGGACATGAGGATGTACAGCGCCCACATGCACGCGGCCGCCAAGGCGAAGGCCACGCCCACCGGATCCAGTCCCTCGGTATTGGGGCCAACTCCGCTGAGCAGGAGCACTCCCGCCAGCGCGAGCCCCGCCCACAGCAGACCACTGAGCTTGCGGGACAACACCACCGACAACACCAGTGGCCCGAGCAGTTCAATGGTCACCGCAACACCAAGCGGCAAGCGGGCAATGGCCTGATAGATACACATGTTCATGGCGCCGAGACTCAACCCGAAGCCGAGGATCACCGGCAGGTTCTTGGCCGTGATCGCACGAACCGAAGGTCGGAACACGATCCACAACAGCACCGACGAAATGAGCAGGCGCAGAAAAACCGCGCCCTGCGCACCCACGCGATCGAAGATCTGATACGCAATGGCCGCACCGGTCTGGGTAACGAGCGCCGCCGCGACGACCAAGGCGACGCCAGCTGCGGAGGACCCCGGCGCCGTCGGCGAATGAGAACGAGACGAGCGATTGGTCACCACACCGAATGTACGCGGTTCCGAGCTTTGGTGGCACCGGTCGATAGCCTGAATAGTGGCTGACTGCATGACCCCCATCACACAACCAGGGCGAGGGTTAACGTGAACGATCAACGTGTCCTAGGGCAATTCGAAACACTCAAGAATTCCGGAACCGTGCAGCTTTCAACGAACCGCGGGAAATTGATTTTCCTGTTTCTGCTCACCCTGGTCTTCACGCTCTTCGGCCTGGGAATGATGTTCGCGTCCTATGGACAGGCCGCGACGGTAGCAGGGATGTTCGGGTCCGGATCCTTCTGGATCGGGCTCCTGGTGGTGGTGTTCTTCGGCATCTTAGGTATTCCGTCCCTGTTCTCCCAGATCGTTCAGAAGCGGCAACTGACTCTGGATAAACAGGGTTTCCGCTACGGGAAGCCCCATTCGGCGGGCACCGATCCCGAGCTCGAGATCCGCTGGGACGAGGTGGAAGGAATGGGGCTGGCGCGCGTGAGCCGTTCAACCATGGTCGCGATGAAGCTGACTTCCGAAGGCTACGAACGCTACGAATCTCAGCTGACGGGCTCTACACGCCAATTGGCCAAGGCCAATCAAAGGATGATGGGCGAGGGCATGATTGCCCTTCCGGCCACCATCGGTGGCGGGCCCAAGGAACTAGTGACTTTGCTGGGACTGGCGCACGGTCAGTACGGCCCTCCTGAAGTGCGCGAAGGGTATGCGCGTGCCCAGGCGGAGGCTCATGCAGATGCCGAGGCTGTTACTCATGATCCGCGAGCTGAACGACCCCGCACTGCCGACCCTCAGGAGTAAGCGGGTTCTCGATCCAGGCTGCGGCACTGACGAGCTGACCGGTAGAGCCGTCCACGACCTAGAGCCCAGATGATCAGAACAATCGCGGACAGAATGCCCGCCGCGATACCGACGAGCTGTGAGGCCGGCTCATCGGTGAGACGAGCCACGCTGATCCAGGCCAGTGCCCAGGCGATACCGGCGGCCACCGCGAACCGGGGGCCCAGGACGATCACGTAGACGGCGGACAGTACCACCGCAACGGTCATCACGGTCACGGCGATCCACTCATCTGATGGGCCTCCAGAACCCCAGCCTGATGCGGATCCGGCTGCCGCGATATTGGCGCACGTTGCCGCCGTGACCCAACCGAGGTACAAGCCAAAGGTGCCGTCCACGATGAGCTTACCGAGCGGCGTCGTCCCGGGATTTTCGCGCAGACGCTTGACCAGAATTCCCAACGTGATCGCGAGCGCCAGGATGACCAGGACGCTGACCCAGATCCAACCGACCTGGGTGACCAGCAACCACACCGCATTGAGGATCATGGTGATGCCGGCGAGCCACCCGATCCGGCGTTCGCGTGAGGTGGTGGCCACGCGAGGGAGCCACTGCCAGATGGTGTAGGCGAAGAGGCCGAGGTAAATCACGGACCAAATCGAGAACGCCGTGCCGAGCGGGGCAATAAGAGTGGCATCAGCGGAGAGCGCACCACCGGAGGACTCCGCAACCCGTGTACCGATCACCCCTGTTCCCACAAGCGTGCCGATGACACAGAAGATTTCAGCGGCAGTGACGAATAGGCGGCGGGCCAGATCGGTGTTCATGACTCTCCTCAGGTAGCGTCCCGCCACCGTATCTAAGAAACCATAAGACAACTGATTAACAGCCGCGTGTGACGTGCGCTAATACTCTCAGCCGGGTGTGACGCAGCGGTCGGAAGCTTTTGCGAGGCGCGCGTCAAAGGTCAGCACTTTGCATCCCAACGCCCCTGCGAGAACCACGTACATCGCGTCATGTGAGGAAATGTTGTGCCTAAAGCTGGCCTTCCGATCCCTACTTCCGCTCGGACAACAGGAACGTCCGCAGAGCATTGATGACTTCCTGCGGGCGGTCCGAATGCACCCAGTGGCTGGCTCCGCGCACCTTCAAGCGAATGGTGCTGGGGAAGAGCGCGCGCATGACGGGCTCGTCCTCGTCCTTGACGTAGTTGGACTTCTCGCCGGCGATCCAGAGCACCCGGCCGGGGAACTGGACCTGGTTGAGATCGGTCTCGATGTCCGGGAAGCCCATGATGGTTTCCAGCTCGGAGCGCAGCAGGGTGAGGTTGGGCTGCCAACGCAGGCCGTCGCCATCGTTCTTGAGATTCTGGAGCAGGAACCCGCGCACGCCGGCCTCGGGGATGGGGTCTTTGAGAGCGGCGTCCACGTCGGAGCGGCGCTCGGCGGATTCAATGTCCACGGCCGCGAGCGCGTCCAGGAGGTGGTGGAATTCGCTGCGACTCGACCCCGAACCCACGGGCGAAATGTCAATGATCACCAGCTTGCGCACCAACTCCGGATGACGCAGGGCAAGCACCATGGCCACTTTGCCACCCATCGAGTGACCGACCACGTCCACGGGGCCGTCCGCGGCGAAACTGCTCTCGAGATGCTCCGCCACCTGATCCGCGAGTTGCAGATAATCGAGTTCCTCGGTCCAGTCCGACTGGCCGTGGTTCGGCAGATCCACCAGCAGGCTGCGGAACTCGGGCTGCAGACCCTTGGCGATCATGCTGAAGTTCTTACCCCGGCCGAACAGGCCGTGGAGGAACACGACGCGGTGATCGCCGTCGCCGGTTTCGACGGAATGAACGGTGGTTGAGCTCGTATCAGTCACCCGACCAATCTACTGGTCACGCTGCCCCACCGCCCAAGTCGAACACGGCGGGACGAGTCAGGACCCGGAACCTCGCAATCGGTCGATGTGCTCCGAGGCCTCGGCCTTGGTGAGATTAGCGGGCAGCTCTTCACCCGCTCGCTTGGCCAGCGTGTCCAAGTAGGACTTCTGGGACTCGGTCATCGGGTCGTTACCGCTCACCCACTCTTCGGGGTCCTTTTCCAGGTTTGGGTTCTGCGCGTCACTTGTCGCACCGATGGTCTCGCCGGTGTCACCGCGCGCTCCGAGGGGTTCGCCGGCAATGTTCTCGTCAGGGTTCTGGGTCATGATTGCTCCTCAATCCTCTGCACTGTGGGTCCCATGAATTCTGGTGGGTTGGGCGACGTCGAAACACCACCGATAATCACCCGCCTTGCTATCCAGGTTAATCCCACCCGCCGACAGGCATAAGAGCTTTTTCGCTCAGGGCAGCAGCTCAAAGATGAGACCCTTTGCCCTGCTAACGGGCGATCTCGCGCTTGCTCCCGTCCAATCGCCGTGTCCAACCGCGCGCATCCAAATGCTCGAGCAGCGGGATGGCCACGCGCCGGGTGGTCCCCCAGGCCTGCCGCGCCTGGCTCGTGGTAAAGGGTTGCTCCAGCCGTGCCAGCTCGCGCATGGCCAGTGCCGGAGCGTTCGGTAGCACGACGACGCCGCCCTCCAACCTCAGCAGCCGTCCGGCCCGTTCCGCCGCGGCCAGCTCACGCGGACCCAGCCCGAGATCGTCCAGTTCGTAGGCCTCGGGTGCCGCAAAGGGGTTCTTGGTCAGTTGCGCCTCGACGGTGGTGAGTGACTTTTTTGCGGCACCCAACCCGGCGGCGCGGCCGGGAACGGTGATGGAGCCGTCTCGTTCTTCGAGCTGTGCCTGTTTGATGATCGCGCTCAATAGCTCCGGTCCGGGCAGCGAGAGTTCACCGATCGCGGCACCCCGAGTCAGACCCGGACTCAGCGGATCACGCTCGTGTAACCGTTCTACGGCAGTCCTCAGCTGACCCGCCCAGGAGATCAACACGGGTCGGTGAATCCACCACTGACCCGCTCGCAGAATGTTTGCGTCTGCGGGCGGCTCGGCCGTGTCCGTGGCTACCAGTCCCAGCTGGTGCAGCCTTGCCACTCGGACGGCACCGCGGCGCTTCGTTTCGGCGACAGCATCGCCCGTGTCCGGAAGGCCGGCCAGCCATGCGGCCTGCCGTGCACTGTCCCCGCGCCGGGTGAGTCCGGCCGGATCCACGTCCAGGACCCGTGCACCGCCTAAGAGCACACGGGCTTCTGGATAGCGCATGACCAGCCGGTCCCCCGGGATCAGCGCCAACTCTCGGGATAGTTGCACGCGCGCGTGATCGTCGTCGAAGGGTCGCAAGCGTGCCGGTACCGAGGAGGAACCCGCGTGGACCATGATCTCCGCCGGCGCGTCCTCGAACGAGATCCCGGACATCCGGCGGACATCCAGTTCATCCGTGGTGGGCCATGCGTTCGGCGCCAGGAGCGCGTCGCCGCGGTGAATGTCCTCCGCAGAGATACCGCGCAGGTTGATGGCCACGCGATTGGTGGGGCCGATGCTCTCGACCGAGGAATTGTGGCTCTGTAACGACCGCACGGTCACGGAGCGGCCTCTGCCCTGGCCGAGCAACAAGAGCCGGTCCCCCACGCGAACCGTTCCGCTGGTCAGCGTGCCCGTCACCACGGTCCCAGCTCCGGACACCGAGAACGCACGGTCGACCCACAGCCTCAATCGATCCGCCGGGTCCGGCAGAGGTAGCCCGTCCAGCAGGCTGTCCAACGCCGAGCGGAACTCGCCCAGACCCGTCCCGTTCTGGGCGGATACGGCCACCACGGGGGCATCGCGCAGACCGGTTCCCGCGAGTTCACCCCTGACCTGCTCGGTCACCGCCTCGACTCGTTCCGGTGCCCGGTCCGTCTTGGTCAGCACGATCAGCCCGCGCTCGATCCCCAGCGCTGCCAACGCATCCCGATGGTCGCTGGATTGGGCCTGCCAGCCCTCGTCCGCGGCCACCACGAAACACACCACCGGTGCGGGCCCGAGCCCAGCCAACATATTGCCGAGGAATCGTTCATGTCCGGGGACGTCCACGAACGCCACGTTCTTTCCGGACGCCAGATCCACCCACGCGAAGCCCAGATCGATGGTGAGACCGCGTCGTTTCTCCTCGGCCCAGCGGTCCGGTTCCATGCCGGTCAGGGCGCGCACCAGCGTGGATTTTCCGTGGTCCACGTGGCCCGAAGTTGCGACTACGTACATCAGTCCAGCGCCCCCAACGCGGCGTGAGCCGCGGCGGCGACCCGGGCGTCGTCGTCCTCGGGAATGCAGCGCAGGTCGATCAGGCACGCGCCGTCGTGGACGCGCGGCAGCACGGCGGGCTGGCCCAGCCGTAAGAACGACGCCGCTCGCTCCGGCAGGCGCACGGCCCACCCTGGCAGCGGCACGCCGGGTGCTCCCCCGCCGCCCACGCGGCCATCGTGGGAAACCACGGGCATCCCGAGGTCGTCGCCGAGTTCCTCGGCTCGCGCGCGCAATCGCTCGGGGTCCGCGTGAAGTGCCTGCTGCACCGGAGTGTCGCCGGAGACCAACGTGGCTTCGAGGGCTGCGAGCGTTAATTTATCGGCACGTACCGCGCGGGCCAGTGGGTGCTTGGCGAGCTTCTGGATCGTATCCGTGCGACCCAGGAGAATTCCTGCCTGGGTGCCGCCGAGCAGTTTGTCTCCGCTGGCGATGACGACATCCGCGCCGGCCTCGAGCGCTTCGGACAGGCTGGGTTCATCCGGAAGGATCGGGTCCGGCATGAGCAGCCCGCTGCCCACGTCCATGATCAGGGGAAGGTCGTGCTCATCCGCGAGCGCGCGCAACTCTCGCAACGGGACATCCGAGGTGAACCCGCTGACCCTGAAGTTACTGGGATGGACCTTCAACAGCGCCGCGGTCTGGGGACTCACTGCGTCCGCGTAGTCGGCCAGATGAGTGCGATTGGTGGTGCCGACCTCCCGCAGTCGGGCGCCCGTGGATTCCATGAGATCCGGTAGTCGGAAACCCGCACCGATCTCCACGAGTTCCCCGCGGCTCACGATGATCTCGCGGTCTGCGGCCAGGGCGGTGGTGGCCAGCACGAGGGCAGCGGCACCATTGTTGACGACTAACGCGTCCTCCGCGGTGGGACACGCGGCGAGAAGTGCCTCGCGCGTAGCCACCCCTCGTTTGGACCGTTGACCCGTGGTCAGATCCAGCTCGACGTCCACATACCCACTCGCATCCAACAACGCCTCACGAGCTGCCGGCGACAGCGGTGCCCTACCGAGGTTCGTGTGGATGACCACGCCGGTCGCGTTCAGCACTGAAGTCAGGGAGGTGGCTCGCCGTTCGGCAAGGTCCGTGATCACCGTGTCCTGCACGTCTTCCGGTGCTATCTCCGACCGGCGGGCCCGATCCTGCGCCCGCGTAACGACTGTGCGAATCACCTGATCGCTCAGCCTGGCTCGAGCGGCTTGAACTGCCGGGAGCGCCAGAAGTTGGTCCGTGCGGGGAATCCGTGAACGGGGGTCTGCACCGGTCACTGTGACTCCTTGTGCGATTGGGGTGCCTGGGGTGAGCGGCCGCCGCCCCGGACCGGGCCGAAAGCTGCGGTGAAAGTTGGCGGAAGCGGACGGGAATCGAACCCGCCAAACCGAGATGCTCGGTTTCACCGGTTTTGAAGACCGGGGTGCCCACCAGGACACAGACGCCTCCGTGTCGAACTTATCACCGGAAAGGATGCAGACCAGTTACAGCGGCAGCCAGCCATTTCATCATGCCGTACTGCTCAGTAGGCCCCGAAAATCTGTCAGAACCCGTCACGGAATGGCGCGCGGGCGAGAACCACTCCCGCTGGGCCCGGCTCCTACACTGAAGACATGGCCTCATCACAGTCCTCGTCCACCGATCTTCGACTCACCGGGTACGCTCACGGCGGCGGTTGCGCCTGCAAGATCCCGCCGGGAGAACTCGAAGAAGCCGTCCGCGGCCTCACCGGCCAGACGGCACCCAACGTTCTGGTCGGCCTGGACGACGGCGACGACGCCGCTGCGGTCCTTGTCCGTGACGACCTCGCGGTCCTGTCCACGGCCGACTTCTTCACCCCCGTGGTCGACAGCGCCTACGACTGGGGCCGGATCGCCGCTGCCAACGCGCTCTCCGACGTCTACGCGATGGGCGGTCACCCGGTGGTCGCGATTAATCTGGTCGGCTGGCCCCGCGACCTGCTCCCCATGGATCTGATGTCCGAGGTGTTGCAGGGCGGACTGGATATCGCTTCTGAAGCGGGATGCCCGGTGATCGGCGGTCACTCGATTGATGATCCCGAACCCAAGTACGGCATGGCCGTGACCGGCACGGCCGACCCCACCAAGTTGCTCCGCAATGACGCGGCCGAGGCGGGGCTGCCCATTACGCTCACCAAACCGTTGGGCGTGGGGCTGCTCAACAACCGCCACAAGCAGACCGGCGAGGTCTTCGAGGAAGCCATCGCCACCATGACCCAGCTCAATCGGGATGCTTCGCAGGCGGCTGTGGCGGCAGGCCTGAAGGCGGCCACGGATGTCACCGGTTTCGGGCTGCTCGGTCACCTGTACAAAATGGCCCGCGCGTCCGGAGTGGGGGCGGTGATCGACCGCAGCGCGGTGCCTATGGTTTCCGGTGCGGCAGAAGCACTGCGGGACGGCTTCGTCTCAGGGGGAACTCGTCGCAATCTGGACTGGGTCCGCCCGCACCTGACCGCTGACTCCGGCATCTCCGAAGATGACCTGTTATTCCTCGCGGATGCCCAAACCTCGGGCGGGCTCCTCATAATTGGCGAGCTACCCGGTTATCCCGTGATCGGTGAGACCGTGGCCCTCCCCGAACGCGACGAAGAGCTGGTCCGCGTCCGCTGAGATCCTCCGGCCCTACGGCCACGGTCGATACGACTTGGACTTCAGATGGCTGTGGGCTGACACCGTACGATGTCAGCCCACAGCCATAGTTTGGCCCAGCTCGACGCGTCAGCCAGCCGTGGTGATCGAGTCGTCGGTGATGCCCGCGGCGCGGCGCTTCGCCAAGCGGTTTCGCTGCGGTTCCACGGTGTATTTGGGATCCTTCACGGAGTCCTTGCCTGCCTGGAACACACCGAAGCGGGTCAGAGCCGAGGATGCAACCAAGACGGCGCCCGAGAGTGCGGCGACCCAGCGACGTCGTCCGCCGAGGATCGTGCCCGCGGCACCGGCGATCGCGAGGCGTTCACTCCACATGAGCCACGTACCGGGCCGACCCTGCTCAAGAGGTTCGACGGCCACGGGGTCCATGCGCTCCTTCATGAGGTGCATGGCCACGAGCTCACCGGCCACGCCCGCGAGCGCGAAGGTCCGAGCCGGCGCGGTCTCTGAAATCGGCGTGGTCAGCATCGCGAGTCCGCCCGCGGCCAGGGAGGCTGAGCTCACGAACACGAACGGAAGATCCTTGTGCATCGCGTTCCATGTGGGAACAGCGGTGTCACCGAGCAGCACTGCGGTGTAGGCGGCCAACGGTGCGCCCAACACCGCGGCACCCGCGGCGGCGGGGCGATCGACGAAACGCAGGACGGGACGGAACGGCCCCAAGGGAAGTTTCGAGTGCGTCACGCGATCCACCTCGGCGGCAGCGGCGACACCCGCGTGCGTGGCGTAATAGGCGAGCAGCCACGAACCCAGGCTCATGGGAGAGGTGGGCTTGATAGTGCGCATCATGTTGAGGAACCGCTCGGGACGGCCCAGGTCCGTCACCAGCGCCACCGTTCCCAGGCTCGCGGCGGTGATGGCGGAGAGTCGCATGTTGCGTCGCAGGAGCGGCCGGTCGGTGAGCTCACCACCGAAAGCCAGGATGGACGAGCCACCCGCCAGGCCACCCAGGAACAGGTACGCACCGATCGGTGCTTCCCACGGTGGTGCCTTAACGATGGGCCGCCCGTAGTACGACGTGAACTCGGGCTCCGGGACCATGGGCATTTCGCGCGAGCCGTCGCCGCCGCGCCGGAACGCCGATCCGGGCGCACGACGGCGCCCCTTGCCCTTGCGCTTACGGCGCGGCTCTTCCGGGGGCCGGTAGTTGTCGAACTCCGAGACACTCATCGGCGACCACCCGACGCAAAAGCGACGGCGCCCACGGCCAACATGCCGGCGACGGCCATACCGGCACGCTTGAACATGTACGGAAGATCGGCCGTGGGGACTCGCGGATCCGGTGGCAGGCCATAGGTTTCCGGTTCGTCCAGAAGGAGGAACACGGAACCGGTTCCACCCACACCGTCCTTGGGGTTGGCACCGTAGAGGCGGGCCTCGGTCTTCCCCTGTTCGTGCATTTGCGTGACCCGCTCGCGAGCGGTCGCCACCATGGAATCGCGGTCACCGTACTTAATGGACGTGGTGGGGCAAGCCTGGGCGCACGCCGGGGTTTGATCGTTCTTCATCCGGTCATAGCAGAGCGTGCACTTCTGGGCCACGCCGTGTTCCGGTACCTTGACGGTGTCCGGCATGGGCGGGGAATCGCGCTGGTTCTTGGGTTCGAAGACACCATCGCTGCGTCGTTCGATCACGCCGAACGGGCAGCCAGCCACGCACGTGCCACAGCCGTTGCAGATGTCGTCCTGGACCACCACGGTGCCGTACTCGGTGCGGAACAGTGCGCCGGTGGGGCACACGTCCAAGCAACCCGCGTTGGTGCAGTGCTTGCACACGTCCGAGGACATGAGCCAACGGAAATCGGGGGTGTCCGGGTGAACGGAAGATCCGTCCGAAGAACTCGCCAGGCTACTGTCCGCGGAATCGGTCACGGGAGCGTCGGTGGCCGAACCACCGCAACCGCAAGCACCCGAAGCGCAACCGGCCGGGGCGGCCTGCGTCACCGGAATGGTGCCCTGCGGCGTCGTCGTTGGTGATACCGAGCCCTGCGGCGGGCCGACCTTGGGCATACCCAGGTTCACGAGGGCGCGACCGGACTCACGAGCGCGTTCGATTTGATCCGCGCCCTGCTCGATGAAGGCCACGTGGCGCCAGGTGTTGGCACCCAGTGCACCCGTGTTGTCGTAGGAGGATCCCAGCAACTCGTAGTCCGAGTCGACCGGGTTACGGTTCCACTCCTTGCAGGCGACCTCACACGCTTTGCAGCCGATGCAAATAGAGGTGTCCGTGAAGAACCCCTTGCGCGGGTGCGGATGGTCGTAGTGGGCGTCCGCTGTCGGATTGGCTGCTGCTTCTCCGGTCATGGGGATCCGTCCTCTATCTGTTCGGCGGTGAGTTCTCGCTGCGGGTCGGTGACCATGGTGTTACTCGTGGCCGGTGTGAGCCCCGCGCGTTCCTGATATTCCGAGACCAGTTCCAGCACCTCGGGTCCGCGGGGTCTGCGCCCGGGCTTGATATCGCACGAACCCACCTTGCCGTTCTGAATGTGCACGTTGGGGTCCAGGGCGATGCCCAGCAAGTCGTTGGCCGCGTCACCGGTCACCACGGCGTCCTGGCCGACCCCCCAGTGATAGGGCAAGCCGATCTGGTGCACGGTGTGCCCTCGCACGGTCAATGGCTTCATCCGGTCGGTCACCAACACCCTGGCCTCGATCGCGGAGCGAGGCGAAATGATGGTGGCCCAGCCGTACGGCTCCAGACCCTTTTCTTCCGCGAGCTCGGGTGAGACCTCACAGAACATCTCCGGCTGTAGCTCGGACAGGTACGGCAACCAACGGCTCATGCCACCCGCCGTATGTTGCTCCGTCAAGCGGTAGGTGGTGAACACGTAGGGGTACACCTCCGTGCCCGGCTTGCCCGCACTCTGGGCGAACAGGTTGTCCCAGCGCGGGAACGTCATGCGCGTGGGGTTCTGCTGCTGCGCGTAAAGCGGGTTGGCCACGGGAGATTCCTGTGGCTCGTAGTGCGCGGGCATCGGCCCGTCCACCAGACCCTTGGGTGCGTACAACCAACCCTTACCGTCAGCCTGCATGACGAACGGGTCGTCACCAGCCAAGGCGTCGCCGCCCCGCTTGTCCTTACCCGGAGTGCTGCCCGGTGCGCGATCGATCGGGAAATCAGGGTTGTCCTTGCCAACCCAACGTTCCTGGTCCTCGTCCCACCAGATCAGTTTCTTCCGCTCGCTCCACGGCCTACCCTGCGGGTCCGCCGAGGCACGGTTGTAAATGATGCGGCGGTTGGCGGGCCAAGCCCAACCCCACTGGGAAGCAATCTCGTCCTGCTCACTGCCGGGCACACGATCGGAGGCGTGGTTGATGCCGTCCGCGTAGACACCCGTGTAGATCCAACAACCACCGGAGGTTGAACCGTCCGAGCGCATCTCCGTGTAGGCCGACAACGGTTTACCGGCGTTCTCGCCGGTCAGATGGCGCCCGTTGATCTCCGCCAGCACTGCCTCGGCATCGGGATCGCCGTGCTCGTCCGTGGGGTAATCCCAGGTGAGGTCCAGCAGCGGACGATCACGGGGGTCATCCGAATCTGCGAGACGTTCCCGGATACGCTGACCCAACTTGTAGAAGAACTCCAACTCACTCTGGCTGTCCCCCGGCGGGTTCACCGCCTGGTGACGCCATTGCAGCAAGCGTTGCGTCTGGGTGAACGTTCCGGACTTCTCCACGTGGGTGGCCGCGGGCATGAAGAACACTTCGGTGTCGATGTCTTCGGTGCGCAGCTCACCCGACTGGATTTCCGGGCCGTCCTTCCACCACGTGGCGGACTCGATCATGTTCAGATCCCGCACGACCAGCCACTTCAGGTGAGACATGCCCATGCGCTGCAAGCGGCCGTGCGCCGATCCCACCGCGGGGTTCTGGCCCAGGAGGAAGTAGCCTTCGACCTGATCGGCCAGCATGTTCATGAGGGTTTGGTACGTGCCGTGAGGCCCGTTGAGCCGGGGGATGTAGTCGTAGGCCCAGTTGTTCTCCGCCTGCGCGGCGTCTCCCCACCATGCCTTCAGGAGACTGACCGCGTACGCATCCGCGTAAGCCCAGTACCCCTTCTGATCGCGAGCGGAAATCGTGTCCAGGTAATCGGTGAACGTTTCCGTTCGGACCGAAGGCATGGGCAAGTAGCCCGGTAGCAGGTTGAACAGGGTGGGGATGTCCGTTGATCCCTGAATACTTGCGTGACCGCGCAGCGCCATGATGCCGCCGCCGGGACGACCCATGTTGCCCAGCAGTAACTGCAAGATCGATGCCGTGCGGATGAATTGTGCCCCCAGAGTGTGCTGGGTCCACCCCACCGCATAAGCAAAACACGTGGTGCGTTCACGGCCCGAGTTCTCGATAATCGCCCGCGCCATGTACTCGAAGTCCTCGATCGAGATACCGCACGCGTCCTGCACCATGTCCGGCGTGTACCGGGCGTAGTGGCGCTTAAGAATCTGGAACACGGTCTGCGGGTCCTGGAGAGTGTCGTCCCGGAGCGGAACTCCGGGGCCCACGGGAGCGCCGCCGCTACCGTACTTGTCGCCGCCGGCCTGCTCGCGTTCGTCGTCACCCTCTTCGTGCTCCTCGGGTGCGGTCTCGTCCGAGCGGTCCTGGGGTTCCCCGTGGTGCTCGTCCCAGGAGGTGCCGTAGCCGTGGTAGGCGGAGTGAGTGGACAGGGCCGATTCGTCAGGCTCCGCGGCGTCGTCGGAATCCTGATCGTGCTGTTCGGTGGTCTGGTAGGACCACGACTCCATGTCGTACGCGTTGTCCTTGACGCTGTACCCGGAGAACAGTCCGTCCAGGTCTTCGGTGTCCTGGAAGTCCTCGTTCACCAGGTTCGCCGCGTTGGTGTAGGCGCGCACGTACTCGTCGAACCACAAGTCGTTGCTCAGCACATAGTTGATGAGTGCGCCGAGCAGCACGATGTCGGTACCCGTACGAATCGGAATGTGTTTGTCCGCCACCGCCGAGGTGCGCGTGAAACGCGGATCGACGTGAATGACCATGGCGCCGCGCGCCTTGGCCTCCGTCACCCATTGGAATCCCACGGGATGGCACTCGGCCATGTTGGATCCCTGAATGATGATGCAATCGGCGTTCGCCATGTCCTGCAGTGACTGAGTAGCGCCACCGCGGCCAAATGAGGTTCCCAAACTGGGAACCGTGGAGGAGTGTCAAATACGGGCTTGATTCTCGATCTGTACGGCCCCGGCAGCAGTGAAGAGCTTCTTGATCAGATAATTCTCTTCGTTGTCCAGGGTCGCACCGCCCAGTGAGGCGATGCCCATGGTGCGACGCAGCGGACGGCCTTGGTCGTCCGTGTCCTGCCACCCGCGGCGTCGGGCCTTGATGAATCGATCGGCGATCATGTCCGTCGCGGTATCGACGTCCAACTCTTGCCAATCGGTGGCGCGGGGTGCGCGGTACAGCACGCGGGTCTGTCGACCAGGAGAGTTGACGAGCTGTTCGCTCGCAGACCCCTTGGGGCACAAACGACCACGGGAGATCGGGGAATCCGGATCGCCCTCGATCTGGATGACCTTGTCGTCCTTGACGTACACCTTCTGCCCACAGCCCACGGCGCAGTACGGGCAGATGCTCTGCACCACCCGGTCGGCCGTTTCGGTGCGTGAGGTGATGTCCCGGGTGCGCTGAGACACCACGGCAGAACTACGGCCGGTGGAGTCCGCTGTGCGGAATTGCCGGAAGACCGGCCATTCCAAGGGGCTGAATCGCGACATGGTGTCAGGCTAGTCCAGGTCAGGATCGGTGGGCAGCTCTTGATCCGCCGTGTCGATCCGATTCTCTATCTGCAGTTCGTCCACGTCCTTGAGCGGGTCCTCATCGGCCCCCCACTGGGCATCGTCCTCTTCCCACGCGGAATCCTCATCACCGGTGGTGCCGATGAACTCGTCCTCGCGCAGGGGTTCACTGGCGGTGTCCGGGTTGTCGATGGGGTTGGGGTCGGGAATGGGTTGAGACATGATGGCTTCCTTTCTCGCTGCGTGGTCGGTTAATTCGACCGACCCGTAGGACGATCATTGTACTTACTATCACTCGTCGGCCGGTGCATCGAAGGACCACATCACACCGAAGCGATCGAAGACCGTGCCGTACCACCCGCCCCATGGCGCCTTTTCGAAAGGCATGCCCACCGAGCCACCACCGTTGGTGAGCTTCTGGATGAGGTCGCGAGCGTCGTCGGGGGTCTCGACCGAGTAGAGCAGCGAGTAGGCGGTTCCGCGCAGTGGATAGTCATTACCGTCCTCCATGGCGTCCCCACCGGCAACCCGGCCACCCGGAGTGGTCAGGACCGCGTGGGCTACGTGTTGAGGGTTCGGTTCGAAGGGCATCCCCTCCAGCTGCATGTCTCCGTAGCGCATGAGATCCAGGTCTCCGCCGAAGACTTCGTGCCAGTGTTCAAAGGCCTCGGCGGCGTTGCCGGGTAGAGCGATGTAGGTAGCGAGGGTGGTGCTCATGAGATGCTCCTGAGTTCAGAACGTCACGGCAGTTTTGTGTCGCGTGCTGGCCAGAATAGGCCTCCCCGGCTCGTGGAACCAGACCTCCCGAGGGGAACTTCGCGTTAACTCACGCGCGTCACCCGCTACCTAGGGGGGAGCCCTTGTGCGTCGTCATAGACACCCGTTCAGATCAGCGGCCACGGGAACCGCATCCCCGTGGGATCCGCCGGGAGCCTGCCCAAGAGCCCCAGGACTCTCACGCGTTCCTGAATGGCCTGGACTTCCCCGGCAGTCAGCAGGTCCGCCACATCGGCCGGGACCTGATGTTCGAGCGGCGCGATGTCCTCCTGCAAGGACTCCGCTATGGGTTCCCGCGCAAAGTCCCAGATAACCGTTCGCAGCTTGTACGGCTCGGCGAAGCACAGGCCGTGGTCAATGCCCCAGATCCGGCCGTCCAGGCCTCGTAGAACGTGGCCTGCCTTGCGGTCGGTGTTGTTGGTGACCACGTCGAAGACCGCCATGCGTTTGAGGTCTTCGTGCGTCTCCGGGCAATCCGCGTAGAGGGTGAAATAGTGCTGTTCCAGGTCCGTCTCCACGAACCGCTGCAGGGACCCGATGCCGTACGGCCCGTCCTCCCGAATAATGGTCAGCGGCACGATGCCCCAGCCCAGCGCCTCACTCATCAGGTACGCTGCGCGCTCCCGTCGGTAGAGCCCCGGCTCGAAGTCGTACAGGGGCCGCTCCCCCAGTTCTGGTTTGTAAATGGCCCAACACTGACAGTCCCCGTGGGTCAGTTCGACCAGAAAGGTCTCGTTGCTGCTCTCCACGAGCTGCCCGAGGATCTCAATCTCGCCGAGTTCCAGGAGTTCACGCGTGCGCTGGTCGTCCACCATGGTTCCTCACTGCGCCGTGAGCGTGGCCAGGGAATCCTGTGTGGAATTGACCGTGAGCACCAAGGGGTCGTGGTCGCTCGGATAGGCAATCGCGGACACCGAGCACGGCCCCACACTGAGCCGCTGGAACTTGTCCAGCGGTGTCCCCATCTCGTGGGCCAGCACCGCCCGAATCGGGTCCGCATGGGAGAAACACACCACCGTGCCACCGGGGTGAGCGGTCCGGATGCGAGTCAGCGCGTCGACCATCCGCTCCAGCATCTCCTGGAAACTCTCGCCACCCGGGAACGTGAAACTCGCGGGTTCGTGCTGCACGGTCTGCCATTCGGGCGAGCGCGCCAGGTCTGCCAGTTTCTCGCCGGTCCAGTCACCGACCTCTAGTTCCAGTAGCCCAGGGTCCTCGATCACCGACAAACCGGTTGCGTCCGCGGTGGCCTGCGCGGTCTCCCGCGTGCGCTCGAGCGGAGACGAGTACAGCGCGGTCAGCCGCAATTCGCTCAGCCGCTTGGCGACGCGAGCCGCCTGTTCCCGCCCGGCGTCGGACAGGTGCAATCCCGGGGTTCGGCCGGGCAGAAGTTGCCCTGTGGTGGGTGTCTGACCATGTCTGACCAGAAGCAGCGTGGTGGTTTCGGGGCTCACACCGTCCAGCGTAGGCCCACGGTTCTGCCTCGTCACGGTTCTTGCGAGAGCCACGGGTCACGCGGCGTCATCACCCTTTGGAGGGGTCGACGCCGCTGGCCCCCCGCGCGTAGCGTGGCTTGCGTGAGCGTTCAGCCTGAGATTCGTACCGTGGGTGACCTGCGATCAGCCGGTCACGTCCAGAAAACCCTGCGTGAAGAGATTCGCGACAACCTCCTGGCCGCACTCGCGGCCGGGGAGAATCCGTGGCCCGGCCTGCACGGCTTCGACCGCACGGTCATCCCCCAGCTCGAACGCGCCTTGATCGCCGGACACGACATCGTGTTGTTGGGTGAACGAGGCCAGGGTAAAACACGTCTGTTGCGGACCCTGTCCGGGTTGCTGGATGAATGGAGTCCGGCGATCGAGGGGTCCGAACTCAATGAGCACCCCTATGACCCCATCACCGCGGAATCCGTTGCCCGGGCAGCACTCGAAGGTGACGCTCTGCCCATCGCCTGGCGGCACCGCACGGATCGATACGTGGAAAAGCTGTCCACTCCGGACACCTCCGTGGCCGACCTCATTGGCGACGTGGACCCCATGCGCGTGGCCGAAGGTCGCCGGTTGGGGGACCCCGAAACCATCCACTTCGGCCTGGTCCCCCGCGCCAACCGGGGCATCGTGGCGCTCAACGAACTCCCCGACCTGGCCGAACGCATCCAAGTGGCTCTGCTCAACGTCATGGAGGAGCGCGACATCCAGATCCGCGGTTACGTGCTGCGGCTCCCACTGGACGTCCTGGTCGTGGCGTCGGCCAACCCGGAGGACTACACCAACCGCGGTCGCATCATCACCCCGCTCAAGGACCGTTTCGGTGCCGAAATCCGCACCCACTATCCCCTGGAACTCGAGGACGAGATGGCGGTCATCCGCCAAGAGGCCCATCTGACGGCCGAGGTCCCGGAGGTGATCCTCGAGATCCTGGCCCGCTTCACACGCGCGCTGCGCGAATCCAATGCGGTCAACCAGGCCTCGGGCGTCTCGGCCCGCTTCGCGATCGCCGGCGCGGAGACCATTGCTGCAGCGGCCCGGCACCGTGCCACGGTGCGCCACGGTGAAGACGCCGTGGCCCGCCTCGTGGACGTGGACAGCGCCGTGGACGTGCTCGGCGGCAAGATTGAATTCGAATCCGGCGAAGAAGGCCGCGAGGACGAAATCCTCGAGCATCTCTTGCGCACCGCCACCGCCGACGCCGTTCGGGCCCATTTCCGCGGGTTGGATTTCGGTCCGCTCGTGGAGGCCTTCGACGGCCAGCGCACCATCACCACCGGTGAGCAGGTCACCGCCCAGGAGTTCCTGGACGCCCTGCCCGAACTGGAAGACAGCGACCTGTACGACCAGATCGCATCCCAGGTGGGCGGAAGCACCCCCGGTCACCGCGCCACCGCCATCGAGCTGGCCCTGGAAGGGTTGTTCCTGATCCGCCAGCTCTCCAAGGAAACCGGTGACGGGGAAACCGTCTACGGATAGAGGCCATCATGCGTAACCGCCACAGGTCCTCCCGGTACGGCCGGTACTCAGGGGGCCCCGATCCCCTGGCACCGCCCGTCGACCTCGCCGAAGCCCTCGACGCCGTCGCGGAAGACGTCATGTCCGGCTACTCCCCGGAACAGGCCATGCGTGAGTTCCTGCGCCGGGGCGGACGCAACCAGCGCGGACTGGACGATCTGGCACGCAAAGTGCAACAGCGGCGTCGTGATCTGTTGAGCAAGCACCGCCTGGACGGCACGATCCAGGAGGTTAAGGAGCTGCTGGAGAAGGCCTTGCGCGAGGAACGCAACCAGTTCCTGCGCGACGCTCGCATGGATCCCATGGACCGGCAGTTCCGCGAAATGCAATTGGACAGCCTGCCCTCCTCCCCCGCGGCTGCCGTCACGGAACTCGTCGACTACGACTGGCAGTCCGATACCGCCCGGCAGCACTACGAGCAGATCAAGGACCTGTTGGGGCGCGAGATGCTCGACCAGCGGTTTGCCGGCATGAAGCAAGCGCTGGAGAACGCGACCGACGAGGACCGGCAGGCCGTGGCCGAGATGCTGGGTGACCTCAACGACCTGCTGGACAAGCACGCCCGCGGTGAAGACACCCCGGAAGACTTCTACGAGTTCATGGCCAAACACGGGGATCAGTTCCCCGAGAATCCCCAGAACGTGGATGAGTTGATCGACGCACTCGCCCAGCGTTCGGCGGCCGCCCAGCGCATGATGCGCTCCATGACGCAAGAACAGCGCGACGAGCTGATGTCGCTGTCCGCTCAGGCCTTCGGTTCGCCCGAGTTGATGTCGCAGCTGGACCGACTGGACGCGTCCCTGCAGGCACTGCGTCCCGGGGAAGACTGGACCGGGTCCGAGCAGTTCGACGGCGATCAGGGTCTCGGCCTGGGCGACGGCACCGGTGTGCTCCAAGACTTGGCCGACCTGGATTCACTGGCCGAACAGCTCTCACAGTCCTATTCGGGCTCCACGCTATCGGACCTCGATATCGAGGCCCTGACCCGACAATTGGGCGACGACGCCGCGGTCTCGGCCCGCACGCTCGCCGAACTGGAGAAGGCGATGCAGGACAGCGGTTACCTGCGCCGTGGCACGGACGGGGATCTGAAATTGTCCCCGCGCGCGATGCGCAAGCTGGGGCAGTCCCTGTTGCGCGATGCCGCCGGGCGGATTTCCGGCCGGCAGGGTCGCCGGGACACTCGCCTGGCCGGAGCGGCCGGTGAACAGACGGGCTCCAGCCGAGCGTGGGAATTCGGAGACGTGGAGCCGTGGGACGTCACTCGCACGGTGACCAACGCGATCGGCCGCACGGCGGCCGCCGGCAAGGACCCGATGAAGGGGTTGCGCATCGATGTCCAGGACATCGAGGTGCGCGAAACCGAGGCCCGGACGCAAGCGGCGGTGGTGTTGCTCGTGGACACCTCGTTCTCCATGGCGCTCAACGGCCGCTGGGTGCCCATGAAGCGCACGGCCCTGGCACTGCATCATTTGCTCTCCACGCGGTTCCGAGGCGACCGGCTCGAGCTGATCACGTTCGGGCGCTACGCCCAGCGCATGGACATCGGCGAGCTAACGGCGCTGCCCGCCTGGCACGAACAAGGCACCAATCTCCATCACGGGCTGTTGTTGGCCGGACGGTTTTTCCGTCAGCACCCCAACATGCAACCGGTGCTGCTCGTGGTGACCGATGGTGAGCCCACCGCCCACCTCATGACCCACGGCGAGGCGTGGTTCTCGTATCCTCCGGATCGCGAGACGCTTCTGAACACTGTCTCCGAGTTGGACAAGGTCACGCGGCAGGGCGCAGAAGTCACGTTCTTCAGATTGGGTGACGACCCAGGCTTGGTCCGATTCGTTCAAGCCATGGCCACACGAGCCGGGGGCCGCATGGTGGCACCGGACCCCGAAGACCTGGGTGCGGCGGTGGTCGGAGAGTTCCTGCGAAACCGCTACGCAGATCCCGTGTGGGACGTGGACTGGGAATAACCCCCACAAGCAGCACAGTGGAACCTCCAAGTTTTTGGCCCCCAACCGTGACTACTCGTCCCTTGTCCCAGCTTCGTTTGCATGGAACAGTGATGTGCACCACGGCGCCATGACTGTGGCGCCCGGTCGCCCGACAAGTAATCAGGAGGTCACCGTGAACCTGTCTTGGCTCATGCCCGTGCTCGAGGCCGAAGGTCCGTTCCTGTCGATCTACATCGACTCCACCCGAACCGATCCCAGCTCCGCCTCGGGGCTTTCCACCCGGTGGGGACACTTCCGGTCGAAACTCGCGGACGACGGCGCTCCGGAGGCAATTCTCGAGGAGAGCGAAGAGACCTTGCTGGAACCGTCTCCCATCGGTGGTCGGCACGGTCGAGCCCTCCTGGCCACTGGATCGGAGATTCTGGTCGACCGAGTGCTGCCGGCACCCCCGCGGCAAGATTCCGCCCATTGGGGTGATGAGCCAATTCTGGTGCCCTTGTTGCAGGTGATCCCACAGGCGGTTCGCCAATTGCTCGTGGAAGTTGACCGTTCCGGCGCCGACCTGCACCTGCGCGCGCCGGAAAACCCCAAGATCACCAAGAACGACAACGGTCTGGGTGAGGACTCCTCCGTGGACGGGGGTCACGACGAACTGCACAAGGCCAGCGTGGGTGGAGGATCGCAACACGGTTGGCGCTACTCCAACCAGGAAGCTCGCGTCGAGGACTCCTGGGAACGCAATGCGGAGGCGGTGGCCGCAAAGGTTGATGCCATTGTCCGCGAGCGCCAACTGGACATGCTGTTGCTCACCGGCGATGTCCGCGCGCAGTCGCTACTGAAGGACGAGCTCGGCAAGGAAGCGCTGGCCATCCTCAAGGAAGTTCCGGGAGGCACCCGCGGTCAGAGCCTTGATCGCGCCTCGTTCCGGGAAGAAATGGCACGTGTGACCGAAGAGTTCATCAAGGAACGTCAGCAGAAACTGGCGGATCAGTTCACCGAGAATCAGAACCGGGGCGGGGAATCCGTGGCCGGCGCGGCCGAGGTCGCGGAAGCCTTGCAACGCGGTCAGGTCTCCGAGCTCCTCCTGACGATCGGTGCCGAACCGGACAACGCTGAGGAACTCACCCGGCAGGCTCTCGCAACGGATGCCGAGATTTCCACCCTCGGTGAGGGGTACGTGACCTTGCCGGAAGGTGTCGGCGCACTGCTCCGCTGGCGGGACGAGGCAACCCCCTCGAATAGCTTGTCCAGCATGTCCGGGGACCACGGTCGCGAGAGCGCAGTGGATCCGGACAGCGAGGAATCGCCCCGCGAGCGCGAAGAAGAATCAATCCGTCGTTAAGCTGGCGCCAACCTCCGCCGTGGGCACCGGTTCCAGGAATGGAACCGGTGCCCACGGCGGAGGTCATCCTGCGAGTCCCCGAGGCTCCGTGCGGCTGAGCGTGGCATCATAAGAGGCCATAAGCAGCAGGCTGATCATTTCGTGCAGAGGAGAACCATGGCTTCGTCCCGCGGGCTGGTGTGTATCGCCGCCGGATTCTATGCGGCGAACTGTTCGCTGGGGATTTCGGTGGCCCAGCGATGGGTCGACACCTCCAAGTTCCGGTGGGTCCATCACGGCTTGTACATCCTGACGGCGAGTACCACGGCCATCGCGTTCTTCGCGTCTGCTGCCCAACGATCACCGGCCGCGATCGCATTGGCTCCCGCCGCCGCTCCCCTGTTCCTGCTGCAACATCACGGAGCGCGACCGCTCCGGCGACACACCCGTGACGCACTGATGGCGGCCCCCTGCTACGCGGCCGGTCTCGTGCTGGCCGGGAGGTGATCCATGGAGTTCCTTGATGCCGTGTTCAATCGGCGTACCACCAACGGCCCCTTTCGCCCGGATCCGGTCAGCCCCGAGCACCAACAGACCCTGATCCGCGCCGCGGCGGCCGCACCCTCCCAGTTCAACAGCCAACCCTGGCGGTTCGTGCTCATCGAGGACCGGGACACCATTGAGACGGTGGCCACCATCAGCGGTGAAAGCATGACCGAGGTTATGAGCTCCGGTACCTTCTTCAACCGATACAAGAAGTATTTTCGGTTTTCGCAGAAGGAAATGGACACCCTGCGCAGCGGCATGCTTTTCGACAAGTTGCCCGCATTGCTCCGCCCTTTCACGTCCCGCGCGTTCACCCCGTCCGGGCAGAACCTGATGAACAAACTGCGTGTGCCGCAAACCCTGGGTCAGGAAAACCGCAAGTTGGTGGCCGGTTCACCGTTGCTCCTGGGCGTGATGCTGGAACGCGGTGAATATCGGCCAGAACAATTGTCCGGGTTCTACTCCGTCTTCAGCATGGGCGCGGCCATGGAAAACCTATGGCTGACCACGGTGGAATTGGGCATGGGCATCCAGTTCGTCTCCTTCCCCATGGAGGCTCCACACCAGTGGCAGCGCATCGTGGACATGTTGCGCGTGCCGGATGACCTCGAGCTGATGGCCGTGTACCGGCTGGGTTACCTTCCCGAACGAACCCACCGCCCCGCCATCGATTGGTCCAGCCGAGAGCGCAAACGCCCTTCGCAGTTCGTTTTCCGAGAGACCTGCGACGCGCCTCAGGAAGGCTGGGACGACGACGTTCGGCCGGGTTCCGCGTGAGCCGCGAACACCGCGAGTAGTCGGAAGAACCGTTGCTGCCGCACGCTCCACCCCGAAGGCACGGCGTCGATCAGTTCATTCCGGCGATAGCTACGGCGGACCGACAACAGGCCGTCGAAACGGGCGAACGTTCGCGCACGAATCAGTGGGAGCGTGCCCACCCAGTACAGCAACCAGGCCGTTCGGCTGCGCCGCAGGTCGTTGTGGACGGCCACGGAGCCGGTCAGAGCGGACGTGTCAGTCAGCAATTCCGTGAGTTCGCCCGGCGATAAGTGGTGGAGGACATGGTTGGACACGACCACGTCGAACCGTTCGCCTTCGGCGACCAAGTCCGCGCTCGACAGCGCCCGGTAATCCACCCCGACACCGTTGTCATGTGCGAGCGCCCAGCTATAGGCCCTCGGGTCCGGGTCGATGGCGGTCACCGACAGCTCGATGCCATCACGGGTGGCCCATCGGGACAGGACCCGAGCGACGTCGCCACCCCCGCTACCCACGTCCAAAAGTGTGGGCGTGCGGCCCTCCCCGGCTGCGGCTTGAAGGGCCGGACGGATCCAGCGTCGGTAGACGGGCCGCCACGAGGCGACCAACGGATTAATCACGCCGAACAAGGCGTAGGTGTTGTTCAGTGCCACGGGATCACAGCTCGGGTCGTCCATCAACTCCGCTTCGTTGATACTCCGACGGCGCAGTAGCGGATCCTTCATCGTGGCCGAACTTCGGGTTCCACGGCGCGCACCAATGCGCTTTCGATGCTCAGCCCTGGACCGAAGGCCAACGCCGCCACAAGCCCACGTGCCCCTGACGTCCGAATCCTGTCCAGCACAAAGAGAATGGTGGCGCTGCTCATGTTCCCGACCTCTGACAAGACGCCACGGGACGGTTCCATTTGCTCATGAGTGAGCCCCAGACGTGATTGCACCTTGTCCAGGATGCTCCGGCCACCGGGGTGCACGGCCCACAGTGGTATCTCGGCGGCGTCCAGCTCAGCCCTGGACAGCAACGGGGCCAGCGCATCCGTGACGTGATCGTCAATGATGCGCGGCACATAGGTTCCCAGGATCATTTCAAACCCTTCGTCGCCCACGCTCCAGGCCAGGTCTTCTTCACCCACCGGTGCCAGTGTGGTCTCGAAGTCCTCCAGTTCTAGTACGGGTTCGACTGTCGGGTCGCCGGAATCTCTAGCCGTAACCACGGTCGCCGCAGCACCGTCTGCGAACAAGGCGTTTCCCATGATGGTGTCCGGGTCGTTGCGAACATGCAGGTGAAGGGTGCACAGTTCCACGCACACCACCAGCACGACGGCCTGCGGATCGGAGCGGCACGCGGTATAGGCGGCTCGCAGAGCGGGGAATGCGGCATTGCACCCCATGAACCCCAGGTGCGTTCGAGCTACGTTTGCCGGGAGTCCCAGATCCTTGACCACCCGGACATCGGGCCCGGGTGCGAAGAACCCCGTGCAGGACACCGTGATCACATGTGTGACGTCCTCGGGTTCGACAGCCGGAGCAGCTTGCGCGAGCGCGGTGCGCCCAACCCGAACGAACAACCTTCGAGCATGCTCGGTGTAGAGCTGGTTCCGGGTCTGCGTTCCCGGGGAGAGCAAGTGCCCCGAGACGGGATCCACGAACGGCGACGGCGCGGCGTCGTCAGTCTCGTTGGTGCCATCGAGGCCCCGCGAGACGGCCGTTCCGAGCTCCGGAAGGACCGTGTGGCGAGTGGCCACGCCGGATCCCGCGAAGGCCGAGCCGACCAGCCGGGACCCCAACCGTGTCATGGCTGGTTGGTTGGCGAAGAGCTTCGCGACATCCGGCTGGTGGATCTGAGTATCCGGAACGGCGGTCGCAATCGTCAGCATGCGTACGGTCATACCCCATGGTAGGCACGGCGCGGTCCCAGCCGGTGCTGTCGGGACACGCCCGCGCAGTGCCGACACGGGTCCGGTCAATCCCTTGGTCGGCGCATCTCGCCGGGAAGTTCTTCGAGCAACCGCAGCCAGAGTTCGGACACCGTGGGATAGCTCGGTACCGCATGGCGCAGCACGTGGACCGGCACCTGACCGGTGATGGCGATGGTCGCCGCGTGCAGCTGCTCGCCGGCCTCCGGCCCCACGAACGTTGCGCCCACCACGCAGCGCGTCGAACCGTCCACCACGATTTTGGCTCGCCCGGGAACGTCATTGCGCAGAAGCGCGGAACCCGCAGTGGAGTTGTAGGGCACCTCGGCGGTGACCACCTCGATCCCCTGTTCACGCGCGGTGGCTTCGGTCGGCCCCACCTGCGCCACCTGCGGCTCCGTGAAAATGACCTGGGGAACGGGCGCGTACTCGGCGACGAAAGGTTCGGGGCCGCCCGTGGCTGCCGCGCGGATCTTGGCCCCCACCACGCGTGCCCGGTACTTGCCCCAGTGAGTCAGCGGAACATCCCCGCTTGCATCGCCCACGGCGTGTAACGAATTGGGGAGGTCGTCATCGAGAACGTGGTCCGGAGTGAGTCCCACGGCGTCCAGCCCTAGATCTCCCAACCGCGGTGCGCGCCCGGTCGCCAACAGCACCTCGTCCGCTTCGAAATCACCCGCGGTGGTCTGAAGCTGTACGGTGCCGCCGTGAATCTTCCCCAGCCCGGTGGCCTCGGGGTTCTCCCTCCGGCACGACGTCACGGACGCGTTGAAGACCACGTCCACGCCATGAGTTTTCATCCCCTCCAGGACACTCTGCCCGGCGAACGGCTCGTTGTCCGACAGTAGGTCTGGGCCTCGGACCAGCAGCGTGACCTGCGCCCCGAGACCGGCTAGCCATGTGGCGGCCTCGCAGGCAACTACCCCGCCGCCCACGATTGCCAACCGTTCCGGCACCTCGACCACTCCGGTGGCGTCGGCGGAGGTCCAGGCCTCCATACCCTCGAACTCGCCCGGCACCTTGGGTTCGCTACCGGTCGCGATGATCACGGAGTGCCGCGCGGTGATGGTGAGCGCAGCGGCGTCGTCGACCCGAACCGTGCGTTCGCCGACAAGGCGAGCGTGACCGCGAACCACCTGGATCCCTGCCGATTCCGCCCACTCGACCTGGGAAGAATCGTCGTAATTCGACACGAAGGAATCCCGGCGCTCGAGCATCCCACCGTGGTCCAGGCGCGCGGGCGAGACGCCGTCAACGTCTGCGGAGGTGCCAGCGACATCGAGGGGGCGCAGCAGGGCCTTGCTGGGCATGCACGCGTAGTAAGAACACTCGCCACCCAAAAGGTGGCCCTCCACGATGACGGCCGTGAGATCGGTGCCTTCGATCGCGTATTGGGCGGCGTTCTCGCCCACGGCTCCCCCACCGATGACGACGACGTCCACGGTGAGTTCCTGAGTTTGCGGTTGTTGCGTGTGGGGCATGAGCACCTCTTCTTGAAGTGTCGGTGTGGTGGGGCCGGTAATCCGACCCCACCACACCGGGTGGGAAGCCTACTGATTATTCAGAAGCCTACTGACAATTAATGGCATCGTAAGCGCCCACGCCCGCCCTGACCACATCCCCTAGTGATGACCACCACCGTGCACATCGTGGAAGGCCATGATGCTCTTGGGCAGCACCGTGAAGGGCCGCATCATCGTGTGGTCCTCGTGATCCAGAATGTGGCAGTGGTACATGAAACTGCCCGTGGCGCCGGTGAAGTCACCGAGCACCTGGACCCACTCCCCCGGTTGAATAACCCACGTATCCTTCATACCCGCGGTCATCGGACTCACCGGGCGACCGGCTCCGGGAACGGGCAACGGATTGGAAGTTGAAGCCGTCGCGAGGTTGAAGCCGGGCACCGACCCACCGGGACCGAGCGGCCACTGCCACCGATTGAGCATCTGGAACTCGGTCATGTGGATGTGCATCGGATGCGCCGGACCACCGAGATGCAGGATGTTCCAGACGGCCCAGTCACCTTCGGAGAACCTGATGGTCAGGGATTCGTCGAACAACTTGGCCGCCGGCTTGAACGTGAGGACCTTGCCGTCCGCGCGGGTCACCCGGATCACCTCCGCGGTGCCGGGGTCCTCGCCCTCCGCAAGCTCACGCAGCTCCCACATTTCTGGGTGCACGGAGCCCCCGATACCGGGAGGAACTACGGCCACCCAGGCATGAGCGTGATGGTCGATCACTCGGTCACCGATGATCAATTTGCCGTCATCCGTGTGGCGGTAGCGCACGTACTCCCCATTGAGAACGCCGGGGAGCCGGAACCGGTCGAGCACGCGGCGATCATCCACGCGGAACTGCATGACGCTTGCGTCTGCCTGCCCCGGTTGAGCATTGAGTGCCGTGCCGTTCTCATTGCGCAGCTCCAGGGTCCGGCCGCGGTACTTGGAGAAGTCCACGAGCACGTCCACCCGCTCGCCCGGGCCCATGTCCACGATCCCGTCCTGGGGAATGAAGGGCGCAGGCAGTAGGCCTCCGTCCGTACCAATGACCACCAGCGCATCGGTCTTGCGGCGCGCACCGAAGGCAGGGTCCGTACTGGGGATGTCCTTTGTCGGAGTGAACTTCTCATCCGTGGTGTCGTGGATGGAGAAACGGTGGATCCGCGAACTGGAGCCGTTGAGCAACCGCAGCCGGTACCAGCACGCATCCACGTCCTTGGTGGGCCAGATTTTGCCGTTAACCATGTTGAACGGTGCGCTGACGGGAATTTCACCCTTGATCCCGGTGGAACCCGTGAAGCCGGCCTGCTTGTACAGGGCACGCCCCGTGAACTTGATGGTCCCCGCCGGCGCGCCCGCCTCGGATTCCAGATTGCGATCCGCGATACCGAGGAACAGCTCACGCTCACCCGACGGCAAGCGAAGCCGCGCTTCCTGCTCGTCCCGAATGATGTAGAACCCTGAAAGACCCGCGAATACGTTGAACCTGGTCACCGCCATGGCGTGATCGTGATACCAGAGGGTGGTTGATTCTTGACGATTCGGGTAGGTACAGCGCGTGACACCGCCCGGCAGGCTCACGTTGTGGGCCCAGCCATCGTTGTGGCCGTCCGTCAATGCGCCGTGGAGATGGACCACGGTGGCGGCGGTGAGTTCGGCGGTATGGTCCAGTCGCGGATAAGAATCCTCGCCGGGGCCCTTATCCGCGGCCCGACCGCCCGGGAGAGCGGCGGCACGGAAGTTTGCGTTGACCCCGGGCTGCCCGGGAGGTAACGGAGGCAATGCGGGCACGCGTACGACGTCGTACGGCAAGTTCAGCGCCTTGCCGCCCCGTTCCAGCCCGTTCTCCCAATCGATGCGCACGGCGCGGTCCCGCTGGACCTCGATCGTGGGGCCGGGAAGGCCGCCCTCGTAGGTCCACGCCTCGGCGGGCGGGATGTCCGCGTGGAACTGCACTCGCCCGAGTTCGGCACGAACGCGAATGGGACTGCCCGCCGGCCGACGCCACGCGCGAATGATGGTTGGCTGTGGGAGGCGATCACGAAACTTCTTCAACCCCAGCCCCGAGTCAACTCCCGGCAACGGGACTGGCCGCGGCGGCCACCACGGGAAACCGGCCGGCGGGTGCACTCCCGGCCGGTCCGCCGACGGCGCTGGCCCACCCATGGGTTCGCGCATCGGCTCTTCGGACGTGTCCGGCTCCACAGGAGCGAGAGTGATTCCAGGCTCCGATGGAAGCGGCGGTGCGCTTCCGGTCTGGGCAAGGTTGGCGTACTCGACCGAACCTGGCGCGGGGAGATTCTGCGATTCGGGGGTGGGAGTATTCATGATTAGCCCTCGCTTAGCGAGTAGTGCTGCGGCAAGTGAGCCCTCCGCGACCTACGTCGACCCTCAGTTGCCCTGATAAAAAATTAGCATAAGCAAATACCGGGGAGTAGGGGGTCACGTTTTGGTTAAGGATGTGAGGTCGCCCGGCGGTGGCCCAATGGCGGACAGAAGTAAACCCCGGACTCAATAACGAGGCCAGGGCCGACTCCAGAGTGTCCTATGCACCCAGAACAGACTGTGCGATGAGATGGTCGAGCTTCCGCACATCGATACCGCGTCCGACGTTGATCTTGATCCGACCCGCCCGGGTCCACAGTTCAATCTTGGCATTCAGGTCGATCGTTCCGGCGTTTTCCGTGGACCACATGTTGATACTCGAGTACGGAATCGAGTAAGTCTCAACTTTCTTCCCTGTGAAACCTTGAGCATCACGGACTATCAGTCGCCTGTTCGTGAACGTCGCAATATCTCGTACGGTCTTGAAGGAAACGACAGGGGTTTCGCCGGGAACGAGCAGCTCTGGAATGTCATGGGGAGTGTCAATTTGAGATGTGAACGTCCACCCACTGTTCAATACTTGGTCACTCATGGGTTAGCCCTCTTTCATTGTTTCGCCTACGGGGACTTCTCGGCCTCACGGTTGCCGACGAGCGTTGGAGGTGAGTGGCATTCGAAAGGTCTCAATCACATATTACTGACGAGTTGCGAGTTTCAATCTCAAACGCATGGAAATAATTGCGTTTTCCCTAGTCAGGACAACCATGGGCTCGTAAAGTGATGGCTGAATCTTCCCTCGAGAATGACCAGAGTTGAGGAGCAAACATGATGGGAACAGTTCCGGAGTGGATCTCCGTCTTAGTGGCAGCGGCTGCACTAATTGCCGCCGTTTGGGCGGGTCTGACTTCTAAACGCCTTTTTGACGTAGAACGCAAGCGTGATGAAGTTGCACTTGATCGGAGAGAGAAAGAGCAAGCAAGCGAAATTGCGGCCTGGTGCGTTACTTATGACACTCCCGCCGACCAGCCATCGCCCAAGGGACTGCTGATCCACAACAGCTCCAATGCGCCAGTTTTCGATGTCAAGGTACTCAGTACATACTCCAAAACTAAGAGGGACACGCCTGAAACTCAGAAACCCCTCACGATGTCCGTGCTGACCCCTGGTGATTACGCGGCAATAGAAGACGATAAGTTCCCGTGGAAGTTTCCTGAAACCCAGTCCCGCGTGGAAGAAAAAGTCCACTCCAGATTGCGACCTGTGACCAACAACCCCGGCTGGATGGTCACAGGTATTGCCTTCGTCGACTCGTACGGGACATCCTGGCTGCGTGACGAGCGGGGACAACTACTCCGCCTAGAGAAAGAGGAGACACCATGATTCAGGCAACCCCATACATCGGCTTCGAAGGCCAGGCAGAAGAAGCGCTCATGTTCTACCACTCCGTCTTTGGCGGGGACCTCAAGATCACGCGTTTTCGAGACTTCGGCATGGTCGAGGACACCCCTGACTGGGTCATGCATGGTCAGCTCGACACCGACATGGGGTCGAGTCTCATGGCCTCCGACAACCCGGGCGGCGTCACGGGAGGCAGTCGTATCAACGTCTGCATCTGGGGCGACGACGAACAGCGCATGACCGAATTCTTCAACGCACTCGCTCAGGGTGGCACGGTGGAGATGCCGCTTGAGAAGCAGGAATGGGGTGACTCCTTTGGCGGGTTACGCGATCGGTTCGGGGTCGACTGGGGTGTGAACATCGGCTCCAAGGAGTCGTAATACTCCTGGTCACCCTCGCTTGTGACATGCGTCATGCGTAGCGTGGAGTTGCCACACCGTTGAGCGGTCGGCATCACTTCCCGAACGCGCCGGCCCAGCGGACCGACGATGAGGAGATGCCATGAACGAGCGTGAACTGACTTCCCCGACCGATTCGACTGACCTGGCTGGCGCCCCCCAAAAGAAGATCTCTCGAGCCCGAACCGGCATGGCCTTCCTGGGTCTGGCGGGACTTCTCACGCTCGCCGCGTGCGGCGACAACGCAGGCGGTGGCGGCGGAGAGGAAACGGGCTCCGAAGAGACGAGCGCGGCGGCGTCGGAACCCGAAACCATCGCTACGGCGGACGTCCAGAATGCCGACGGCGCTGACTTGGGCACCGTGGAATTCTCCTCAGCGGAAGACAATGACCAGGCCATGGTCGTTTCGGCCGAACTCTCAGGACTGGAACCCGGCTATTACGGGTTCCACGTGCACGCGAACGGCGTGTGCGAGGCGGAGAGTTCCGCGCCCGATGACCCGTCCGAGACCGGTGCGTTCCTGTCCGCGGGTGGTCACTTGGGCGGCGACGACGCCCGGCACCCCGAGCACGCAGGCGACCTTCCCGCGCTGCTAGTCATGGAGTCAGGCGAGGCCAAGCTGACGTTCCAGACGGATCGGCTCACCAGGGACAACCTGATGGACGATGACGGTTCCGCGCTCATGATTCACTCCGACCCGGACAATTACGCCAACATTCCCGAACGCTACGCTGCCGACGGCGCGGACGAGGACACTCGGTCCACCGGCGATGCGGGCAGTCGCCTGGCGTGCGGTGTCATCGAGTAGTCGCCTCTTTGCTGCCGCGGTAGGCGGTTCAATCCTCGCGCAGCGGCATAAACCTGAACTGCCCGTGGCGGGTGACCTTCACGCCCTTTTGACGACGGCGCACACGCAGCATTTCGTCCGCCACCGGAACGACCATGACGCCGCTCTCCCCCAGCTGTTCCACGAGCTGCTCGGGGAGGGCATGCGCCATGGCGGAGACGAGAATTCGATCGAAGGGCGCCTCCTCCGGGGCTCCGAGCGCACCCTCGATTGCTTGCCTGACCTGTACCCACGGCTGGCCTTGTCGTGCGTTCGCGGCCCGGGCCAGGTCGACGAGTTCGGGGATGCGTTCGACACCGATCACTTCACCGTGGCTCCCGACCAGGTGGCCCAGTAGCGCCGAGCTCCATCCGGACCCGGCTCCCACATCCAGCACGCGATGGCCGGGCTGCACATCCAACAGTTTGAGCATGGCCCTGACTGTGCTCGGTTGGGAATTGGTTTGCCCGTGCCCAATGCTCAACGGGGCGTCCACGAACGCGAACTGGTGAGCTTCCACAGGGAGGAAGTCTGTTCGTTTAATACGCGTAAATGCTTGGGAGATTGGATCCATGGCTGTCTCTAACGAATTGAACTGTTTCTCGATTCTGCCCGTTCGGTAAACCGTTCTGGAGACCTCAGCACCAACATGACGGCGACGATCAGCGCGGACAAGGTGCCCGTGATCATGTCAATCATGGTGTCGTAATTATCGATCTGCGCCCGTGATCCAATCATTTGATCCGCCGCGAACTCCCCGATTTCCCACAGCATGGCCACCAGTGCGCTGAATGACGTGACCACGGTCGCGTGAAGCCACCGCGGCATCTGGAATCGGTGCTTGCGCATGACAGCGCGGAGAATGTAATCCGCCCACAGCGCGATCATGATGCCCGAATAGAAGTGGACGATGGTGTCCCACGGTTGCCAGACGTCGTAGAACCGCAAGTAGCTGCCCATGTATCCGCCGGTGAAAATCAGCACGGCGTAGAGCAGCTGAAGATACAGCGGGATGCGAACCCGCGCGATGGCTTCAATCACCAACGGACTCAGGGACACCTGCAGCAGCCCCATGGCCATGACCGCACTTTCAGGGTTCCCGCCCGCCGTGTCCCCGATGAATGACACCAGCAACACCAGTTCCACCACGATGAGCGGCGCGTGCCTCAACAGCATTCCGCTGAAAGAAACACGTTTCATCATGCTGCTGACCCTACGCGCCTACCTGTGGATATTCTTGTGCCCCAGCCACGGAAGTAGGTTTGACCTCATGAGCCACCGGGACATCGTCAACAAGCTCCTGGACGAGCACGGACAGACCTACGCCCAGGAAGCGGGCATCCATCTCAAGGACACCCCCGCTCCCCTGTTTCAGCTCCTAGTCCTGGCCAACCTGTTGTCCACCAGGATCAGCGCCACTATTGCCGTCGCGACGGCTCACGAGCTCATCAACAGTGGCTTCACCACGCCCGAGAAAATGCGCGACGCCACCTGGCAACAACGCGTCGACGCTCTCGGCCGGGGTGGTTACCGCCGCTACGACGAACGCACTTCCACCATGCTCGGCGACGGCGCCGCCCTCCTTCTCGACACCTACGGCGGGGACCTGAGGCAATTGCGAGAGCAATCCGAGAATCCCAAGGACGTGCTGAAACGGTTGCAGGAGTTCCCGGGCATCGGCCCGACGGGCGCAGCAATTTTCGCTCGCGAGGTTCAAGGAGTGTGGCCGATCATGGCTCCGTTCTTCGATAAGAAGGCCCTGGATGGCGCGCGCAAGCTCGAGCTGCCGGACAACCCGGATTCTTTGAGTCGCTTGGTGTCATCCGAGGACTTACCGCGGTTGGCCTCCGCCCTGGTGCGTGTGGCCTTGGACCGATCCAAGAAGTAGAACGGAGAATCGCATGAACGCCGATGTCATTGTGGTGGGAGCCGGTCTCGCCGGTCTGGTAGCCACCGCGGAACTGACCAGTGCGGGACTGCGTGTCTTGCTGGTCGATCAAGAGTCAGAAGCCAACCTGGGTGGCCAAGCACATTGGTCGTTGGGTGGGCTCTTCATGGTGAATACCCCCGAGCAGCGCCGCATGGGCATCAAGGATTCCCCCGAGCTGGCCATGCAGGATTGGCTCGGTAGCGCGGGTTTCGATCGCAACGTGGATGACCCCGCCGGGGAAGATTACTGGGGCTTCCGCTGGGCCCAGGCCTACCTGGACTTCGCTGCTGGTGAGAAACGCTCGTGGCTGCACAGTCGTGGTCTGCGCTGGGTTCCGATCGTGGGTTGGGCCGAGCGGGGCGGGTATCTCGCGGACGGCCACGGCAACTCGGTGCCACGTTTTCATTTGACATGGGGAACGGGACCGGGCGTCGTCGCACCTTTCGAACGGGCCGTGCGAGATGCGCACGACGCCGGTCTGGTCACCTTCGCGTTCCGGCATCGAGTGGACGAGCTCGTGAAGTCTGGCGGCGCCGTCGACGGCGTGAGCGGCGTCGTACTGGCTCCCGACACCGCTCCGCGCGGGGCCGCAACCAACCGTTCGGAACTCGAGGCATTCGAGTTCACGGCCCCTGCTGTGCTCGTCACCGCGGGTGGGATCGGCGGTAATAAGGATTTGGTGCGCGCGAACTGGCCCGAGCGGTTAGGGCAAGTGCCACGCAAGATGATCACGGGCGTACCCGAGTACGTGGACGGCCGCATGCTGGGCTTCGCGGAGGCCGCCGGCGGTCGGATCGTGAATCGCGACCGGATGTGGCATTACACGGAAGGTGTGACCAACTGGGATCCGATTTGGCCTGATCACGGGATTCGAATCATTCCCGGGCCGTCTTCTCTGTGGTTCGACGCGCGCGGTCAGCGGCTGCCTGTGCCGAACTTCCCGGGTTTCGACACGCTGGGGACGCTCAAGGCGATCGGCCACAGCGGGTACGACTACACGTGGTTCGTGCTGACGCAGCGGATCATCGAGAAGGAGTTCGCGCTGTCCGGATCGGAGCAGAATCCGGACGTGACCGACCGCGATTTAAAACTCACCCTGAGCCGCGTGCTGCCCGGCGCGGCTGGTCCGGTCGAGGCGTTCAAGAAGCATGGCGAGGATTTTGTGGTGGCGTCATCCCTGAGCGAGCTGGTGGCAGGCATGAACGCACTGACTGACGAACCGCTCATCGAGCTGGCGGACTTGGAGCGACAGATCGTGGCGTGAGACCGCGAGATGGACAACCCGTTCACTAAGGATCTGCAGGTTTCAGCGATCCATAACTCTCGACGGTCGCGCGGCGAGAGGCTGGCGCGAACGGCATCACCGCACAAAATTCTCGATCCGAAGGCAGGACCACTCATCGCGGTGCGGTTGAACATCATCACGCGCAAGACTTTGGGCGGCCTGCAGACGGACCTGTCCGGGCGCGTTCAGGGCCTGGACCATTCGCCCGTTCCTGGACTGTGGGCCGCGGGCGAGATCGCGGGTTTCGGTGGCGGCGGGATGCACGGCTACCGCTCGTTGGAGGGCACGTTCCTGGGCGGCTGCATGTTCTCCGGCCGTGAGGCGGGACGGGGTATTGCGGAGGAGCTGCGGGGGTAGTTCCAACGGATTGGCAGGATGTGCATCAGAGGTGACCAGCCCGATAGTGAGTGCGACCTGGACACCACGTATTTGGGTAGCGAATTGATGGGGCCCGCAACAGGGTTCTCGGCGGGATCTGCCATCGGCCAGAACCTCGCGAACATCTCATAGGTCCGCCGCCCAAGGATGATGCCGTCGACCGATTCGAGCCAATGCAGTTGCTCAGAATCCTGCTCGCTCACTGGTCCTGATGACTCCGTTGCATCGACAGCGTCGGCCGCTCCGAAGAAACCGATTCCATCGTCAGACTCGGCCGCGAATCCGTCTGCGGAGATTATTTGTTCGATCGTGATGGCACCCATTGGGTTGCCCTCTCTGTTTCGATGCACCCCTGCGCAACTGCCCCGACCTCAATGCGAGTTCATTCAGGCTTTCGCGCGTCCCCTGGGGTCTCAACTCAGTTTACTTCTTCATGTGCCGGTCACCCCGTGGCTTCTTGGCCGTCAGTTTCTTCAAGCACCGTTGATCCTGCTGACACGCTCGGGACCTGGGGGAATACACCGTCAAGTTGGTCTCGAGTTGCCCGAAGTTCTTGAACGAAAGGTTCACAGTGAACACTAGAAGCAACCGCACTTTCGGCCGCATCTCCAAGGCCACGGCGGCCGCGGCGCTGTCCGTCGCCGTCCTGGCACCAATCACCGCACCGGCTTACGCACAGCCCGATACCCGCCCGACAGCGGAGGCTGCGGCGAAGAACGAGACGCGGGCGGCGTCGTCGGCGAACGAACCTTTGCTGATCGGCCACCGCGGCGCGGCAGGTACTGCCCCCGAGAACACGGTGTCGGCTTTCAAGGACGCGCGGTCCTCGCACGCGGACTACTTTGAGATCGATGTGCAGCTTTCCGCGGACGGCGTACCGTTCCTCTTCCACGACGACACCCCCGCGCGCACCACCAACGTGGAAGACGTGTTCCCGGGCCGCGAAAACGACCCGATCACCTCGTTCACCTGGGCCGAGCTGCAGCAGCTTGATGCGGGTTCGTACTTCTCGGACAAGTTCGTGGGCGAGAAGATTCCCCACTTCAACGATGCCGCCAAGATCGCCAACAACAAGATCGGCGTGTTCATCGAGATCAAGTCGCCGGTCAACTCCCCCGGCATTGAAAAGGTCGTCGCGGACTCGCTGCAGAACAATCGCGACTGGAATCGCCTGCTGAAGAACGATCAAATAGAGGTCTTGGGCTTCGACCCCGCGTCCAACCAGCGCTTCGCGGAGCTCGCGCCGGACGTTCCCCTCCAGCAGCTGATCGGCACCGTGCCCGACTCCGCAACCCTGGCGCAGATCGCCACGTACGCCGATCACTTCGGCACGAGCTACCGGAACCTGGACGCCGCCGGCGTGGCGCGGGTCAAGGCCGCGGGCATGGGCATCGGCGTGTACACCGTGAACTCCACCGAGGCCTATGACCAGATGGTGGCGCTGGGCGTCGACCGCGTGACCGGGGACTTCCCCATTCAATTCTCCCGCCACGAACGCGGTCAGAAGCCGTTCCCGCAGAACACGGGCGTACAGATCGCTGACTCGATCAACGATGTGCCCGGCAACGACCTGCAGCCGGAAACCGGCGAGCACGTGATTTTGCAGAACACCACGAACCGCACGATCGACGTCTCCGGATACATCATTCGCGACGCTGCCAATACCCAACTCACCGTGGGCAACGGCTACGTCCTGGCGCCGGGTGCGCAGCTGCGCGTCTACACCGGTCCGGGCACCAACCGCGCGGACGCCTACTACAACAACGGCACCGCCAACGTGCTCAACAACGGCGGCGACTCCATCGCCCTGTGGACCGGCAACGGAAACCTGCAGGACACCTTCGCGAACTAACTTCGCACCACAGCCGACGACGGCGGGCGGTCACCTTAGAGTTGAAGGTGACCGCCCGCCGTGGTCTTGGGATCTTCACGTACCGCCGTTGGCGTGCTCAGCAATCCGGAATGACAGCTCCGGCCCTGTAAGGCCTCAGGTTGTGAGGCCTATCAGCCGCCGAGTCCAAGATCCAGCGAAACGACGCCAATGCCAATCACCAGTCCGGTGGCCAAGAAGAACCCGATCATGATCAGAACGAGGCCCCAAGGAGTCCCCTTCTGCGGGTTGGTGGGCTGGGTCTTCGGTGAGTCTTCCATGGTCTTCCCTTCGTTCAGCAGAGCTTCAAGTCTTGCAGGTTCGGAGTGGTGAGGGTGAAAGTGACATGTTCGCACCAGTTATTTGTAGGTGGGATGAAGTCGCAGCGTGCTGTGATGATCGTGCAGAGAAGCAGCCACGCGGTAGCGGTTGCGTCCCCTCAGGCTTGTTCCAAAGAGCCAACGCCCAAGTCTTCACACGCTTTGCGGAGCCGTTTATCTCTCGTCCACAGCCTAGCTCCACCAACTAATGACACGGATCCGAGGAGATGTACATCAATCGCGCTTAATCCTCGCTCCCATAGTTGCCCACTGCGGACCAAAGTCATGGTCTCCAAATGACTCATCATTGGAAACTGTTCAAGGTTTTCAATCATCCCAAGTACGGAATCTCGATTCCTGATCGATCCCAGTGACAACTCCTGAACAACGAATGGGTGGTAGCCGACTAGGTCTTGTTCGAGAAGGGCCAGCATCACTGGCTCTGACCCATGAAGATGATCGATCCAAATCGAGGTATCGACCAGAATCATGCGGCTTGCCCGCGTTGACGCGGAGCAGCCGTAGCCTCCGGATCGCTTCCCCCCAGTGCAATAAGTCGTTTTGCGCTTTCAACTCGGATAAGCGTCTTCAATCCATCACGCAAGAGCACCGACCGTTCAGTGATCCCGGTCAGCTCACTGGCCTGAGCCAGCAGTTCATCATCGATGTTCACCGTGGTGCGCATGACATCCTCCAAGATCACCGAAACCTACATCATTTGATGCTGTATATGATGCCACCGAGATGGCCCAGAGACAACGGTCGTGGGCATCAAGTTTTCGTTGAATCGTCCGGAAAACCTGCAGGTCAGCTTGATAGAGATTGGGGAGACGCATGAAACCCACTGGCGGAAAGAGGACACCATGAAAATCACGATCATCGGCGGCTCGAAGGGCACCGGGGCCCACGTGGGAGCAGCAGCACTCCAAGCCGGGGACGAGGTCACCGTCTTGTCCCGCAGTGGAGATGTGCCCGGGGTCGTGCGGAGCGTCGTCGGCAGCGCGACCGACTCTGCAGCCGTGGGTAAGGCAATTGCTGGCGCGGACGCCGTCGTCGTTACCGTCGGTGGGGCGAAGGGCGTCGAGAACCAGCGTGCCACGGTGACGAGGACCGTGATCGCTGCGATGAAGGAAGCTGGCGTGCGGCGGTTGATCGTGCAGTCGTCGCTGGGTGCGGGTGACTCTGCGTCGCAGCTCCCGGCCCCGCTGAACCTGATCACGCCGATCGTGCTGGCCAAACCGCTGGCGGACCACAATGAGCAGGAGGCTGCGGTCGAGAAGTCCGGTTTGGACTGGACGATCGTGCGTCCTTCCGGGCTGTCGGACAAGCCCGCAACGGGTGAGGTCAAGGCTCTGGAGGCTGACCAGGACGGCAAGCTGGGAGGCTCGATTTCGCGAGCGGATCTTGCTGCCTACATGCTTGCCGCTGTGACCGATCAGTCCACGTTCAGGAAGGCCATCGGAGTCAGCAGCCGGTAGTGAGAAGGGTCTCACAGCCCTTTATTGACGCGGAACTTTCATAGAATGGAAGTGTTCACACCCGATGACGAGTAGGAGCACACCATGAGGGCATGGCATTTCGTTGGTACCCACAAACCGTTCGAGCGCGTGGAGATTCCCGAGCCCACCGCAGGACCGGGCAAGGTAGTCATTGACGTGAAGGCCGCCGGGTTGTGCCACTCTGACGTGGGCATCATGGAGGACGAGAAGTGGCTCGCCAACATGAAGGAACTTCCGGTCGTCCCGGGTCATGAGACCGCCGGCGTGATCAGCGAGGTCGGCGAGGGCGTGACCGATTGGAAGGTCGGCGACAAGGTTGCCGTAACCCCCATGGCCGAGTTCATGGGCTACATGGTCAACGGCGCGTGGGAGGACCGCGCGGAAGTTTCGGTCGAGGCACTCATTCCGATGCCCGAAGGAGTCAGCTTTGCTGAAGCAGCCGCCGCTACCGACGCCGGCATGACCTCCGTGGGCGCTTTGACCACCGGCGGTGTTGAGGCCGGAATGAAGGTTGGCATCATCGGTTTCGGTGGCCTCGGCCAGATCGGCGCCCGAGTTGCTCACTTGCGCGGCGCCAAGGTGTACGTCGCGGAGATCAACGAAAAGGTCTGGGATCGCGCCCGTGAAGGCGGAGCCGTCAAGGTGGCCAAGTCCATCGCGGAGTTCGCCGACGACGAGCTCGACGTGATCATCGACTACGCCGGCTTCGGCGTGACTACCAAGGAAGCACTGGACGTCGTGAAGTGGTCGGGCGGCGGACGCGTTGTGCAGGTGGGCATGGGCAAGCTGGAAGCCACCATCGACATCTACCCGCTCATCCTTGGTCGCAAGGAACTGGTCGGTTCGCAGGGCGGTAGCAAGGAAGACATCCTGGAGACTATGAAGTACATGGCCTCCGGCGATCTCACTCCGGTCATCAGCGAGATTGATTTCGAGGAAATCGCGGACGGCATCCAACAGCTGATCGACGGCACCGCGGAGGGCCGATTGGTGGCGAAGGTCGCCGACTGACTCTGAAGCGCACAGCGTTAAGTGAGGAAAGTGCACCCGGGAGGCATTCTGGGTGCACTTTCCTCGCATAGGCCTTTCGGCATCACCGGTAGTCAGTCACTGTTGTTATGTGAGCGATGAACTGCACATGACCCCGTGGCATCTCGTGGCCTTTCTGGGCGAGGTCATTCTGTGGGGCTGCGCCGCGTGGGCGGGTTGGACCCTCGTCGGCGGACCGGGCCGGTTGCTCGCGGCCGCGGTGCTTCTGGTCGGGATCATCATTATCTGGTCCATTTGGGCCGCTCCCCGCGCCAAGTGGCGGCTTTCTTTGTGGCCGCGCCTCGGTCTGGTCACCGTGCTCGGGGTGGCCGTGAGTACATTGTTCTTGTCAGTCACGCACTGGCCCGGAATCATCACCGCGCTCAGTTCCACGGCAGCAATTGTGGCGGCCCAGTTCATGGACGATCGCACCGAGGGAGCGCCCTGACGCAGCGTCGTTGAACTACGACGCCGCTCGCGGCCTCACTGGAGTCCGCGCTCTTTAGTTCTTGCGCGCCACAAACACGAGTTCTCGGCCTGGGCGGTCAGGTGCATCTCGGATGGCCTCCACGGTGAATCCGGCATCTTCCAGTGAGGCGGTGAGTTCGTCTCGGCTGCGGAACCGGAGAGTATTCGTGGAGCCGATGCGAGCGCCGTCGTTACGGAAAATGGTGGGCGTCTCAAAAGTGACCAGGGCGCCGTCGACGTGGATGACGTGCGCCCAGTTTTCGACCTCGCCATCGCGGGGCGTGCTGACAACCTCATATGTTTGGTCGCGGATCCACCTTTCCCACGCGCGACGAGCGGGATCGCGCGATTCGAAGATGAGTCGGCCGCCCGGGCGGAGAGCGGAATGGGCAGCGATAATGGTGCCCAACCAGTCCTCGTCGGTGAGGAAAACCTGGGCGACGTTGGCGGTCATGAACGCCAGGTCGACTTGGAGCGGCAATACGTCGGGTGCGGTGCCGTGGACCCAGGTGACGTTGTCCGCGTGGGGTTTCTGACGGGCAATGTCGAGGGAGGCTCCGGCAGGGTCTACGCCGACCACGTCTACTCCCCTACTCGCGAGCAACGTTGCGAACGTGCCAGTGCCGCAGCCGATGTCCACGACGCGTGACGCGCCGAACTCGTCGACCATGGCCACGTAGGGGTCGAGGTCGCTGCGGTCACCCTCGATGACGTCGTAGACGGCGGCTAGTCGGGCGTTGTCGAAGATGGGGTCGGGCATGGTGCCATTGTCCACAAGTGCAGCGATGACTGTTCCGTTTCCCCTGATGGTTCGAAACTATTTGGACATGAACATTCGAGCACTTTCCAATTCCTACTTCACCGAAACGTCTGGAGCTAGTTGCAGCGGTCCTGGCCTGAATGGCAATGCCTCGACGCGGCGGATATCGCAAGGTAACTTGGAATAACAGGTGATCCGCTTATCGCCACATCGGCCCTCAAGCACTTGAGGAGTAAGGATGACATCCTTCACGCGTACCGGAATCCGATTCGCGCTTGGGACCTTGGCGACGGTTTCACAATGATCATTGGAGCAAGCCCTCCGGGGGCGCTATTGGAGATCGGCTACGTTCAGGGCGTAGACCACATTGTTATCATCCATGCGATGCCAGCACGCAGAAAGTTTTTAAGGTGATCCAGATGCCCCGCACTACTGATGAGATCCTTGCTCACGCGGACGAACTCGCAGCTCGGTTCGAGTCCTACGAACCAAACTCGGATGACGAGCTGAATGCGAACGCGATTCTGGAACTGCGCACCGCCGTCGCTGAACAGTCTGCGGCGCAGCGCCACATTCAAGAGGCCGTGCGACAGGCCCGGAACTCCGGGATGTCGTGGGCGGCGATAGGTAGCTTGGTGGGAACATCAGGCGAGGCCGCCCGGCAAAGGTATGGAAACCAAGCGGCTTGAGAACCTCATGATGTGTCGCCCTCGAACCAACTTTTTCCTGATAGGCGTGCACTCATGACCGCTCAACCAACACCATTTGCTATGTACCAGGAAGGCCCTACCTGCATGGAACCAAAGCCCGGTTCGTTCCGGGAGAGCTGCTGACGCCTGGATACGCCTCGGACTTCGAGGGCAGCCGCACATTGCGCCACGTCTACATCACTCAAACTCTGGACGCCGCGGCGTAGGGTACCGAACTGGCCGCCGGGCCTGTGCCTGGACGGATCTACATTGTGGAACCGACCGGAGCTATCGAAGATGATCCGCATGTCACCGACAAACGATTCCCTGGTAACCCCACCCGTTCCTACCGAAGCTTGGGGGCCGTTCGCATCCTGTCGGAGCTGAGGAACTGGACCGGGCATACTGCGGATCAGCTCCAGACCATGATGGGCGGGCTGGCAGGCCTCCGGGCTCGTTGTAAGAACACGATCATTGACGAACGACCACGCGGAGTCGCCACGCAAACCGAGTGTGGTGTGAGGAACAAGCGTGTGTGAGGCAGTTTTTCCGCGCTTTCCTCCCCTGAGGCTTTGTCCTTCCCTCCTACGCCCGCCCAAGCCAGTCCGATAGTGTGGCATGCATCACACGCAAGACAATTCGCGGGCCAGCGACAGTAGCCCCGCTTCAGGAGGAACCGTGTCCAACAACGTGTACAACATCACCGAAATCGTCGGCACCTCCCCGGAGGGCAGTGACGCCGCGATCACTAACGCGCTGGCCGAAGCATCCAAGTCCTTACGCAACCTGGACTGGTTCGAAGTTCAGTCGGTTCGCGGCCACATCAAGGACGGCAAGGTCGCAGACTGGCAGGTCACCATCAAGGTCGGCTTCCGTCACGAGGGCTGACGCAGAAACACGGCACTGGTCACCGCCGCCAGGTCGTGGGATCTCCCGCGGCCTTGTCCGGGTCCAAACCCCATGACTCAGCAATGAGCTCCAGAGAGCGATTGTTAGATTCCGTAGTCGGGCCCTTGACCAGGAGCATGAGCTCGTCGGCCTGTGCTCGTTCGGTGAAGTGCTGCAGATAGTCCGCAACCTGATCGCCGGTGCCCACGCCGTAATAATCGAGCATTGATGCGTAGTGCTGGCCGGCCGGTGAGGCCAGCAGCTGGGCGACCTCGCCGTCGCTCGCCGACCGTCCGTTGAAATGCATTGCCAAAATGTGCTGACGCACCATTTCCTCGTAGATCCGCTTCGCTTCGTCCTCGGTGTCTGCGGCGGTCACGTTGAGGGCCGCGATCACATACGGTTCGGACATCACTGACGACGGCTCGAACGTTTCCCGATACGCGGCAACAGCTTGTTCGAGCATCGGCGGAAACAAATGCGATGCGAACGAATACGGTAACCCAAGTTTTGCCGCCAGCTGCGCTCCGCACAGAGACGAGCCCAGAATGTAGACCGGTACGTTCGTGCCTCTTCCGGGGACAGCTTGGATACCGGGGAACGGGGATTCCCCCTTGAGATACTGCATGAGTTCCACGATGTCCGACGGGAAATTCTCGGCTCCGTTGAGCGGGCGGCGTAGGGCGCGGGCCAGCGTGGTGCGATCAGTTCCGGGCGCCCGCCCCAGTCCCAGGTCAATGCGACCGGGATACATCTCTTCAAGGGTGCCGAACTGTTCCGCGACCACGTACGGAGAGTGGTTGGGCAGCATGACGCCGCCGGCGCCCAGTCGGATTGACGATGTATGGGCTGCCACATGGGCAATCACCAAGGACGGTACCGCAGAGGCGATCGAGGACGTGTGTGGTGCTCGGAATACCAGACCCTCGAATACCCCAGTTGCTCAGCTTTCTGCGCCATGGCCACGGAGCGTCGGAACGCATCGGCGGGACGTTCGTTGTCGTAAAAACTAGAGAAATCGACAACGGACAGGGGTACTCGGGAAACCACGGGGACTCCGTTCTGGTAGTTCTGATGTTGCTGAGGGGAACTTTTCTGGACGGTCTGTGGTCAGCCGTTCATGGCGGATTCCACCAGATTGCTGCCCTCGAGTCCGCTTCCGTCGACGACGGCGCTCTGCCAGTCATCGGTCGTGGTCACCACGGCGAAGTTCGAGTTCAGTAACGCCATGAGGGTCTCGTGGACCTGCTGAGCAGAGGCGGAACCCGCGGCGTTGGACAAGGCAATGGCTCCCGTGGCGTCCGACAACACCTCCACGGTCAACCCGCGCGGCTCTGCGTCCACGGCGGTGCCCAGAATGCAGTTGTTGGTCATGTATCCAACCAACGTGATGGCCTCGATCTGGTTCTCGCGAACCCACTCATCAAGGTCGGTTTCGGGGAAAATGCTCGCGAAAGACTTGGTCGCGTGCTTCCAGGTATTTCCGAGTCGTGCGGCGATGTCCGGGTGGAGCTCTTGCCCGTTTGATCCTTCGGCGAAGACAGGGAACCCTTCGGGAGCCACGTGCTGAATGACCGCAATCGGCATGCCAGCCTGCTCGGCTGTATCCACGGCACGGAGAATATTGGCCAAAGAATTACTGCTCGGCGGGTACTTGATGGCCAGCGGGCCCTCGAAGTACTCCTGCTGAACATCGACCAGGATCAGTGCGCGGCGGGGTGCGGTCATGAAGATTCTCCTAGCTAAAAGTGGGCGATCGGAAGATTCACTACTCATCATCATTCCGGCTGACGTGAGATACCGTGAGTGGCACAAGAGCACACTGTCGATGGAATCGGGCCAAAAATGAAAATTGCGGTGCACGTGTTCGAGGGCATCACGATGTTTCATGCATCGGTGCCGCTGGAGGTTTTCGGTGAGGTATCGCGCCAGGGCCTCGCTGAAGACTGGACAGTCACCGTGTGGAGTGAGGATGGTCGGCCGGTTCGAACCGCCGAGGGACTGGTACTTGCCGATCTTGCGGGGCCGGACGCGGCGGCGTCGGCGGATCTGCTGGTATTCCCTGCGTGGCGACCAGACCTTTGCCCGCCGTCGCCAGACGTCACGGAGCTAATTCGCGCGTCGCACGAGCGCGGGGCAAATGTCGCCGGGCTGTGCCTCGGCGCGTTCCCGGTGGCGGCGTCGGGTGTGTTGGATGGCCGGACGGCGGTGACGCACTGGGCGGGGGCCGCTCAGTTCTCGGAACGATTTCCGCAGGTGGTCGTGGAGCCGGACGCGCTGTATATCGATCACGACGATGTCCTGACCTCGGCAGGAACGGCATCTGCCTTGGATGCGTGTCTCCATATCGTGCGTACGCGCCTCGGCACAGCCGCGGCGGCGCGCGTGGCGCGGCACCTAGTCATTGCCCCGCACCGGGAGGGTGGACAAGCGCAGTACATCGAACGCCCATTGCCTGTTCAGCAGGGTCAGGGGCCGATCAGCGAGGTCGTCGATTGGGTGCTGGCCAACCTCGACCAGTCGCTGTCGGTTGATGAACTGGCGGAGCGGGCGCGGATGAGCAAACGCAATTTCACGCGTCGTTTCCGCGAAACAACAGGCACGACGCCAGCTAAATGGGTTACCGAACGGCGGCTCGACGAGGCACGTACCCTGCTCGAGACGACGCCGTGGTCGGTCGCCCGGATTGCCCGGGCCTGTGGGTTCGGCAATCCCGTGACGTTTCGGCAGAGCTTCGTGGCCAGTTACGGCACCACGCCGACGTCGTATCGCAAGCGGTTCACGGGTTCGTAAGTGTGCGGGCGCGATGAGTTCGCTGTGGGGAATTTGTGCACCCCTGCCTGTGTGGTTTTGCAGATCGCTATTTGAGCAGCCGGTCCATACGGCGATCACTGAGTTTCTTGCCATCTGTTTGGCATGTGGGGCAGTACTGCATCGAGCGATCCACGTAGGACACTTCGGCCACGGTCCCACCACACACTGCGCAGGCCTGCCCCGCGCGATCGTGGACGCCGAACAACGACTTTTTCGTTGCCTTGATACGATCCAGCGGCACATTGGTCAGAGCAGCTTTGGCTTCGGTCAATACCTCTTGCAGTGCCGCGTGGAGGGTCCTGACCTGTTCGGCGTTCACCTTATTGGCTGCGGCGAAGGGTGAGAGTTTGGCCCGGTGCAAGATTTCATCCGACCACGCATTGCCGATCCCCGCCATGACGGTCTGATCCGTGAGGATCGTCTTCAGACGCGAGGCTGTCCCGCTGAGCATCTCGGCAAACTCATCCAAGGTCACCGCGTCGGCTTCGGGGCCCAGCCGCTGGAGCCGTTCCAGTGAGTTGGGGTTGTCTGTGATCCAGAGGGCCATGCTCTTACGTTTACCTTGCTCCGTGAAGTCCAGGCGAGCGGCGTCGTCGCCCTCGAAATCCAACCGCACGGCCAGAGGACCGGACCTGGCCGGGGGCTTACCAGAAGCCATGCCCTCCCCTAGCTTGAACCAGCCCGCCAGGGCGAGGTGCACAACGGCATGACGCCCCTCCGCTTCCATCAGCAAGAATTTGCCACGGCGCGAAACACCCGTCAGTTTCCGCCCTGCCAGAGAGGTGTGGGGCGGCTCCGCAGTTTTCAAGACACTGAAGGCAACCACCTGAAATTCGCGGAACCGGTGACCCACCACGCGGTCCCGGAGTTGTTCAACGGCTGCGTCAAGCTCGGGTAGTTCAGGCATGTTCCCATCCTCCGTCTATTGGGCACTCGACTGGTGATGGACCACGTCATCTAACCCCAGCCAGTTCGCCAGCGACTGTAGATGATGCTGCAGGGCGGGCAGCGCCTCGGGCGGGGCATCGGGCTCCCACGTGCACTGCTTCACCAGGAGACGGCCGAAGGCCCGGTCTGCTTTCAGATCCACCCGCGCCACCAGACGGTCTCCGAAGATGAAAGGCAGCACGTAATATCCGTGAATACGGCGATGGGCCGGGGTGTAGATCTCCAGGCGGTAACGCATTCCGAACAATGCTTCGGTCCGCTCCCGTTGCCAGATCAGCGAGTCGAAAGGGCTCAGGAGAGCTTCCACGTGAGCCTTCCGCGGAATCCGCGCAGAGGTGTCCAGGTACACGCGATCCGACCACCCAGGGACCGTCACGATCTCCAGCTCTCCGTCTGCCACCAACGATGCCAGAGCCCGGTTGGTTTCGGCAGCTCCCAGCCGGAAGTAGTCGCGCAGGCACCGGGCCGTCCCAATGCCGTGGGCGCGGGCAGCGATACGCACCAACTCGCGATGAGCGGTCTCCGAATCCACTGGCTCGCGGGGCAGGCCAAGACGCTCTGGCAGCACGTAGGTGCGTTCGAACTGCGCATTTCGTCCTGCACTCGTGATCTCGCCGGACCAGAAAAGGTACTCGAGGGCGGTCTTGACGGCGGACCAGTTCCAGCCCCAGGCGCCCTCGCGGCGGGGAATGTCCACCGTCATAGCCGCGTCACATTCCCTGGCTGTTATCGGGGCTCTTGCGCTGACTTCCGCCAGAACTGCCTGGACGAGTTCAGGATGCTCTTGTTGGACACGGCGCATGTCTCCCCACGCTTCATGCTTGGCACGCTCTCTCCGGAATCCCAGCAAGGGCCAGGTGGAAGGCGGGATCATGCTTGCTTCGTGCGCCCAGTACTCAACCAGCCGCCGCGGTTCGCGATCCCTGAACTGATCCAACTTGGTCCTGCCATAACTGCCCAGGCGCGAAAAGAACGGCAGGTAGTGACTTCGGGTCAGCACGTTGACCGAGTCGATCTGGATCACACCCACCCTGTTGATGACTCGTTGCAGATGTCGAGCCGTGGTCTTCCCCGGGGCGGGACGGGAATCCAGAAACCCCTGAGCAGCCAACGCGATACGCCGCGCCGTCGGCAGACTGATCCTGCGAGGCGTGCGGGCTTCGAGCGTTGTCATGACGCTGTCGAGACTGCTCTGGCCCGGTCCCCGGTCAGGTCGGTTCATGAGCTCAACCATATGGCGTGCTTCCGACATGCAGACCTGCCGCCGGACGATTCGAATGAGGGCCGTTCACCGCCCGGCCGGCAAAGGGCTACGCGCATCCGGGAAGTTCCTAGGGCTATCCCCACTGTCCCAGCAACGGAGAGTGCGTAGTGTTGAGGGCATGAACTCACTATTTGAAACCATGCGTAATCTCGGCTTCCGACGTGGACCCCAGCGACTCGTCGCTGGCATCGGCGGAGGTATCGCCGCCAAGTGCGGCGTCAACGTGTGGGTGGTCCGCCTGCTGATTCTGCTGTCCTTCTTGTTGCCGGTCATTGGTATCGCGGTGTACCTGCTGGCTTGGGCAGTTCTGCCGTGGCAAGACGGCAGCATTCCGTTAGAGAAGTCGCTGCGAAAGTAGGGCATACGGCAGTCAATTAGCCGATCAGTGGATATATCCACTGATCGGCTAATTCATGTGTCCGATGTCCTCAGGGAAGCGCAAGAAAGTCACGCAACCACTGATCGACTTCTCGCATTGTTTCCGCGTCGACAGTGCCAATGTGACCAACCACGCGATCTCGAGTGACGGTCCGAGGCTGCTCCGTCATAGCGAACGTCGCTCGCGAGAGGCCAAGTTCTGGGCCCCGCACAGGGATATGGTTTGGCCATCCCCGATCGGTTGTTGTGGCTGGCACGATGATCATCAGCGTGTCCGCCTGCTCAAGGTAGAGATCACTTGCCACCACAAGGGCCGAGCGGCGTCCGGACTGTTCACGCCCACGCACCTGATCGAGTTCGATCCACACGACGTCTCCTCGCCGGAGTTCACTCACCCAACGGATTGACCATCGTCGAGCGTCACGTCCCAGACACGATATTCATCCCAGTACGTGGCATCCGCAGCTCTAAACGCCCGGCCAAAGGCTTCCATGCGCTGTCGTCGCTCATGCGCATCCAGCAATTTCTCAATGAGACCCGCCGCAGTCAGGCCCCGCTCTTGTGCATCACGGTTGATCCGATCCCGCAGCTCGGGGCTCACCTTGATGGTTGTATTCATATAAACATTCTGTTGCTGAGGTATACAGAATGGTATACCTCGATTCAGAGACGGAGTCGGGAAGACGACTAAGACCGCTTTCCTCTGTTCCTCAGCGGACGGATCGATCCTCGTAGGCGCAGATTCACCACGTTGATACTTCAAAACGAAATCGCGATGTCCGTGTCCAGCTCAGCGCGTAGTCCTAGATCCACGGGGAGAGCGCTCCGAGGGGCTTCGGCGGAGCGCGATGGCGAATCATGTCCGACCAATTCGTACGAGAGAATACTGCCCTCGCTGCTCAAGCGGATGACGTACTGCTCAGGCTTTACCCCCGAGACGCCAGTGGAGCTAATGGCCTCCACGACGATCAGCCAACTGCCGTCGCCAGTGCGCTGTAGCTCAATGACTTTGCTCGCTTCGTGACCGGTGGTTCGGCTCACCTCTCGAACCGCCGTTGAGATCGCCTCTGGCACGTTCGACCGGTTTGGCCTGGCGAGGTCCGTCGAGTGCTGTGACGTCTTTCGATGAGCGTTCTTCAAACTGGGACGCCACTTGCGCCGGTGTTTGGCCATTTCTACGGCCTCCTTGTGCGCGACATGGATGGTGCTCCGCATGAAGTGGATCGCATCCGTTGGCTGCCTGGCTTCATGCGCCTTCACTGGTGTGTGCCTGCACCCATGACACCATGATTGGGGACACTGCACCAGGAGGATGGGGACTCCAGCTGACGTGATTGAACGCGGTTCTCCGTCATGTCTGCACTGCGATGAACCGTTCTACCTCATCGGCCAGGTCCTGAGTTGCCCTAGTACCGTCGAGTTCAACCGTTGCCCCTCTACGCAAATGTGGTTCAACCGTTTCCACATAGTGCCGAATTTCAGCTTGTTGAGGCGCTGATTTCCCATAGGGATTGTTGCTGCGGGTCCGCACCCGCTCCAGAAGGATGTCCAGCGGTGCGCTCAAAAGAATTACTTGATCAAAACGATTATAGAAATTGACCTGGTTCTCCACGGTTCCAGACACCACCACATTGTGCGGCTCTGCCAAAAGGCGCGAGATCCGCTCTTCGTTCCACGATCCGTCTGGAAGTGTCCAACCGTCATAGTCGGTATCGACCGTGTCGTGCCCCCGGCGCCGCAGCTCCTCCAGAAGAGTCGACTTGCCGGCCCCTGACATGCCGGTCACCAGAATCCGCGTCATCCACCCACAATAAGTCGAACCCACCAGTCTCTCCGCCTGGCCATGGACCACACTTCGTTCACGACGACGCCGACGTCGCGCTGCCGCCTCTCCACGGAGCCCTGACTTTTTCGTTCAGTGCAGCGAACGGTCCGCCTCGCCGACGCTCCAACGTCGGAAGGGGACCTCGAGCCCGCTGCGAGTCGGCGCGCACACGAATGGCCCTGCCGTGACGCCTTCCCGTGCATCAAAGGGCGCGACGCGAACAAGCTCCCAGGGTCCGTCCGAACAGCGAGCGCGGACGGTGAGAGCGTCGCCGGTCCAACTGATCCGCATGGTCACCGGTTGGCCAGACCAGCTCTGAACTGGCGTAGCCGACCAATCGGAACGACCATCCGTGACTACGGCACCGATATGTGGAGTGCCATCGGTGAATTCGATTCCCGCTTTGACCCAATGCTCCGCGGAGGCTCGAACGAAAATACCTGCCTGGTCGAACTGTTCCTCGAACGGAGTGCCGAACTCGACCTCCATGGAAGTCCTGGGAGTAAAGCTCACCAGCAGAGCATGTTCGGTGTCATGAACAAAACCGTACGACGTGTGCCGCCAAGCGTCGGATCCTTCCGCCGCCGTTACATGGAGCGTCCCGTCCTTGGACACTTTGGTCGACACTGGCCGATTCGTCCATCGTCCGGCCTCCCAAGGAATATCCCGCGAGGCGGATTGCGTGGGTATGACGTCACTCATGCGATCGACCGTACCCCGCCCACTGGTATGGTCAGTCACCTGCAGCAGTCAAGTTCCATAACGGCTCAGGCACAGCCCGGACCCAGGCTCTCATGCATACGAATTGAGCTTGGCGGAGACTAAGATCCTCAATATGAGCCAATCTGGGGAGGATGTCACAATTTTCGAAGCCACCGACGGGATATTGCTTTTCGGGCCTGACACGGCACTTGCCATCTTCGATAAAGAAGTCGCAGGCGGTTCGAAGAAAATCTCGCAGAAGGATGTCGCACGCATTGCTGGTCATGCAGGAATGGCCGTCGGGAAATTACAGGCAGACAGCGGGCGGTGGCTCAAACTCACGTCTGAGTCCGCCGAGCACCTCTCAAAGTTTCGGGGAACATCGATAGGCAAAGATAAATTACTCCCGGGGGTCCTCCGTGGGGACAAGGGCAAGTTCGTCAAGCAACTTAAATTCCAGGACCTTTCCAAGGCGAGCTTTTTTACGCCAGCAGCCCCAATGGTTCTTGGAGCGATGGCAACGAAATACGCGCTAGAGGCCTCCCTCGATGAGATCTCGGCTTACCTTGAGGTCATCGACCAGAAGCTCGATCAACTCATCCAACAGAAGAAGACCGAAACGCTAGGGCAAATCGGCGGCGTCGCCTTAGCTATTGGGGAGGCAGACGCCATCCTCACCAAAACGGGGCGCGTCTCACCCGTGACATGGTCTAAGGTCCAGGCTACTTCGCTCAGTCTGCAAACTATGCAAGCTGAGGCCATAGCGGCGCTGTATGCCCTCAGCGACAGCATCGCTGCGGTGCAGGGCAACACGGACAACGTCGCCAAGGAGCTAGGCCGCGCGAAAGAGGACACTCAATTTTGGCTGGGGGTTCTGGCGCGAACCATAGCTCTACAAGACCGTCAGTACCTCTTGGAACTGGCAAGAATTGAAGACGAGAACGAACTGCAACTGGATGCCCACCGTGAAGGTATCTCGGTAGCGAGGACAGAGCGTGTGCGTCGTATAGCGGATGGGCTGGATTCGTTTTCCCAAGCCGTGATTCGTGCATCTCAGCTCACCAATGCGGCCAAGGTCGCCAATCCGATCAATGCCCCGAAGGTCGCGCGCCTCGCCAACACGATTAGCGAGATGATCACAACGTTCAAAGAGCATGCGGATCTAGAGCTCCAGAAAACCTCGCTCATTTCCCAAACGCCATGGAGGCGGGCTGCACGAGGACTGATTGGTGAAGCGTCGTCGGCGGTTGGTTCAGCAGGAGCAGGGGTCGCCGAACGGGCTCGAACAGTCAGCCATGCCGTAGGGGAACGTAGAGACCTAAAGGTTCTACGCAAGGCCGAGAAAATTGAGGAAAAACGGCGGCTGCGGGATTAGCCGCGTCGAACTGCCATCTGAATCACTCCCATGGTCAAGTCTAAGATCCCGGTCACGCCGACTAACGACCGGGTGGTGCACGTACGGCACTTCCGGTAGTTCACAGCGCACCAGGCCACCCATAGGGCATTGACCGATGCCGATCTTTCCAGGTCTCTATCGCGACAGTGAACAGACGATGAGACCAGAGCAGCACTCGTACCGAAAAGGGCGAAAACCAGCGGAACGCGTTGTCGAGCCAACGGGTCCCCAGCTGGGAGATGACGTTTACCGGCGAGCATGGCCAGGCCGGCAATGGCGCATCCGGCCCCGTCTGCAAGGAGTATGGTGCGTTTCAGGTGATGTCGATTCATGGATTTCCCCCTGTCAGGTCATCAAACCACATGCGGAGCCGTTGGCACTTCCCCCGGCAACCAAATCCAACCTTCTCGTTTGGCTTTCTCTGCGAGATCAATCGGAGGCGGTTCACTGCGGCCTCTCTCTACTTCCCGAGCTACTAGAGCAGCAATGACCGCGTCCAACGCATTGTCATCAGCCGCGCAGAGACCTCTGTGCCCATTCCAGTCCAGCCACGGAAGCTTTTCGGATACCGAGTCCACCAGTTCCGATCGCTGTGCCGAATTCTTCACTCCCTTGTAACCCCGGTAAGCCAAGCCCCAACACTTCAACGCAGCCGCGGGGTAAACCTCGCACACCACGCCCGCACCATCCCTACATACATTCGTCCCCAAGCCCCGAAGCTTCGCCTCAATCCCCGCCCACCGCAACGCGGGATAGGCAATCCGATCCGTTGAAACGCTCAGCGGGGTCAGCCCCGTTCGCTGATGCACAGCTTTATCCGTAGCTCGCAGCGCCAGGTCCCGCCGCCATTCCGAGCCTGTACTAGCCGGGGCCTCAAATGTCCCCCTCGCTTGCGCCTCAATGACGCTTACGAAATCCTCGGGCCAACCGAACGGAACATCGACACCTGCACGCTCAGCCGTCCTGATGGCATCAATCAGGTCCTCGTCGGTCGCGCCTATTCGAACCAAGTCGACGACGACGCTCCCGGCACCTTCCCGAAGCACCGCAAGACCCGTGCGTTTCACGTCAGCGGCCAGGTCGATTCCAATAAAGGTCATGGTGCCAACGTAGCCGCCACTAGGCCGCCCGCATGGCCGTCACGCCACTCATCATGAGGCCACGTCAATCCGCCGGGAACTCGCACGGGTCCACCAATGCGCGGAAGGCTGGCCTCAGCGACCCGATGCCGCGTCGGCAAGATCGGTACTTTCGGCACCCGCTGGCACGAACGGCGTCGACCTTGAGGCATTGCCAGCCGCTCTCGCGTGGGAGATCGCCGTCTGCTGGAAACCAGAACCTTCATATGCTCGCGAGTTGGCGGAACAGATGCTCGCAGGCAAGGGAAGTCGCATGCTCTAAGGGTGCGTAGTCACATCCTCAATGTCGCCTCGACGTAGTCATGAATCGTGGGCAGGTCAAAGACCAAGGTGTCCCAAATAGCTCCATAATCGGTGCCTTCGCAATGATGTGCTAAGCAATCACGCATGCGCTTGATCAACAACCACGGCACGCTCGGGTGCGCCTGTCCGGTCGTCAGTCAGACGCACCAAGGTGGCCCAGACGTCACAACATATACTTCGTTGATGGGCAAATTCCTCGCGATTCTCCACGGTGGCGCCGACCCCGACAAGGACCAACTCACGGATGAGCAGCAGAGCGAGTTCATGACTGCGTGGGCCACCTGGGCACAGGCGCACGAGGAGGCTCTCCTTGATCCAGGCTCGCCGCTCTATCGAAAGAAACGAGTCACCTCGACCTACGTTGAGGATTTCGAGGACTCCAAGATTGCCTACGCCCTCGTAGACGCACCGTCCCACGATGCCGCCGCCCAAATGTTCAAGGACCATCCTCATGTGGGCCTGCACGATGGCAACTCAATCGAAGTCATCGAGTGCCCGGTGATCCCCAGTTGAATGTGTGTAGATGTCATGACTGATGTAATGCGAGCGGTGAAAGGGCGCACAACCCGATGGGCTCTAATCCGGCGAGATCACCGAGACCTGGGTTCGTGACATGGACGCACTGACCATTGCCCCCGGTCCCGGAATCCCCAGCGGCCTAACCATCCCCGCTGCGGACCTCACAGAGCAATTCGCTCGTTCATCCGGCCCCGGTGGGCAAGGGGTCAACACGACCGATAGCAAAGTGCAGTTGTCCGTCGACCTCGCGCGTGTAAGCGTTTTCAGCGAATCGCAACGGCAACGCGCGATTCAGAACCTCGAGCACCGGCTCTCCGGCACCGTCCTCATGGTCGAGGCCTCCGAGCAGCGTGCTCAGTTCCGAAATCGGACCCTCGCCCGGCAACGACTAGCAAACCTCATTCGGGAGGCGCTGGCACCTCCCCCGCCCGCCCGACGGGCCACCCGGCGCACCCGCGGATCAGTGCGCCGTCGGCTCGCGGCCAAGCAACGCCGCTCCGAGATCAAGGCGACCCGGCGGCGTCCGAGGGGCGATTGACTGGTTCCGGGAGCTTCTACGGTAGGCCCGCCATCGGGCCGTTTGCAGTGGAGCAATACCCTCGAGTCGCTATCGAAGAGCAGGCCGCTCAAGCCTCAGCTCGTACTGGCTTTGCAAGTTCATCCATAATTCAGCGAACGTCCCGAAGTACTTGGCCAACCGCACCGCCGTATCCGGGGTGCTGCCGCGCTTACGTCGCACGTTACAACCCGCACCCTTGACGTGCTGCGAATGCCAGATTCGTTGAGTGGCATGACTGCAGAACGATCTGATCAATTGGTCATGCAAAGGGGCATCGCGCCAATAGGGCTGGGCGTCAACCCGAAACCTCACTTGGAGGTTCTCGTTGGGCCACAGAGATCCGGCGGCATGGCCCATCAGGAGTTTCGGGTAGTAGGTCCATGCAAACCAAGGTGCTACGGGCGACCTCCCAAGTGATCCGTCGAGACATAGACCTCCGGCTGCCAGCGCCACTCCAAGAACTCTTCGTTGCGAAGGGCACGATCGGATGGCTGCAGTAGATAGAACCATGTAGCTGTAGTGCGCCGCGGCCCACACAACCCCTGGACGTACACCACGGAAACTTCGATCCGCCCAACCCACCACACCCGGATGTACATGCAAGGCAGCAAATGTCAGATGTTCCATAGTTCCCTGGCCCGCGCGCTCGTACCCTCGGACGCAGGCACGAGTGTTGTTGACATATGTTCCGCCAACCAGATCAGCTGCCATTACGGCCATGATCATTGCAATTTTTCCGTTTGCCCCACGTCGCTTAGCCCGCAGCCCGGCTCCGATCAGTCCAATGACAGCGGAGCCAATGGCAATGCAGTTATCCACACGTGTCGCCTCAGGGCCCACAAAATTACCCCAAGCACGTTTGATCGATCTGAATAACTCGCTCATTTCGGGCCTCCAGCGGTCACCCCGTTATACCTCAACCCAATACCCCACCAACTTCCCTAGTCAAGCAACATCTGGATGACAAAACATGACCACTGAACCGTCCTGGGTATTGTTCCGGTCCGTTATTGAGAGGATTGGACCCATGCCCCAGAAGTATTTCGAGCCGTTTCGTGCCCGTGCGGTGCGGATGGGCCTTGATCGGTTGGAAGACGATGATGCTCCTAGTCGGTACGTGGTGATCAAAGAGACCGCCCCAAGGCTGAACATTGCGGTAGAGACGCTGCGACGGTGGGTAGAACAAGCAGAGATTGACGCCGGTAAATGCCCGGGGGTCTCCAGCGACGCCCAGGCCGAGATCCGCCGACTCAAACGTGAGAACTCGCCAACTGTGGCGGCCAACGAGATTCTGAAGTCGGCCTCAGCTTAATTCGGACGCCGAGTCCTCCCGACCCACGACGAGATGATCGCGTTCATTGATCTGTATCGCGATCAGTTCGGGCTCACACCAATCTGTCGCACCCTGGGTGCCACAGAGTGTGGGTTCATCACTTCCCGCGGCTACCTTGCCGCTAAAACGCGGCCGGCCAGCGACCGGGCCATTCGTGATACGCAGCTGATCGAAGTCATTGCCCGGATCCACCAGGACTATTACTTGCGTCTACGGAGCCCGGAAGATCTGGCATGCGATGGCCCGGGAAGGCTGGCAGATCGGAGGTGACCAGTGCGCACGTTTGATGCGTAAGGCCGGGTTGGTCGGTGTGGTTCGAGGTCGCTGCCCACGAACCACCGTCGTCTCGAAGGCCGCCGATGCACGCGGGGGATCTGGTCAATCGGTGTTTTACCGCCACCGGGCCGAACCGGTTGTGGGTTGCTGACATCACCTATGTGCGCACTACCAGTGGGTTTTGCTACACCGCTTTCATCACCGACGTGTTCTCCGTCGCAGATTGTGGGATGGGCGACCAGGGCCACGTGCGCACCGAAGCGCTGCTCTTGGAAGCATTGGAACACGCCCTGAGCACGGCACAGGATCGGGCGCTGGATCAGTTGGTGCACCCCAGCGATCGGGGCAGCCAATACGTCTCGATTCGCTACACCGAACACCTGGGCGAAGCCGGTGTGCAAGCCAGTGTGGGCTCCGTCGGAGACAGTTACGACTGTCAGTCTCTTTCTACCCGGTTCCGCAAGGATTGGGGAGTCCCGGCCGACGCGGTCTGACCCTTGCTTACGATTGGCCCGCAGGGTGCCTTTGCGTTGATCTGTCGACCGTCCGGCCGGGCACGC